>DAIMGQ010000040.1:0-8602 GCA_036723815.1 Candidatus Planktophila sp.
GGGTGATGTAAATCAAATGCTGGACGCTCACTAGAGATGCGAGGCATCGACAAGAAATTATGGCGCGGTGGTGGACACGATGTCGCCCATTCAAGTGAGCTTCCGTAACCCCAAGGATCATCAACTTCAACCTTTGGAGAGTTACGAGTAATCCACACATTGATAAAGAAGGGAATCATCGAAAGTGCCAACAGGAATGAACCAATCGTTGAAACAGTGTTCATGAAGGTAAAGCCATCACCTGGTAGATAATCAGCATAACGTCGAGGGAATCCCTTGATTCCTAACCAGTGCTGAATCAAGAAAGTTAAGTGGAAGCCAACAAATAGCGTCCAGAAGTGAATCTTGCCAAGACGCTCATTGAGCATGCGACCTGTCATCTTTGGCCACCAGAAATAGAAGCCTGCAAACATTGAGAACACTACTGTTCCAAAGAGCACATAGTGGAAGTGAGCAACCACGAAGTAGCTTGCAGAAACTGCGAAATCAAGTGGTGGTGAAGCAAGAATAATTCCTGTTAGACCACCGAATAGGAATGTCACAAGGAATCCCATAACCCACAACATTGGAGTTTCGAAGGTTACGTGACCTCGCCACATCGTGCCGATCCAGTTAAAGAATTTAACGCCGGTAGGTATACCAATCAAGAAAGTCATGAAGGAGAAGAACGGAAGCAGAACTTGACCACTAGCAAACATGTGGTGAGCCCATACCGATACTGAAAGGGCTGCGATTGCAATTGTTGCTGCGATCAGACCTAGGTATCCGAAAATTGGCTTGCGAGAAAACACCGGCAAGATTTCAGTAACGATTCCAAAGAAGGGCAGCGCAAGGATATAAACCTCGGGGTGACCGAAGAACCAAAATAGATGTTGCCACAGCATGGCTCCACCATTTGCCGGATCAAACAAATGCGAACCATATAGACGGTCTGCTTCTAACCCTAGGAAAGCAGCTGCCAGTGGTGGGAATGCAAGTAATACCAAGATTGAAGTGAGGAGAACGTTCCAAGAGAAGATTGACATACGGAACATGGTCATACCAGGTGCGCGCATCGTGAAAATTGTTGTAATGAAATTAACGCCACCCAAAATTGTTCCAACACCACTGATTGCAAGACCAATCAACCAAAGATCACCACCAATTCCTGGCGAGTAATCTGAGTTAGACAGTGGCGCATATGCAGTCCAACCAAATGATGCCGCACCTCCTGGAGATAGGAATCCAGCAAAGGTCATTAAACCTCCGAAAAGGAACAACCAATAAGAGAACATGTTTAAACGAGGAAATGCAACATCTGCCGCACCAATCTGAAGCGGCATAATGACATTTGCAAAACCCACGAACAACGGGGTTGCAAACATCAAAAGCATGATCGTTCCGTGCATGGTAAAGATCTGGTTGTACTGCTCGTTGCTCAAGAACTGCATTCCTGGGCGTGCTAATTCAGCACGTAGAACCAGCGCCAAAACACCTGCAATTAAGAACCAGGCGAATGATGTCATCAGATACATGTAACCGATCGTCTTATGATCAGTAGAGGTAATCCACTTTACAAAGGACCTTCCCTTAGCAGTAGGCATTGGCGCATTCAGAGTTGTCGTAGGACGTTCTGCATAGGTTGTCATGCTTGGCTCCCCTTAAGTGTTTCTAAATAAGTATCGTATTCTGCAGGTGTAACCACTTTGACGGTGAAAAGCATTTGCGAGTGATTGCGTCCACAGAGAATGTTGCAGCGTCCAGGGAACTCACCTAATTTGTTTGCAGTAAATTCAAGTTCATTGGTGACACCTGGAAGATTTTGCATTTGAATCATGAAAGCTGGAATCCAGAATCCATGAACAACATCATTTGAAGTTATTGTGTATCGGACTCGTTCTCCCAGCGGCACAACCAAAGTCGGAGGTTGTGTAGGAGTACCAGTTACAACCGCCTTAGGTCCAGCCTCTGGGTAGCCAAACTGCCAAGACCACTGAAAACCTTCAACAGTAATTTCATGTGCGTAGGTATCAGTCTTTTCAGTAATTATGTTTTGTCGCTCAATTGTGTAATAGAAAAGCACCGCAACAATGATGAATGGAATGATTGTGTATGCGATCTCAACGGGAACGTTGTATTGAGTTTGCTTTGGAAACTCCGGTCCGTCTTTTTTCCCGCGGTGAAAAACCGCTGGCCATAAAATCAAAATTAATGTGACAACTCCAACAACACCTGCGGCAATCCATGCTCCTTGCCACAAAGAAAGCGATGCGTCATTAACGCTTGAAGCCCCCTCGGGAAATCCCCAATCCATACTTGTTGAGCAACCTGTAAGCAGCAGAACTGGAAGGAGTAGGAGCTGTGCTCGTAAGCGCGAAAACAAGGTGCGAGGCATGGGGTAAAGGATAGTTTGTATTGGCCCTTAGCGTCGCACGAGCCCAATCGCTGGGAGTGGTGGCGCTCCTCACATCCAAATGTGCAAAAACTAGGTCAGATAAAGTGCAATTTCATCCGCTGCGGTTTGGCCATAAGCGGCGGCAAATCGAGCGATGAACTCCGGCTTTGTAAAGCGGTATTCCTGAGTGCCCAAAGTTTCGATGACATACGTCGCGATCAATGCACCTAACTGGGCACAGCGCTCATGGGTTAAGCCCCATGCAAGTCCGGCAATAAAACCTGATCTAAAGGAATCGCCTACACCAGTTGGGTCGATTTTGGAGTTTTCTTTGGGGCAGCCAACTTGAACAAATTCGCCCTCGGCACTTTCTACCTTTGCACCCTTTGAACCTAAGGTCACCACTCGATACTTAACGCGCTCCAAAATTTCGCGGTCCGTCCATCCTGTTTTTTGCATGGCTAGGGCCAGTTCGTACTCATTGAGAAACAGGTAAGCCGCACCCTCAATCAGCAACTTAATTTCTTCACCTGTCATTCGTGCCATCTGCTGTGAAGGGTCTGCGGCAAATGCGATGCCCTGTTGGCGACAGACTTCAGAGTGGCGCAGCATTGCTTCTGGGTCATCAGGTGAAATGACCATCATGTCCAAGCGGCCAACCTTTTCCATGATTGGACTTAACTCAATGTTTCGAGCCTCAGACATTGCCCCTGGAAAAAAGGATGCAATCTGATTGAGCTCTTGATCGGTTGTGACTACAAAGTGGGCGGTGTGAAGCGTTGTTGATACTAAAACGTGTGAGGTATTAACGCCATGACGTGAAAGCCAAGCATCGTAATCGGCCCAGTCTTTGCCAACGGCTGCAATCAAAATTGGATTTAATCCAAGTACACCCATTCCGAAAGCAATATTTGCTGCGCAGCCTCCACGGCGCACATCTAAACTATCGACAAGAAACGACAGTGAAACTTTTTGCAAAGATCCCGCGACGAGTGAGTCGGTGAACTTTCCGGAAAAGGTCATTAAATGATCAAGACCGACAGATCCCGCTACACCAATTTTCATGTGGGGATACTAATGCGAAAAGCGCAAATACTTAGTTAAATGAATCGCCACAAGCACAAGAACCTTGTGCCTGAGGATTATCAATAGTAAATCCCTGCTTTTCAATTGTGTCTACGAAATCGATCGTTGCACCTGAAAGATACGGATCGCTCATCTTGTCGGTAATTACCTTTACTGCGCCAAATTCGCGCACAATGTCACCTTCCATATTGCGGTCATCAAAGTAGAGCTGATACTTAAGCCCTGAGCATCCACCTGGCTGCACAGCAACACGTAGATTCAAATCGTCGCGTCCCTCTTGAGCCAATAGGGCAGACACCTTTGCGGCGGCCACATCAGTTAGCTGAATTCCAGTTGTTGTCGTTGCTTCAGTTGTCATTGCACTCTCCTTGATTGACTCCTGAGCAAAGCCTACTCCCCCTGTGTCTGGCTAGCGAGTTGAGGAGCGGTTCAACACGGCCTCTATAGTTATGCCATGAGTTCACATGAGAGCAAGGGCCGACCTACCCCAAAGCGCAAAGAGGCTGAGTCAAAACGCAAAGTTTCCTCCCTCGCACCTATTGTCACTAAAGACCAGAAGCGAGCTTCTAAAGCGTTAGCCAAGCAAGATCGAATTGCTCAGCGCGCTGCTTACCTTCGCGGAGATGAAGCTGCATTGCCACTTAGAGATCGTGGGCCTGCTCGACGTTTTGTTCGAAACTACGTCGATTCTCGCCGCTCAACCGGTGAATACTTTCTACCCACAATTTTCGTGGTTCTAGTTCTAACTCTTTTCCAGGTTCCCGCTATTCAACTGGGAGCAATCGCATTGATGTATGCGATGTTAATCATCGCAGTTGTTGATGGAATCCTATTGTCACGGAAAATCCGTAAAGCTGTCGAAGAGCAATTCCCCGGCACCCCAACTAAGGGTCTAGGAATGTATGCCTGGCTTAGATCAACTCAGATGCGACGCCTTCGTGCGCCACATCCTCAAGTATCAATCAGCAAAAAGAAGAGTTAAGCGCGAGGATTCGGGCTTTCATTCTTCTTGGGATCGCGCTCTGGAAGAGTACCCAGTGCTGCGTCAATTGTCTTCATGACAGCTGCATCTAGTTTTACTCCAGATGCCTTCACGTTTTCTTTCACCTGCTTAGGCTTAGTCGCACCCATGATTGCACTGGATACATTTGGATTTTGAAGCACCCATGCAATTGCGAGCTGGCCCATAGTTAATCCAACGCCGTCTGCAATTGGCTTTAACTTCTGAACCGCTTCCAAAACTTCTTCGCGCATCCAACCCTTGATCATGTTTGCACCGCTGCCCTTGTCAGTTGCGCGAGATCCGGCTGGAGCTTTCTTTCCGGGCAAGTACTTACCGGTCAAAATTCCTTGAGCCATTGGTGACCATACGATCTGGCCGATACCCTCTTTTTGGGAAAGCGGCACAACCTCGGCCTCAATGACGCGCCACAAAGCTGAATACTGCGGCTGACTTGAAACAAAGCGGTTGTAACCACGGGCATCTTGAATCGCTAGTGCTGATTTGATTTGTTCCGCGTTCCACTCTGAAAAACCAATGTAATGAACCTTTCCAGCACGGATCAAATCATCAAATGCGCTTAATGATTCTTCGATAGGTGTCTCATAATCAAAGCGGTGCATCTGATAGAGATCAATGTGATCTGTCTGAAGTCGCTTCAGGGATGCATTACACGACTCGATGATGTGCTTGCGAGAAAGTCCACGATCATTTTTTCCTGAACCAGTAGGCCAATACACCTTGGTGAACAATTCATATGACTCACGCTTTACGCCCTTGAGTGCTTTACCCAAAACAGTCTCAGCTTTTGTACCTGCATAAACATCTGCAGTATCGAAGGTGGTAATTCCAACTTCAAGGGCAGCTTTCACGCACTTGATTGCCGCATCTGATTCAATCTGGTTTCCGTGAGTGATCCAGTTTCCGTATGAGATTTCAGAAACGTACATTCCGGTACTGCCAAGGCGTCTGTATTCCATGAGCGCAAGCCTATGACTAGCGCGCCTAGTTGCCAACCCCATGGGGTTATGGTTTGGTTCGCCTACAACTTAATAGCTCACTTGGTGGGGGAAGTTCGGTGAAAATCCGACGCTGACCCGCAACCGTGAATCTCCAAATGAATAATGATCATTTCGAGATAAGTCGGATTACCTAGCAAGTGCAGATGAGACAAACACCCGCCGAGGTTTGCGGGGTGTGCTCCTACCACTAGAAGTGTCGAGTAATTCGTCCTACCTATGTGCGGTTCACTCCCTGTGAGACTCTTTCAAATTCGAGAGGCCCCACAGCAATGAAGTTCAAAATAGTTCTAGCAATGATTCTCATCTCCACATTCATCACGCCTTCTGCGCAAGCTGCAGATAAAGGTTGGCGTTACTGGGGATATTTCCAAACAGCCCCAGGCAAAACCGCATGGACTGCAGCAATGACAGGGCCAACAGTTGATATCGCTGACGGCGCTGTTGAAGGATGGTCCTTTGTATTTAGCTCCGATGACATTCCATCCGTTGAGCCACGCGTCAAGCCTGATTTCAAGAAGATTTGCGCCGGCGTTAAAGCAGATAAAGACACGAAGCGAATTGCGGTAGTGATTGATTTCGGATCTGCTACCTATGCACCTAAGGGTGAAAAAGTTAAGAAGACAATTACAACGTGTGTTCGAACAGCCAAGGAATCTCAAGGCATCGATGTCTTAGGACAAGTGACAAAGATCCGTGCCGCAGGTTCAGGTTTGATTTGTGGTCTAGCTGGTTATCCAGCAAAAGAGTGTGGTGTTGAAATCGCAACCCCCAAAGCTCTGATCAAGAAGTAGTTGATGGCAAAACTGTCACTGCACCCACTGACCTGGTGGATATGGGCTATCGGTTTGGCTATTGCAGTCATTCGATTTGATAGCACCGTGTTCACCATAAGTTGTGTGGGCGCAGTGGCAGTTGTCGTTTTTGCTAATCGCGACAGCGCCCCTTGGGGTAAGAGCTTTAATTGGACCTTGAAGGTATCGGCTTGGATTCTGCTGGTTAGAACACTCATCGGCGTTCTGATCGGTGTGCCAATCCCAGGGACCACACTCTTCACTCTCCCGATACTTCCACTACCTAGCTGGATGCCTGGAATTCGCATTGGTGGAACTGTTACGGCAGAGCGCTTAACTTCAGCCTTGAGTGAAGGTGTTTTGATTTGCGCAATCATCGTCATCTTTGGAGCCGCAGCTTCCTTAACTAGTCCGCACCGTTTATTGCGAGTACTCCCCGTCTACATTTATGAGTTTGGCATTTCTATAGTCATCGCGACCTCGGTACTTCCACAGCTTGTAACTTCAGTCTCTCGAATTCGCCAAGCACAAAAACTGCGCGGACAATCTTTACGAGGCTTTACATCATGGCGACGAGTTGCAATCCCACTACTTGAGGAATCTCTTGCAAGATCATTAGATCTGGCTGCTGCCATGGATAGTCGTGGTTATGGTGTGAGCAAAAAGCGATCTCGATACCGCCCGATTAAATGGCGTGCTGCTGACTCTGCAGTCGTTTTCTCTTCGCTGATAGTTCTCGGTTTGTCATGATTAAGTTTTCAAATGTTTCACTCATTTACCCGAATTCAACAACAACTGTTTTAGAAAACTTAAACCTTCAAATAGCAGAAGGTGAGATGGTTCTTGTCATTGGTCCAACAGGATCTGGTAAATCTTCACTTCTGCGGCTAATTAATGGCTTAGTTCCTCACCACACAGGCGGAATTTTGGCTGGTGATGTGAGCGTCGATGGACATTCCACGCAGCTAGTTAAGCCCGGCGGCATGGCTCACCTGATCGGAATTGTTGGTCAAAATCCAGCTAACGGTTTCGTGGCAGATACTGTTGAAGAAGAGCTGGCCTTTGGCATGGAAACGTTAAATCTCCCACCAGATGTAATGCGCAAACGTGTTGAAGAAGTTTTAGATCTACTAAGTCTTTCGCCACTTCGTGATCGAGCCATAGCCACATTAAGTGGCGGCGAACAACAAAGAGTTGCAATTGGTTCTGCATTAGTTGCCCACCCAAAAGTTTTAGTTCTAGATGAACCGACCAGCGCATTAGATCCGATCGCAGCCGAAGAAGTTCTCTCCATATTGCACCGCCTAGTCCATGACTTGAGTCTGACGGTTGTAATTGCCGAACATAAGTTAGAGCGCGTTATTCAATTTGCTGATCGGATTGTTCACATCAATGGAGTTGGCGTGACACAAGTAGGAACACCTGAAGAGATCTTGATGCACTCTCCCATAGCACCCCCCATCGTTCACTTGGCTCGCGCTCTTGGTTTAAAGGAAATCGGTGTCTCTGTTCGCGAAATGCGAAGAATGACTGCAGAGATCCGAGAGAAAGATTATGTGTCCACCGATGCAGTTCACTCGAATGCTGGAGATCCAATAATTCAAGTACGAAACCTTTCTGTGACCTATGAAGGTAAGTGCGCCCTGAATTCTGTAAGTACAACTATTTCCACTAATGAGATCGTTGCCATTATGGGACGAAATGGCGCAGGTAAGAGTTCACTTCTAAAGTCCCTTGCAGGTGTTTCGAATTTGAGTTCTGGATCTGTCGATGTCTCTGGCTCTGATCCACGAAACCTCAAAGGCAAAGAGCGCAGAACCTCGATCGGTTTCATCCCACAAGAGCCAAGTGATCTTCTCTACGGGCAAAGCGTGCAGACAGAATGTGAACAAGCCGATAAAGATAATCAAATTCCGAGCGGCACTACCGCTCAAATCTTGCAGCAGTTAGTACCTGGAATATCTCCCACCACCCACCCACGCGATCTATCTGAGGGTCAAAGGTTGGGTCTTGCCTTGAGCATTGTCTTGTCATCTAACCCTGCTGTATTAATCCTTGATGAACCAACTCGTGGTCTTGATTATCAAGCAAAGAAAGAGCTGACAACAATTCTGATTGAGTTCGCTCGAGCAACTAATAAGTGTGTAGTTCTTGCAACACATGATGTTGAGTTAGTCGCTGAGTTGGCTACACGGGTTCTGTTCTTAGCCGATGGAGACATCGTCGCAGACGGATCAACGCTAGATGTTCTCCTCTCATCCCCCGCATTTGCACCTCAAGTTTCCAAAGTGATGTCACCACAGCCATGGCTCAAGGTGTCAGATGTTGT
>DAIMGQ010000041.1:0-3372 GCA_036723815.1 Candidatus Planktophila sp.
CTTGCTGTTAATTGGTGCAACCTCTTCTGTGCCTGATGCAAAGGTGAGTGCAACAAGTAAGTCATTCCACACCCACAAGAACTGGAAGATCGCAATTGATGCAATGCCAGGTACTGCAAGTGGCAAAACGATACGACGGAATACCGTGAAGTGGTTTGCCCCATCAACATATGCAGCCTCCATCAAATCACGTGGCAAGCCTGCAATGAAGTTGTGAAGTAAATAGATTGCTAATGGCAACGCAAACATTGTGTGAGGTAACCAAATACCTGCAAAATCTCCTGCGATACCAAGTGCCGGGAAGATTGGAATTGATCCAATGTGTGCGCCACCTGTGAAGAGCAAAAGAAGCGGGATTAAGGCCATCTGCAAAGGCACTACCTGCAGCGCAAATATTGAGAAAAATAGGAAGTCGCTGCCGCGGAATCGAATCCAGGCAAGTGCGTAAGCAGCCATGGTTGCGATTGCAATCGGAAAGATTGTTGCTGGCAGAGTAATGACAATGGAGTTAATAAAGTAAGGAAGAACTCCGGCACTTAATGACTCTGTGCCATCACCCAGGAATACACCCTTGTAATTTGCAAAGGTGAAATCTGGATGCAACAGTGAAATCCACCATGCTTCTCCAAGAATCTTTTTATCATCTTTAAATGAAGTTACAAGCAATCCAAGTGTTGGGACGGTCCACACGAAGGTGACAAACCAAACTACTACCGTTGCGATCTTGCTTGAGAAGATCTTGCGACCAGGAGTGTGCTCAGCGAGCTTCTTTGCCATTAGTGAGTACGCTCCTTTCGCAATGATTGGATGTTGTAGATCAGAATTGGGGCCACCAACAAGAAGAGAACAACGGCAAGTGCAGAACCCTTACCTTGATCAAATTGAACGAAGGTCTGTGAGTACATCTCATTTGCAAGCACGTTGGTACTAAAGTTTCCACCGGTCATTGTGCGAACGATGTCGAAAACCTTGAGCGCGCCCACAACACCGGTTGCAAGCACCACGACGAAGGTTCCCTTAACCATTGGGAAGGTGATGTTGCGGAATAAACGCCAGCCGTGAGCACCATCAAGGGCTGATGCTTCAACGATATCTGAAGGCACGCCCTTGATCGCAGCTGACAAAATAACCATTCCGAAGCCCATCTGGGTCCAAACGTAAATAATCATCAACAAGAAAGTATTAAGTGGCTTTGAGAGCATCCAGTCACTTGGTGTCATTCCAAAGAATTCAACAACAGCACTTAACAAACCTATTTGTACATCGCCTGGTTCGTTATATTCATAAACAAACTTGAAGATAATTGAAGCGC
The DNA here is from genome assembly GCA_036723815.1 of Candidatus Planktophila sp. Taxonomy (GTDB): domain Bacteria; phylum Actinomycetota; class Actinomycetes; order Nanopelagicales; family Nanopelagicaceae; genus Planktophila. Next base: position 1,313 of record DAIMGQ010000041.1, read on the forward strand.
CTACAAATGAGATCGCCATAGGCATAAATAACAGTGATTTTGGGATGGATTCATGCTTAATGCGATCCAACATAACTGCCAGCAACAGACCAAGTGCTGCCGTAAATAGAGGCACAACCAAGATCCACAAGATTGTGTTGATCATGATTGTTTTAATGTTTGGATCTTCAAGCATCCATTGATAATTGCCAAGCCCAATAAACTCATTTGAATCTGGATTCATAAAACTAAAGAGAATTGTTCGAATGCCGGGAATTACAACACCGGCAAGCATTAGTAGAAGCGCTGGAGCTAAAAAGATCACTAAGGCAATAGGTCGCGCTTTTTTACCATTTGCCCGTCCTGCAATTGTGAAAATTAATCCGAGAACAATAAAAAAGATTGCAATAGCAGAAAACGCTGAGGTGAACTTAGGAATATTTGTCGAAAGAAATTCTGACATTTCTTATTTCACCTTTCTAGCTAGTTAAAAAAGTTACTTCTGATTATTGAAGTTTAAGTACAGAGGAGGCCACCCGTAAAGGTGGCCTCCTCTGTATTACTTATTGCGCTGTATTAGCTCTTTGGCCAAGCAGCGTCGATTGCCTTTACAACATCAGCAATGGACTTTCCTTCACCGAACCAAGCGGTGAATTCCTTCCACTCTGCACCTGCACCGACAGCAGCTGGCATTAAGTCAGATGCGTCGAATCCAAATGTTGACTTTGGATTTGATAGGTATGTTGCTGACAACTTATCTACTGGGTTCTTGTAAGCAGCTAGTGGTACACCGCTGTTTGCAGAGATCCAGTTATCAAGCTGAACACGTGATGTAGCAAATGTTGCAGATGATAGGTATGTCTGAACTGCTACTACCTCAGGACGTGATGCGAAAGCTGCTGTGAACTCTCCACCACCGACAACTGGAACAGTTACCTTTGAGTTTGTAGCTGGTAGGTAGAACGCAAATGCATCACCTGTTGGTGAGATTGTTGCGCCTGACTCAGCAATGATGTTTCCGTAGAAAGAAGCCTGCTGAAGCATCATGCACTTACCATCAGGAATTCCCTTACCTGCATCCTGGAATGTAGTTGTAGCGATTCCCTTAACGTTTCCAACCCACTTTGGATTCTGCATCCATGATGCAACCTTCTCCATAGATGAAACGATGCGTGGATCTGAGAACTTAACAGTGTGGTTTACCCAACCGTTGTATACAGCTGAACCGTGATCGCGTAGAACAATCTGCTCTACCCAGTCAGTTGCTGGCCAACCTGTTGCTCCACCAGAACCAAGACCACCGCAGAATGCGATCTGTCCCTTTCCTGCCATGGTGTCAGCAAGTGCTGTCATTTCAGCCCAAGTTGTTGGAACCTTGTAACCATTCTTTGTGAATTGCTTTGGTGAGTACCAAACAAGTGACTTCATGTTTGAACCGAATGGAGCTGCGTAGAACTTGCCCTTTACAGTTCCGTAATCTTTCCAAGACTTTGACCAGTACTTGTCAACGTTAGCAACAACAGACTTTGGTGCAAGCTTTACTTTGCCTGTTTCAACTAGCTTTGCAAGAAGACCTGGCTGTGGGATCCACGCTAGATCTGGTGCGTTGTTACCCTTAACACGAACTGGTAGCAATGCTTCGAACTGGTTTGATCCTTCGATCTTGATCTTGATACCTGTGCAAGTTTGGAAATCCTTCATTGCAGTATTAAGAGTTGTTAATTCTGGTTCTAGAATTGATGTAAAGATTGTTACTGTCTTGCCCTTCATCATCTTGTAGCCAGCATATGGATCACAGTTAACTGCAGCAGAAGCTGAAGTTGTTGTTACCAATGAAGCAACGAGAGAAAGAGCTGCTGCGCCAACAAGCGCGACTAAACCTTTTCTTTTCATTTTTATCCTTAAGGGGTCAGCGGTCCGGGCTCCCTATGAAGCCCGCATCCCGTGGTGGGTCAATTCTTGTGCGAGGGGTTCGCAGGAGCAAGGCAAATGTCATGCAAAAGTATGTATAACTACAACGATTTGATAACTGTCCAGCCCCACGCGTGAGATAGCCTGCCTGTATGAACCTTTTTGATGCC
>DAIMGQ010000041.1:3472-7708 GCA_036723815.1 Candidatus Planktophila sp.
TAACTGATAAGCAGCGCGGTATTCATAGCCTGCTTCTTTAATCTTTGGTTCTGCGCCACGTTCAACAATTACTGCAACGCCAACAACTATTGCACCCGCTTCAACTAACGCCTCAACAGCAGTTAGAACAGATCCACCGGTTGTTGATGTGTCTTCAACTGCTAAAACGCGCTTGCCTTTAACATCTGGTCCTTCAATGCGGCGCTGTAAACCATGTGCTTTTTCAGCTTTACGAACTACAAAAGAATCAATCTTTTTACCTTGCGCAGCTGCCACATGCATCATCGCTGTTGCAACTGGATCTGCGCCCAGTGTCAAGCCCCCAACTGCTTCGTAATCAAGGTCTTTCGTTAGATCCAACATGACCTGACCAACTAGCGGGGCTGCCTGTGAATCCAATGTGACGCGACGCAGATCTACGTAGTAATCGGCCTCTTTGCCGCTGGAAAGAATGACCTTTCCATGCACAACCGCCTTGGTAAGAATCTGTTCTCTGAGTGTTTCGCGTGAATTCATACTTAAACCTTACCGTGGTGAGGGTTCTTCTCTACAGTGACGACATGAATGAACAGAGGCTAGAAACCTCACGATTGTTGCAGCGCTTTGGCTTTGGACCTCGTCCGGGTGAATACGCACAAGCTCTTAAAGATGGACTTGTTGCAACACGAGCAAAGGTTCTAACAGTTCCGCCAGTTGATGCTGGAGCTGCAGCAGTGGTCGTTCCAGAGATAACCGATTTAGGGAAACGTCCGGCTGCAAATAGCAAAGAGATCGTTCCTTATGCAATCGCTATTCGATTTCAAAATCAGCAATTAGTACTGTGGTGGCTAGATCGCATGGCAATGAGTGATCATGGTCTGACAGAACGTATGACATGGTTTTGGCATGGCCATTGGGCAACTTCTATCGACAAAGTGAATTTTGCTTTGCCAATGTTTAATCAAAACAAAACATTGCGAACTCACTGTTTAGGTAATTTTAAAGACATGTCGCGTGCGATGATAAATGACAGTGCATTGCAATATTGGCTAGATGGTCAGGACAGTACTTTGGTTGCACCTAATGAAAATTTAGGTCGCGAACTAATGGAGCTTTTTGTTCTTGGTGTTGACCGCTACAGCGAAGATGATGTTAAAGCTGCTGCTCGTGCGCTCACTGGATATCAAGTCGTTAATTACTCCGGAACACTAACTTTCAATCCAAAGCGACACGACCCAAATCCAATTACTATTCTTGGAACTACAAAACCATTTAATGGTGAAGAACTTTCTGATTTCTTGGTAGCTCGCGAAGATTGCGCAACATTTATTGCAGAGCGTTTGTGGTACCGATTTATTTCAAGTACGGAAAGCATGCCCGCCTCATTTGGTCCCAAAAAAGCCTTTGCAACCAGAGACATTTCTGCTGCTGTCAAAGCAATGGTTCAAGATCCAGCTGTTGGTGACGTCAAAAATGATTTAGTAAAAGCTCCCGTTGAATGGTTTATTGCAGCCTGCAGAGCACTAGAACTAACGCCATCAAATCTAAAGACTCCTGCACAACTGATTAACTACTTAAATCAGTTAAACCAAGTGCCTTTTAGCCCACCAAATGTGGGCGGATGGCCAGCAGGAGAGGCTTGGTTGTCCTCAGCATCTGTCCAGTACCGCATCGCATTTGCAACATGGTTAATCAAGCAAAGTTCATTGCGCGGATTGCTTGAAATACCCGAAGCAAACCGTGTTCTAAAGAGTGCTGATTGGTTGGGTGTTGCTGAATGGAGTCCACGAACACAGGCAGCACTTCGCAACTCAATGTCAGATCCGGCGCAGTTTGCTTTGCTTGCATTGTGTAGCCCCGAATTTATCGTGAGTGCATAGGAGACAATCATGGATACAGTTACCAGAAGAAAGTTTCTAAAACTCACAACGGGCGCAGTTGCAGTTGGTGCGGCAGCGCCGTTACTTAGTATCGATGACATCGCACAAGCTGCAATTAGTCGTCCTCTACCAGCAAATACTCCGATTCTTGTCATTGTTACTTTGTATGGTGGCAATGATGGTTTAAACACCGTTGTCCCATACACAGATCCTTTGTATTACTCACTACGACCTGAACTTGCATATAAGCAAGAAGTTGTTTTGCCTCTTAGTGCTGAACTTGCATTAAATCCTGCTATGAAGGGTTTGAAATCTTTGTGGGATCAAAAGAAGGTTGCAATTGTTCGAGGTGTTGGTTATCCAAACCCAGATCGCTCCCACTTCTCATCAATGGCTAAGTGGCAAACCGCATCACCTGCAAAGAATATAAATTCCGGCTGGATTGGTCGATGGATTGATACACAACCAGAAGAACCAATGCTTGCAATCTCACTTGGTTCAGTATTACCGCCAGTATTTGCAGGTAACAAACGTTCAGGCGCAGCACTTCCATTGGGCGGTTTAGTAATTCCAAAGGGTGATTTAGCAGCACAGTGCCTCAAGCTTTCACGTCCTGTTGCTAAAGATTCAAAGTTGATGGCAGCTGCAGCAACATCCATGCGTAACTTGTTTAGCGTTTCTACAAATGTGCAACCAGTACTCAAATCGCCAGCTCCTGTGCCACCAGAGTTGCCTACAACCAATGGCGGAAACGCTGGCGGAGATAGCAATTTGGCCCAACAGCTAGACGTTGTCGCAAAGCTAATTGCAGCAGGATCTCCTACAAAGGTGTGGTCCGTGTCGCTAGGTGGTTTTGATACTCACGCTAATGAAGCAAATGCGCAAGCATCATTGCTTGGCACTGTTTCAGATTCTTTGTCACGGTTTATGGGTCAACTAAAAGCAACAACACGTAGCAATGATGTGACAATTATGGTCTATAGCGAATTTGGTCGCCGTGTAATTGGTAACGGTTCAGATGGAACTGACCATGGAACTGCCGGACCTATGTTTTTGATTGGCAATGCGGTCAAGGGTGGCTTCTATGGAGAACAACCATCACTGAAGAATTTGTATAAGGGTGACTTGGCGGTAACAACAGATTTCCGCGATGTTTATGCAACGGTTATTGAAAAGGTGCTTAACTCACCGGTTGAACCAACACTTGGCAAGTGGACTGGGCGAGTTAACTTTTTTAATTAATCTTCTTTGTAAATAATTACTTCGTTTTTACGACGTGTTACTAAACCCTTAGGCGGGTTTTGTTCAATCAGCGCGTTTACCTCAATACGAAGCTGGGCAACCTCAACTGCCATATTTGCAACAGCTGACTCCAACTCAATAATTCGCTTGATACCTGCGTGGTTGATTCCTTCGCCAACAAGCTTTTGAACTACGCGCAGTAGTGCAATATCGCGTAATGAGTAACGACGATTACGTCCTTCTGTGCGGGATGGTGAAACCAAACCTAACTTGTCGTATTGGCGCAAAGTTTGTGGATGCATGCCAGAAATCTCTGCAGCAACTGAAATCACATAGACGCCAGCATCATCATCTGGCTGATTGTTCTTGATCTCTTCGCTCATATTTTTGCCTTAGTTGTGAAATCTGCGCGAACATCCTCACTAGATGTTTCTTCTGCAAAAGTTTTCAAAGCATCTAATGCTTTGCCATCAACGCGCTGTGGGACCTGAACCTCAACGGTGACCAATAAGTCGCCTGTGGTACTCCCTTTTGTGATGCCACGGCCTTTCACACGAAGTGTGCGACCGTTAGGTGTGCCAGGTGCAATACGCACTGTTACATCATCTCCAGCCATGGTTGGCACCTTAATGTCTGCGCCTAATGCAGCTTCTGCAAAAGTAACTGGCAAAGTAATTGTTAAGTTTTCACCTTTGCGAGAAAAGATTGGGTGGGGCTTAACGTGTAGTTGAATAAACAAATCGCCAGGACCTGCTTCACCTTGTGCGCCTTTGCCTTTAACGCGAATCTTTGCGCCATCAGTAACACCAGTTGGAACACGCGCAGAAATGTTTTGTGCTTGTCCTCTATCAGTTGCTAAACGCAGATCAAGTGTTGTTCCAAATACTGATTCACGGAAGGTAATAGTTGCTTCAGTCTGTAGATCTTGACCTTTGCGTGGTCCACGACGTGCGGCATTGCCAAACAAATTTGCAAAGATATCTTGTGGGTTTCCGCCACCAAATACATCATGGAAATCTCCACCTTGGAAGCCGCCGCCTTGTGGTGCACGGAAGCCACCTCTTTCAAACAGTGATCGTGCTTCATCATATTCAGCGCGCTTTTTAGGATCAGACAAGATTTCATATGCTTCAGA
>DAIMGQ010000042.1:0-7706 GCA_036723815.1 Candidatus Planktophila sp.
GTTTCTAGGTCCACGCCAGCCTTAACACCCAAAAGCAAAGCTTCAGTTGTTGCCACAAAGGTGTTAAACCACAACATGTTTAAGACCAGCTTGACCGCATAGCCAGTACCGCGCTTGCCACAATTAAAGAACTTCTCTGGATCTCCCATAATGTCAAAGAGCGGTTTAGCCTTTGCAAAGTCTGCTTCTTCACCTCCGGCAAAGATCGACATCGTTCCTTTGTCTGCGCCAACTGACATACCGGCAACTGGTGCATCAATAATTCTGACCGACTTGTCCAATGACTTTTCAACTAGCGCAGCAGTTTCTGGAACAGATGTGGACATATCAATCCACATCGATCCTGGCTTCATGGCTGCTGCAACACCGCCGGCAATCATGCAGCCTTCAATGGCAGCAGGTGTTGGCAGCATGGTGATTAAAACATCTGCCCCAATCACGCAATCAACGCCACTGCTGGCAGCCTTAGCACCTGCTGCAACTGGCTTTTGCATTGATTCAGCGTTTAAATCAAAGACTGAAATATCTATTCCGGCTGCGGCAAGGTTGCGAGACATGCTTCCGCCCATGCTGCCTGTTCCGATAAAAGCTACTTTCACGTTCATGCTCCTTAGTTGAGGTCGACCCACGTTGTTTTTAATGCACTGTATGTATCTAAAGCATGAAGTGACTTGTCACGACCAGCACCTGATCCCTTGAAACCACCAAAAGGTGTGATCACATCACTCATATCAAAGGTATTGACCCACACTGTGCCGGCACGAAGTTTGCGTGCAAAGTTATGTGCTCGTGCCACATCCCGACTCCAGACAGAGGCAGCCAAGCCATACTCAGTGCCATTTGCTTTGCGCAGTGCATCTGCCTCATCTGTGGCATCAATTGACACTAGAACTGGTCCAAAGATTTCTTCTTGGGCAATGACACTGTCATGCTTGACCGAATCAATTAGAGTTGGCTGAATCGTTGTTGACTCTTTGTTAGCACCGCCATAAACAAACTTCTCACCGTTGTGTCCCACCATATCGAGGTAGTGATTAACGCGATCTCTTTGTTGGGTCGAAATAATCGGCCCCATCAAAGTTGCAGGATCTAGGCAATCTCCGACTGTAAAGGTCTTAATAAACTCTGAGAGCTTGGCATGTAGCTCTTCTTTAATCTTTTGTCCCTGCACAATGACTCGAGAGCCCGCATTACAGGTCTGGCCAGCGTTGTAATAAATACCCCAACCAATTGCAGATGCTGCAGCATCTAGATCTCTGACATCATCTAGAACAACCTGTGGACTCTTGCCACCAAGTTCTAGTGCAACCTGCTTCATGTTTGATTCAGCTGCATACTGCATCATTTTGCGCCCCGTTGGACCACTTCCGGTAAAGGCGATCTTTGCAACATCCATATGACGTGCAAGTGCTTGACCAGCTTCTGCGCCAAGGCCTGGCACCACGTTAAAGACGCCATCTGGCAATCCCGCCTCTGTTGCAAGACGTGCTAACAAAAGCGCAGACAGTGATGATTGCTCTGCTGGCTTTAAAACCACGCTATTTCCCATAGCAAGTGCCGGTGCAACTTTCCACGCTGAAATAATCATTGGGTAGTTCCATGGCACAACTGCGCCAACAACACCTAACGGCTCTCGTGTAATCATCGCTAAAGCGTTGCGCGGAGCAGGTGCAATTTCATCGTAAGTCTTATCAATTGCCTCGCCATACCACTGCACGGTGCGCGCAGCACCCATCACATCAACATTTAAGGAATCACTAATTGGCTTGCCCACATCTAGTGTTTCAAGCAGTGCCAGCTCTTCTTGATGCTCACGAATCAAATCTGCCCATTTGAGCATGATTGCCTTTTTATCACGCGGATTCATTTCGCTCCACGTGCCCGCCTCAAAGGCCTTTAAGCCTGCGGCAACTGCGCGGTTAATATCTTCGGTATCTCCTGCTGCAATCTTTGCAATAACTCTTTGATCTCTGGCGCTAATGTCATCAAAGGTTTTTCCAGATGCTGCATCAACATAGCTACCGTTGATATATAAACGTGATTCAGGCTTTAGCGCCTCGGCACGTTTAACCCAGGTAGAAAAATCCACAGACATCTAAATCTCCTTAAATATTCTTAGGCAACAGAGCTTTTAAAGTATTTCCAGTTTGGCTCAACACCAAAACCAGGACCTGCAGGAACATGAAGTAAACCATCCTTGCCAACTGTTAGAGGTTTTTCCATCAGGAAGTCTCTGCGATCCACATCCCAGGTTGGAGGGTCATATGGAAATTCAATAAATGGTGCCCCACCAATACCTGCTGTCACATGAAGGTTTGCAACTAGGCCATAACCATTGGACCAGGTGTGAGGTGTGAACATGTGATTGCGAGAATGAGCCAGGGCTGCAATTACTCGAGATTTTTCTAATCCAGCAGCTAACACCACATCTGCTTGAATGACATCTAGGGCATCATTTTCAATCAGAGTCAGAATTTCATGTTCGGTGCGAACCATTTCGCCACCTGCGATTCGAACACCGCGACCGCGCAAGCGCTTTAGGCCATCAATATCTTCCATTGGTAGCGGCTCTTCTACCCAATACACACCATAATCTGCTGCGGCATCAATAAAGCGCATCGCATCAACAAGATCTAATGGACGACGAGTATCCCCCGGCATGCGCCAGGCTTGATTGAGATCAACCATTAGTTCCAGATCATTGCCAACAGCATCTCTAATCGCACCTAAGGTTTGAATACCAAGTGCTAAATCAGCTTGTGGAACACGAATCTTCATTGCCTTAAAACCTGCATCGCGAATTAGGCGCGCAGATGCCGCTCTTTCAACGGGGTTCATTACAGCACCTGTTGATGCATAAGCCGGAATAGAAGTTGTTGCACCACCAAATAACTGTGCAACAGAAGTATTGCGCGCCTTACCAATAGCATCCCAAATTGCAGCCTCTATTGGCCAGTAACGCCCTGCATGAAATGTGATGGTCTCAAGGCAGCGAACATGCTCTTGAATGTTAAACAAATCTTTACCAATAAAGTATTTTTCATAGCCATCAAAGCCGCCCATGTCATCGCCTGCGCCATAGCCAACAACGCCGCCATCTGTCTCAACAATAGTCAAGGTCGCATTGAACTTTTTTCTAGGAACTGGATCCCAGTTAGGACAAAATGGCGGATCTAATTCAAGAGTTGTTCGCTCAAAACGGATGCCGGTGATCTTCATTGTGTTTACTAAATCTCTCTGTTAATTACTTACCAGTGCGAAAAAATGGATTGGCAACATTTTCTGCAGCGGCCATAACTTGGGCTGCAGTGGGTGAACCCTTTTTGCCATTGGTGAGGGCGTCAAGCATTGCTTGACGCTGATTCTTATAAACCTCTTCTTCATCATTGGCAGATGGGTTAAGCCAAATGGCCGCCACAATCACCAAATCATCAACTTTTGCCGCATCAATTACACCTGTGCGAAGTGCTTCACCTACGGCAGATGCAACGCCAGCTTGGGCTGCGCCCCATGTGAACAAACCATGCTGATCACTTTCAACAGCTGCTTTGTTAACAAACAAGGTAGGTGGTGTTACTGCAATACCAGGTTGTGCAACGACCATAAATGGAACATGCCCCGTAGATGGGGTGGCAAGGGCCGAAGCCCATGCCACCCCAACGGGTCCAGATCGAGTCCCAAGAACCGTGTTGGTATGGGCCGCATTTGGCCCGGAACCAACAAACCCCTCGCCGATCTGGATGTCAATCATTTTTCCCCTTAAGTATTACTTCTTGTTATTGAATTACTTGATCAACTTAGCAGCAACAAGGAAGCTCTTTGCTACCTCATCTGCATCTTCACCCAACACGTCGATACGTGCGTTGAGGTTTTGCATTACTGCGTTAGAGATCTTTCCTGCAATTGGAGCAAGTGCCTTAACAAGCTGTGGGTACTTCTTAGCAATTGCATCAGGCATTGTGATTGCAGCGTTGTAAGGAGGGAAGTATGACTTGTCTTCTGTTGGAACAGTTAGACCAAGTGCACCAATACGACCATCAGTTGCAAATACTTCACCGATATCGCACTGTCCATCCTTAGTAGCCTGGTAGATAGCACCAGTATCTAGAACCTTGACAGTTACATCTGCGTCATTGATTCCGTACTTAGCCTTGTATCCTGCCCAACCATCTGGACGGCTCTGGAACTCTGACTCAACGCACCAAACTGGCTTTGCTGGCATCTTTGAGTTCTTTACTAGATCTGAGTAGTTCTTAACGCCCCATGCAGCTGCATTCTTCTTTGTGATTGCAAATGCGTAGGTATCGTTAAATGAAGTCATTGGAAGCCAAGTCACCTTGAACTTCTTGTCTCCAGCAACAACCTTTGTGTAAAGGTCCTTTGGTGCGATGTTTACATCAGTCTGCTTCTGGTATACCAACCAGGCAGTTCCTGTGTACTCCCAGTACAAGTTGATGTCGCCAGCGATCATCGCTTCGCGAGTTGTAACTGAGCCCTTAATGTTTGTCTTGTCTGTAACTTTTCCACCGTTAGCAAGAATGAACTGCTTAACGATCTTTGAGAGAACAATGCTCTCAGTGAAATCTTTAGATCCCACAACGACATTTACTCCCTTAAGGGAACTTCCTGCTGCGTTTGCTGGTGCTGCTCCGATGAGCGTTCCAGCCAATGCAACAGCTGCTGCAGCTGCGACAGCAACTACTTTGTAGCGTTTTACCTGCATTTTTTACCTCTCCTTAGGTTTAAATCCCTCGTGGTCGAAGGAGTTCCTCTGCTACTCGTGCCAGCCAATCAAGAGTGAATGCAACAATGACTGTTAGCACGCCCCCAGTAAGCAGAACGAGATCTCTGTTTAACTTAAGCCCAGGAATAATGAGCGTTCCTAGACCTCCACCGTTGACGAACACTCCGAGAGTGGCAACGCCAACGGTAAGAATTAATGTGGTCCGAATACCAGCCAAAATAACTGGAACGGCCAATGGCAGTTCGATTTGTCGAAGTGCCTGTCGTTTTGTCATTCCCATACCAAGGGCTGACTCAACAATAAATGGATCAATTTCTTGCAAACCAACAATTGTGTTGCGCAAAATAGGCAACACACCAAATGCTGCAAAAGCAAAGATTGCAATTGGCTTACCAAAACCAAATTGAATACCAGCAATAATCAAAAGTCCTGCTGCAGGAAATGCTTGTCCGATGTTTGCCAGGATCAGAACTGCTGGCGTGAAGCGCTTGGCGCGATCACGGGTTAACAAAATCCCACCCGGGATTGCCACACCCAAAATGATGAAAGCTGCGGCAAATGAAAGAATCAAGTGATCAATTACTGCCAGTTGAATAAATTCACGGTTGATCGTGACCGCTTCAATGACATCTAGTGTCGCGCGCGATAAATACCACCACAGCAACAATGACAGCCCAACGATCAAAACAGGCTGCACCAACAATGAGCGATGGCGATTAAAGACCAATCGGGCAGAGGGTGAGAACTTAGATCCGGCGGGCATTTGGATGACTGACATTTTTAAATAGCTTTCGCTCTCGTAGCAGAAATCGAATGTTGAAGTTGCTCAAAGCTTAAGCTGCCTCGGTTTTCAACATTGATTGCTTTGGCACCGGTGATAAATGCTTCCATGGCTTCACGCAGTGTGGCTGTCTCTGGAAGTGTTGGACCATCCACCTTTGAATTTGATACTTCAACGGATGCCAATGAAACAAGTCCAAGCATGCGCACACTTGCTGCTTCGCCCACAAAGCTCTTCACCTTTGCACTCTTTGGAGAAGAGAGAATCTCAAGTGGTGTGCCGTATTGCTCCACCGTTGATTGATCACTTAAAACCGCAATGCGATCACCAAGAAGGAGTGCTTCTTCAAAATCGTGAGTTACAAATACCACGGTCTTTTTTAGCTCACGCTGCAAAGCACGGAACTCTTTTTGCAAACGAAGGCGTGTAATTGGATCTGTTGCACCAAATGGCTCATCCATCAGTAGTACTGCAGGGTCTGCAGCCAACGCGCGCGCAACCCCAACCCGCTGTTGCTGTCCACCTGAAAGCTGCTTTGGATAGCGTGATCCGTATTCAGCAGGGTCTAGTCCCACTAACTCCATAAGTTCATTAACACGCGCTCTAGTCTTTGCCTTATCCCAGCCAAGTAGTTGCGGCACAGTTGCAACATTGTCAGCAATTGTTAGATGTGGAAACAGACCAATTTGCTGGATTACATACCCAATATTGCGACGAAGCTCGTGTGCAGGAGTGTTTGTAACATCCTCCCCGCCAATAAAAATCTTGCCTGATGTTGGCTCAATGATGCGGTTGATCATCTTCATGGTGGTTGTCTTGCCGCAACCAGATGGACCAACAAGCACCACGCACTCGCCGGCAGGGATCGTCAGATTGAAATTGCTCACCGCAGGCTTTGCAGTATTTGGATACTGCTTAGTCAAATTCTCTAAGCGAATCTCTTGACCGATAGTTAAATTAGACACGCAACCCCCTAGGTGTTGTGATTCGTCGAATTACTACAAAGAAAGCATCAAAGATAAGTGCCAATATCGTGATACCAAGTGCCCCAACCAAGGTCTGATTCATTGCATTAAATGAACCCAGTTGAGCTAAACCACTAAACAACAGATCACCTAACCCCGGTCCGCCAACGTAGGCAGCGATAGCTGAAATACCAAAGGTGAGCATGCATGAAACCCGAATACCAACGATGATGATTGGCCAAGCCAACGGAAAGTGAACTTTGCGCAAAACAGTCAAAGGCTTCATTCCCATTGCCATTGCTGACTCCAGGATCGCAGGCTCAATACTTCGCAAACCAACAATGGTGTTTCTAACAACTGGTAGTTGGCCATATAAAACCAGCGCGATCACAGCTGGTTTCCACCCTAATCCAAAGGGTCCGATAAAGAAGATGAACATTGCAAGAGATGGAATTGTGAAAACAATTGACCAAAAACTAGTAACAACTTCAACAAGGGTTGAATTTTTCCAGATTAACAAACCGGTAATGATTGCAATGATCGAAATAATTGAAACTACAACGATTACTAATTCAATTTGAGCAATAAAGGCGCTAATAACTCTGTCTTGGTTATCAGAAATGTATTGAAGGAGAGTTGGTTTATCTACGCCAGCAATTTCTCCATCGACAGCGCCAAGGTCTCCTAAACCGTTAAAGCCCTCGATGACCTCTTCGGTTGGTTCTGGAGTTGGATCCGCCATTTGCGCATCATGCTCTCTTTTACCAATCTGTTGCAATAGACGCACCGAAAGTTGTACAGTCTGCAACATGCCTACAGCGCTGACTAGAAACAATGGTTTAGAGCGCGATCTTGAAATTATTGAGGCTGTTGCAGCTGTTAGTCCGCATGCAATGCGCAACGGTGACATTGCAGAGGCAACAAGTAGGGATAAAAGCCAGGTTTCTCGTGCTGTTTCACGTTTAATAGATAACGGATTGTTATTAAGACGTGGATCAGGTGTTGTTGTTGGACCACGTCTCTATGCAATCGCCCGTTATACATTTGAAGCACACCTTGTATCGGCTGCAAGGGGTGAGATGCATGGCCTAGTTCATAAGTTTGGCGAGACTGTGCATCTAACAGTTTTACAAGGTCTAGAAGTTATAACAATCCACTCAGAATCACCTGCGCATGGCTTTCGTGCCTTAAGTTGGATGGGTGTTGCAGCACCTTC
>DAIMGQ010000043.1:0-7613 GCA_036723815.1 Candidatus Planktophila sp.
ATGCGCAGAGCAGTGCAGGGCTTAGATGTTGAACCTGCCTATGTTTTAACTGATGGTTATGCCATTGAAGGTTTAGGAGTTCCAAACTTAGCTGTTTGGAAGGGCGATCAGGTTGTCGTTTCAATTAGTGCAGCATCTGTAATTGCGAAAGTAACTCGTGACCGGATCATGCGCGAGATGGATGAAGAGTTTCCACTCTATGGATTTGCAGGGCACAAGGGATATATCACCGCCGCTCACACTAAAGCCCTCAACGAACATGGGCCTTGCGCCCAGCACCGCACCTCATTTGCCAATGTTGCTGCCCTCATCCACAAGTAATTTCTAAGGAAGAGTTTGCTCCCTTGCATCTGTGTTAATTGCTTCCATGAGCATTCACAGCAAAGTTTTGATAGATGAATATGAAGCCCGCTTAACTCTTTTTTCAGCAATAGAGCCGGGCCATACTGGTTGGAGCCAAGAGATCCAGCGGCTTGGCGCAGTACTGGTTTTGCAAGGTTTACGGGGCGGTCAATACAACTCTCAATCATGTTCGAAGTTGCTTGCAAAAATTGAGCAGTCAAACTTTGAGATGCTCCAAACTGCAGTTGCGGTGAGTGAATCTGAATTCATCTATCCAGGACACCCACAGTGGCCACAGCAGGTGGATCAACTAGCAAATCCACCAATTGGCTTAATTGTGAAAGGTGATTTGTCGCAGTTGAGTCAGAAAGCAATTGCAATAGTTGGCACGCGAGAACCCAGTGAGTATGGGCAAGACATGGCAGCTGAGTTTGCAACAGGCTTTGTTAACCACGGTTGGAATGTTGTCAGCGGGGGAGCGTTAGGAATAGATACCTGCGCTCATGTTGCAGCCCTTAAGTCAGCTGGAAAAACTGTTGCTGTGATTGCATCAGGGGTGTTGGTTGATTATCCATCCGCTAATTCGCGGTTATTCAAAGCAATTAGTAAAAATGGCGCAGTAGTCAGTGAAGTCATGCCTTATGTTCATGCCAGGCAAAATCGATTCTTAACTCGTAATCGATTGATCGCTGCGCTCTCTTGCGCAACTCTTGTTGTTGAAGCCGCATACAGAAGTGGCTCCTTACGCACGGCGCGTGATGCTGCCGATCTCATGCGACCTGTCATGGCCATTCCAGGTCAGCTCAATTCACCAACTAGCCAGGGGTGTCATCGTTTAATCGCAGAAAGAGCAGCAGAGATAGTGACTTCGGTTAAGGATGCAGTGGAGTTTGTTGGAGTTAAACAATGAGAGAATAAGCCCATGAGTGATTTCCGTTCGGGCTTTGTGGCCATTGTTGGCCGCCCAAACGTTGGCAAATCAACTCTGATAAATGCTTTAGTTGGTAGCAAGATTGCAATTACTTCACACCACCCCAACACCACTCGCACGGCAATTCGCGGAATTGTCCACGGGGATAACTTTCAAGCAGTCCTTGTTGATACTCCTGGAGTTCACAAGCCAAAGACATTGCTAGGACAAAGACTTAATCAAGTAGTAGATCAGAGTATGGATTCAGTCGATATTGTCATTATGTGTATTCCAGCTGATGAAACATCAGGTGCGGGAGACACATTTATCGCTCAAGAAATCGCTAAGCACCCGGGTGCTAAAAAGTTTGCAGTAATAACAAAGACAGATTTGATTGCAAAGGAAAAGCTTGCCATTAGATTGCTAGGCATCATGAAGATCGCTGAAGGATTTGTCTGGGATGAAATCATTCCAGTGTCAGCGGCAATCCATGATCAAGTTGATTTACTCAACGAGTTAATTGGTAAGAATCTGCCGGCAGGTCCTGAGTACTACCCAGCAGGCACAACAAGTGATCAAGCAATCGAGCAGATTATTTGCGAATACATCCGTGAAGCAGCCTTGCAAGATGTGCGGGAAGAGTTACCTCACAGCATCGTTGTTACGATCGATGAGTTTGGTGAGCGAGAAGAAAAGGGTTCACGTCCCTTTTATGATGTGCATGCAACTATCCACGTTGAGCGAGACACACAGCGAGCGATTTTGTTAGGCCACCAAGGCGCACGTCTGAAAGAAATTGGCATTCGTGCGCGCGCAGATATCGAGCGTGTGTTAGGTGCCAAGATATTTCTTGGACTACACATTAAGGTCTCAAAGGAATGGCAGAAGGATCCCAAGCTGCTTGCAAAGTTAGGCTTTGGCGAAAAGTCTTAAGCGGTTTTAC
Source organism: Candidatus Planktophila sp. (assembly GCA_036723815.1). Lineage (GTDB taxonomy): Bacteria > Actinomycetota > Actinomycetes > Nanopelagicales > Nanopelagicaceae > Planktophila. Next base: position 2,196 of record DAIMGQ010000043.1, read on the forward strand.
GGCTTGCAAGGTAAGAGCCAACTAGGACTAATGGCAATCCCACAATAATTCCAACTGTTAAAGGCTCACGCAGAATAATCACACCTAATAGAACTGCGATAGCGGTGTTTAGGTAGGTAACAAGTGAGCTACGTGCCGGCCCGATCTCAGCCATCACTTTAAAGAACAAGATGAAGGCGATGGCGGTGCTAAATACGCCTAGTGCAATCAAAGAAAGTGCTGAGTTCATAGAAATACTAGAAGGCCATTGGGCGATGGCAACTGGTGCCCAAAAGACTGATGTGATTGCCATTGCTAAGCCATTGATTGCAATTCCATCGACCAGTGGCAAATTACTTGTCACCATAATTACGGCATAGGCATAACCCATAGAGGCAACAATTACCATGGCAATTGATAGGGGATCACTATTGCCTGACAAGCTTTCAATTCCAACAACCAGAATCAAACCGACAAAACCAACAACAATTCCAAAGATTCTCTTGAATTGCCAGACAGTGTGATCACCACGAAGAGATGTGATGATGGTGGCAAAGATTGGAACAGTTGAGACAAGTAATCCCGCCAACCCTGAATTAATCTTTTGTTCAGCGGTAGTAATCAGGATCCAAGGGCCGATCATCTCCATTAACGCATAGAAGGCAACGTATTTGAATCCAAGAACTGCTCCACCAAATTTCTTACGGTAGATGGCGATGGGAATCAGAATAGATGCGCCAATTAATGTGCGACCTGCGACGACTGCTGCAGGTGGGAAATCTTCAACGGCAACCTTCATTAAAAGATATGGAATACCCCAGAGCAGGCCAACTAAGGCAAAGTGAAACAAGGATTTACGTGTCATTAAGGTTTAATCACCAGTTCTGCGTATTATTTTTTAATTCGCGGTATCTCATCATGACTTCCGGTGTTGCTTCACTTTTGTGATGCGAAACTTCACCTAAATCCCACGTTGGAAGCCTACCAAGAAGCGCCCATGCTGCTTGCTTGGCAGCACCATCTGCAACGTATTCACCTGCCGGTGGCACCAGTACTTCGCGACCAAACAGCGCACTTGCAATGGCAGGAACAGCAGGATTTTTAGCAGCACCACCAATGAGCAAGATCCGATTAACGTTAACACCGAGCGCTGTGAGTGAATCAACCGCATCTGCTAAGCCAGCCAACATGCCTTCAACCATTGCGCGAGCAATATCTTGCGGGTTTGAATTACTAAGGTTCATCCCAGCAAAGACTCCTGTTGCAGTGGGACGGTTTGGTGTTCGCTCACCCTCAAAGTAGGGCAAAAGTGTTAAACCATTGGCACCTGGCTTTGCAGACAGTGCAAGTTGTGCAACTTCATCATGAGTCTTTCCAAGGATGCGACAGGCTGCATCTAATATGCGCGCAGCATTTAATGTGCAGACAAGTGGAAGATAACGACCAGTTGCATCTGCAAATCCTGCAACAGCGCCACTTGCATCATGGGTTGGTGTTTCAGAAACTGCAAATGCAGTTCCGCTAGTACCTAATGAAACAATCACATCTCCGGGTTGTGCTTGCAGGCCAAGTGCAGCACCAGCATTATCGCCAGCACCTGCAGCAATTGGTGTTCCAGATTTAGTCGTTCCACCAAATTTGTCGGGACCAATAATTTGTGGCAATGAGAGTTCTTGATCATGTTTTAAAGCTAATCGGATAATGTCTTCGCGGTAGTGAGAGGTGCTGGGATCAAAGTAACCCGTACCAGATGCATCACTTCTATCTGTAAACAAAGTGTCAAAGTTCTTGCCACCTTGCAACTGCCACGACAACCAATCATGGGGAAGTGCGATCGATGCAACCTTGGCCGCGTTCTGTGGTTCATGATCTGCCATCCAACGAAGCTTTGAGGCAGTAAATGATGCAACTAACTTTGAGCCAACCTTGCGCGCCATCTCGGCGTCGCCACCTACTTCAGCATTTAAATCATCAGCCTCTTTTGCAGAACGTGTGTCATTCCACAAAAGTGCGGGGCGAATAACTTCACCATCATTATCAAGTGCGACCATTCCGTGTTGTTGGCCTGCAATTGAAATAGCCTCAACATCATCTAAATTGCCAGCTTCAGATATGGCTGTATTTAATGCACTTAGCCAATGCTTAGGGTCCACCTCTGTGCCATCTGGATGGGAAGCGCGACCCTGGCGGACAAGTTCGCCGGTATTGGCGTCACGAATAACGACCTTTACGGATTGAGTCGAAGAATCCACGCCCGCGATGAGTTGTCGATTAGCCATGGGGGAAGGCTAGACTGTTCCAGTCAGCGTTGACCACAGGTGGCGGAAATTTTGAGCCACATAATCAAACAATAAAATTGTTGGAGTAAATCATGCGTATTGGTGTCCTCACTGGCGGCGGAGATTGCCCTGGTCTTAATGCAGTTATTCGCGCCGTAGTTCGCAAGGGTGTTAAAGAGTACGGTCACGAGTTTGTCGGATTCCGTGATGGATGGAAGGGACCTCTAGAGGGTCTAACCATGCCTTTAAACATTGAAACAACCCGCGGCATCTTGCCTCGTGGTGGAACGATTCTTGGATCATCACGTACTAACCCTTTTAAGATCGAGGGCGGCGTAGAAATGATCAAGGACAATCTTGAAAAAGCTGGCATCGATGCCTTGATTGCTATCGGTGGAGAAGACACATTGGGTGTTGCAACCAAGCTTGACGCACTTGGCGTCAAAGTTATTGGTGTTCCAAAGACAATTGATAACGACCTTAACAACACTGATTACACATTTGGTTTTGACACTTCAGTTAACATCGCAGTTGAAGCAATTGATCGCCTTCACACAACTGCTGAGTCACATCACCGTGCACTCATCGTTGAAGTTATGGGCCGTCACGCAGGTTGGATCGCGTTGCACTCAGGCCTTGCAGGCGGTGCGGCATGTATTTTGATTCCAGAGCAGAAGTTCTCTGTAGACAAGGTATGCGAATGGGTTGAATCTCGTTTCAAGTCTCATTACGCACCAATTATCGTTATCGCTGAAGGTGCAGTACCTCAAGATGGTGACATGGTTGTGAAGGATCAGACTCTTGATTCATTCGGCCACGTCAAGCTTTCAGGTATTGGTGACTGGCTAGCAACTCAGATTGAAGAGAAGACAGGCAAAGAAGCACGCACATCTGTCTTAGGACACATCCAACGTGGTGGTACTCCATCAGCATTTGACCGTGTTCTTGCTACTCGCTTTGGACTTCATGCAATCACTGCCGCTCACGAAGGTGACTGGGGCAAGATGGTTGCCCTACATGGCACAAATATTGCTCGTGTGCCGTTGGCATCAGCAACTGAGAAGCTAAAGACTGTTCCTCTAGAGCTATACAAGGAATCAGAGATCTTCTTCGGTTAATTGCCTCGCGCGATAACTTTCGAACTCTCTACACTTTCCCGATGAGCACAAACTTAGACTCTCTGTTCACACCTGGACTTGTTGCTGCCCAGCAACCAACATGGCCAGGTGGACCAGAGGGCGAACCAGTTAAAGCAGCGGTGGCACATCTTAAAGCTTTGCCACCACTTGTATTTGCCGGTGAGTGTGATGATTTAAAGGCTCGAATCGCACTAGCTGCTGAAGGAAAAGCTTTTTGGTTACAAGGTGGAGATTGCGCAGAAACATTTGCAGCAGCAACAGCTGATTCAATCCGAAACCGAATTAAGACTATTTTGCAGATGGCCGCTGTGCTTCAGTACTACTCAAGTTTGCCGGTTATCAAGGTTGGTCGCATGGCTGGCCAGTTTGCTAAGCCACGCTCTAATGACTTTGAAACCCGTGGTGATGTAACACTTCCTGCATACCGCGGTGATGCTGTTAACGATATTGAGTTCAACGAAGCTTCTCGCACACCAGATCCGCAACGTTTAGTTCGCGTCTATAACACCTCTGCTGCAACTCTTAACTTGGTGCGTGCTTTCACCCAAGGTGGTTTTGCAGATCTTCGCCAGGTTCATGAATGGAACAAAGGCTTTATTCGTGATTCCAAGGTTGGCGAGCGATATGAGCAAATGGCGAATGAAATTGGTCGCGCCCTTGCCTTCATGAAATCAGCTGGTGTTGATCCAGCAAGTTTTAAATCTGTAGATTTCTTTTCTAGCCACGAAGCACTCATCATGGAGTATGAAAAGGCACTAACTCGTATTGATTCACGCACAGGTGATGCTTATGATGTTTCAGGCCACTTCATCTGGATTGGTGAGCGCACACGTCAACTAGATGGTGCTCATATTGATTTTGCATCAAAGGTGCGCAATCCAATTGGCATCAAACTTGGACCTAAGTCCACAGTTGAAGATGCACTTGCCTTGATTGACAAGTTAGATCCAAACCGTGAACCAGGACGCATTACTTTTATTACACGAATGGGTGCAAAGAACATTCGCCAAGTCTTGCCTGCACTAGTTGATGGCGTGACAAAGTCAGGAGCAAAAGTTTTGTGGGTGTGCGATCCAATGCACGGCAATACCTATGAAGCACCTACCGGCTATAAGACACGCAGCTTTGATGATGTTATGGATGAAGTAAAGGGATTCTTTGAAGTACACAAAGCACTTGGCACACATCCAGGTGGAATTCACATCGAACTAACCGGTGATGATGTCACTGAGTGCGTAGGTGGCGGCGAAGAGATCTCTCATGAAGATTTGTCTTCACGCTATGAAACTGCGTGTGATCCTCGCCTAAACCATGCGCAATCGCTAGAACTCGCATTCTTAGTTGCTGAAATGTTGCGCGATCGCTAATTTTGGACAGTGCCGCTTTTAATTTCCTCCCACAAGACCCCAGTTGGCACCCTCAATCTTTTAGCCGATGATCAGATTCTGATCGGTGCAAACCTTTCTACAGTTTCAGCTTTTAAAGCTGGCCGTGATGTGAAAGTAGTTAAATCAATCCCAGTTATTTCAGAGCTGATTAGTGATTACTTTGATGGTGATCTAACTGCCCTCAACGGAATTCAAGTCAGACAACCAGGAGCAGCATTTTCACAAGCTGCCTGGAAAGCAATGCGAAAGATTGCACCAGGGAAGACCTGGTCGTATTCAGATCTAGCAGAAAAAGCAGGATCACCTGCAGCGGTTCGTGCAGCAGGAAGTGCCTGTGCTAACAATGCAATCATGCTTGTTGTTCCTTGCCATCGTGTTCTTAAAACTGGGGGAGCGTTAGGAAACTACGCCTACGGTGTTGATAAAAAGCAGTGGCTCTTAAGCCACGAGGGCTTTCTTTAAGATTTCAATTGCTTCATGACACTGAGCATCATCAAAATCTAGATGTGTTACTAAACGCGCATACTTAGGACCAAGTGCGCTAATCCATAAACCAGCATCTTTGCAACGTTGAGCAAGCTCTGCAGCTGTTATTGGAAGTGCTGCAAGATCTAAGCCAACAATGTTTGTCTC
>DAIMGQ010000044.1:0-7597 GCA_036723815.1 Candidatus Planktophila sp.
TTCTGGAAGGTGCGAGCGATGCCTAACTTTGTAATTTTGAAACGCTTCTTACCAACTATTGATGATCCTTGGAAAACAACATCACCAGATGTCGGCTTATAAACGCCAGTAATCACGTTGAAGACAGTTGTCTTACCGGCACCGTTTGGACCGATGAGTGCGAGGATCTCGCCCTTCTTAACGACAAGGTTGACATCATTAAGCGCTGTAACTCCACCAAACTTCATGGTGATGTTTTGAAGCTCTAAAACATTCTCGCTCATTATTTGGTCTGCCCTTCCCCTGATTCCTCGACTGTGTGCCAGTCCGGATCAAAATGCTCACGCTTTTTCTTAGGCAAAATTCCATCTGGTCGCAGGTTCATCATTACAACCAAAGCAATTCCAAATACCAAGATACGAGGTTGGCTTAAGAAGCGAATACGCTCTGGGGTAAAGGCCAAGAGCACTGCGCCAAGGATTACGCCCCAAACGTTTCCGATTCCGCCGAAAACTACGCATGCCAGAATCAGAATTGAGATGTTCAAGTTAAATTGATCAGGAACAATAGAAAGAATTTGTGAGGCATAAATAACGCCGCCCATACCTGCTACTGCCGCACCAAGAACGAATGCCCACACCTTGTATTTGCGTGTATCAATTCCCATTAATTGGGCAACATCGTCATCCTGGCGAATCGCATCCCACGCACGACCTGGACGACGAGCTGCCATGCGGCGAACCATCCAGATGACTAGAAGTGTGAATGTTAGAAGAACCCAGTAGTAAGGCTTTGGATCCAAAATTGTGAACTTAGCCTTGAAAATATCTGGCGGGGTTGGAATACCTGCAATACCTCGAGAGCCACCAATTGAATCGGTGTTAACTGCAAAGATACGAACGATTTCACCAAATCCTAAAGTTACGATTGCAAGGTAATCACCACGAAGGCGAAGTGTTGGTGTACCAAGCAATACTCCTGAGAGCATCGCAAGACCAATACCAATTGGCATGATTTCCCAGAAGTTAAGGGCAGTTTTTGTGCCAAGGATCGCCATTGTGTAAGCACCGATGGCAAAGAATGCGACGTATCCCAAATCTAGAAGACCGGACTTACCCACAACAATGTTTAGACCAATTGCCATCAGTACATACATACCAACTGGATAGAAAAGAACGGACTGGAAATCTGATCCTGGTGTGTTGATGAGTGGGTTATTCAAGAATGGAAGCGCGTAGCAAACTGCAATAAAGAAAATTGCCATTGCAACACGGCGCCACTTTGGTGAACGCTCCCAATATTCAGCGCCTCTATCGCGCAAGTTGATGCGTTGCTTCTTGTCAGCCATTAGACCCTCGCCTGCTGGATTGATTCTCCGAATAAGCCGGTCGGCTTAATCAGAAGAACGAGTACCAAAATAATGAATGAAATAACTGCCTTCCATGCTGTTCCAAAGACTGCACTGGTCCACGTCTCCATCAGACCTAATGCAAAACCACCAAACAGCGCACCCTTGAGGTTACCGATTCCGCCCAGTACAGCTGCGGTAAAGGCGCTGATACCTAGGAAGAAGCCAACCTTGAAAGATGTGTTTTCATAAACCAAAATGTAGAAAAACGCTGCAGCACCGGCCATGAGACCGCCTGCAAAGAATGTAACTGTAATAACGCGGTTAATGTTTACACCCATCAATGTTGATGTGTTCTCATCCATCGATACTGCGCGAATTCCCTTACCAAGACGAGACTTGGTAATAAAGCGCTCAAGTGCAAACATCATTAAACCCGCAGCGATAATGACAATAACCTTGTCATTACGAATATCTGCTCCGGCATAACTAAACAAAAATGTCTTTTCCATAATGCGCGGAAATTCGCGAGGCAATGAATCTGTAAGAATTCGGAATAGTTCTACCAAAGAGATGGAAACTCCGATTGCTGAAATCAATGTTGCAAGCTTTGTTGCCCCACGCTGACGAAGGCGGCGATAAGCGACAATTTCTACAAGTACTGCGGTAATGGCAGATGCCAACATCGCAACAACTAAACAAACTAAGAGAGTTAAAATCATTGAGACACCGGTACGAGGTTCGTCTTCGACTTTAACGCCCATCAATCCAGATGAGGCTACAAGTGCGGCAAAAGTACCGATCATAAAAACTTCAGAGTGGGCAAAGTTAATCAGGCGCAATACGCCATAAACCAATGTGTAACCAAGTGAGATCAGTGCATAAATCGCGCCAAGTGCTATTCCATCAAAGGTTAGACCCCAAAATGCGTCATGCAGTAATGCGAAATCCATTTCTCACCTTTACTTTAAAGGGTCAGAGTGGGCGGGTTTCCCCACCCACTCTGACCGTACTTACAAGTTTCGCCGAAGCGAATTATGCCTTGATTGCTCCAAGAAGAACGATCTTTCCGTTCTTGATTACGAAGCCGTTTACATCTGCACCAGATACTTCTCCGTCAGCATCAAACTTAAGAACCTTTGAAAGACCCTTTGATGACTGAGTTGAGACGTACTTGTTGATTGATGCACGATCGCTGTTTCCAGCCTTGATTGCCTCAAGGAAGAAGTTAGCTGCATCGTATGACTCTGTTGTGTAAACACCAGGAACCATACCCATCTTTACCATTTCAGCAGCAAGCTTTGGAGATGCTGTTTCCATTGGGATAGCTGGTGCTGAAAGTAGAACACCTTCTGCAGCCTTACGTGCAAGCTTTACGAACTGAGCATCAAGAGTACCGTCGCCTGAAGCGAAGACAATCTTTGAACCTGAGTCACGTAGCTGCTTTACGAATACTGCTGCTTGTGAGAAGTAACCTGAGTAGATCACTGCTGTTGCCTTTGACTTCTTGATCTTTGCAATTGTTGCTGTGAAGTCAGTTGTACCTGTTGGTGTTACATCCTTACCAACAACGCGGCCTGCAAGTGTGATATCTACAGTCTTCTGTAGTCCAACTGCGTAGTCTGATGCATCGTTAACCAAGAACACCTTAGCGTTCTTAACATTTTGTGTAACCAAACGTGCAAGAGCTGGACCCTGGTAATCATCTGTCAACACTGCGCGGTGGAAAATTGACTTTCCGAATGATGGAAGTGTTGGGTTTGTTGCTGATGGTGTGATGATTGGTAGACCTGCTGATAGGTAAACAGGTAGTGAAACCTTTGATGCGCCTGAGTAAGCAGGACCAACTAGTGCAACTACGCACTCTTCAGCTGCAACCTTAGGTGCGATTGGACCAGCAACTGCTGGATCTCCTTGGTCATCTACTTCGTAAACAACTGGATCAACATTTGCTGACTTGTTAGCTGCAAGGAACTTCTTTAGTGCGAACTTAACACCGTTAAGCTCGTTGATTCCTAGTGCTGCTTCTGGTCCTGTTAGTGGACCCTGGTATGCAATCTTTAGCTTGCTTGAGCAAGCAGCTGATGCTGACGGAGCGAATGCAACGAATGATGATGTTGCGATTGCTACAGCAGCTACAACCGCGAGAACGCGATTCTTCTTCATATGTAGTGCCTTTCCTGTTCTTGTGTCCCGGGACAGGGAGACGGAAAGAGTAATGGAGTAGGTAAGGGTTAGACAAGGCAGATTCCCGCGTGAATTGTCTCGGTTTCGTTATAAAGTGGGATTTTTAGTATCAAAAAATGAGACGAACCTGAGAACTATTTATCGGGCACCGCGTTGGGATTAATGACCGCCTCAGCCACATCTTTCATGGAAAGTCTTCGATCCATTGCAGCTCTTTGAATCCAGGAGAACGCCTCTGGCTCTGAAAGATTAAGCGCTTTCATCAAAATACCCTTAGCCCGATCAATTAATTTCCGAGTTTCAAGGCGATCATGTAGATCTGCAACTTCATCGGCTAGAGATCTCATTTGCAGATGCCTACTAATTGCAATTTCAATTGCTGGCATTAAGTCCCCGATCGTAAAGGGCTTGACCACATATGCCATTACTCCTGCATCGCGAGCACGGTCAACTAACTCTTTCTGAGAAAAAGCGGTGAGCATTAATACGGGTGCAATTTGAATAATTCTTTCTGCTGCAGATATTCCATCAAGAATTGGCATCTTCACATCAAGAATTGCAAGATCAGGTTTATGTTCGATTGCTAGATCAATTGCTTCTTGACCATTAGTGGCTTGTGCGACAACTTCATAACCGGCACCTTGCAACATTTCGACAAGGTCCATCCGAATTAACGCTTCATCTTCTGCCACAAGGATGCGAACACTCATGTTCAATTCATCCCTTCAAGAAGTACAGCTAGAGTGCCCCGAGTCGGACTTGAACCGACACTGTGCAGTGTTTGAGACTGCCCTCTCTACCGTTGGAGTACCGAGGCTTAATCAAGGGCAATCTTAGCGGTAAGCAGGAACTACTCCACCAACTGCATCTCCTACGCGGTGAACGCGCATTGCATTGGTTGAGCCAGGAATTCCTGGAGGTGAGCCTGCAACGATGACAACATTTTCGCCCTCGCGTGCTCGACCAGATTGAATTAACAATGTATCTGCCTGCTTCACCATCTCATCGGTGTGCTTAACCATCGGAGTGATCTCTGGCTCCACTCCCCATGACAACGCAAGACGGTTATATGTACCTGCATCTGGAGTAAAGGCAAGAATTGGAATCGGCGAACGCAAACGAGCCATTCGACGAGCAGAATCACCTGATTGAGTAAAGGTAACTAAGTACTTTGCACCAACAATTGAACCTACTTCGGCTGCAGCGCGGGTGATGGCACCGCCCTTTGTCTTTGGTGTTGTGCGAAGTGGACGGATCATTTCAAAGCCGCCCTCTTCTGTGCGCGCAATGATGCGAGCCATCGTTGCAACAGCTTCAATTGCAAATGCGCCAACAGATGTTTCACCTGAGAGCATCAAAGCATCTGCGCCATCTAGAACAGCGTTTGCACAATCTGTTGCCTCAGCTCTAGTTGGAGAAGAGTTTGTAATCATTGAGTCAAGCATTTGGGTCGCAACAATTACCGGCTTAGCCGCCTCACGTGCAAGTTCGATGCAACGCTTTTGAACTAGTGGAACCTCTTCGATAGGCAACTCAACACCTAGATCACCACGGGCAACCATGATGCCGTCAAATGCGGCAACGATCTCTTCAAGATTTTCAACTGCCTGTGGCTTTTCAATCTTTGCAATTACTGGCACTCGGATTCCGACTTCATCCATGATTGCGTGAACATCATCAACATCGGCAGCATTTCGAACAAATGAAAGTGCGATGAAATCTGCGCCAGCTCGTAGTCCCCAGCGAAGATCTTCTTTGTCCTTTTCAGATAATGCCGGAACAGAGACTGCAACACCTGGCAAGTTAATACCCTTATTGTTGCTGACAGCCCCGGGCTGAATAACTTTTGTAACTACATCGTTTCCTTTTACTTCAACAACTTCAACAGTTACTTTTCCATCATCAATCAGGATGCGATCTCCTGGCTTGCAATCTCCTGGCAAACCTTTATAGGTCGTTCCAACGCGATCCTTGGTTCCCTCAACTTCATCAATAGTGATTGTAAAAATGTCGCCTCGTTCTAGCTCGTGTGGACCATTTGCAAAACGAGCAAGACGAATCTTGGGACCTTGCAGATCGACAAGGATTGCAACAGGTATTCCAGCTTCTTTAGCTGCCGAACGCACGCGATCTAAGCGCATTTGGTGCTCTTCATATCCACCATGTGACAGGTTGAGTCGAGCCATGTTCATACCTGCGGCGATGAGCTCCTTTACTTTCTCAGGAGATTCAACTGCAGGACCCATCGTGCAAACAATCTTCGCTCTACGCATTACTCAACCTTAAACCATCAGTGGGCGGTCCGTTGGCGCTATGGGCACTGGAAGTTGTGTGCGCCCAGTGAGATATCTATCAACTGCTGCAGCTGTGCTTCGTCCTTCAGCAATTGCCCACACGATCAATGATTGACCGCGGCCAGCATCTCCTGCAACAAACACACCTTCTTCTGTTGATTGGAAATTCTTATCACGCTTGATCATGCCGCGTTCATCTAGCTGCACTTCAAGTTGTGTGAGCAAAGGTGACTTTTCTGGACCTGTAAAGCCCATAGCCATAAAGACAAAATCGCACTTAATCTCTTTTTCAGATCCTGCAACTGGTGTGAACTTTCCATCTTTAAACTCTGTTTCGACAATCCTGATTGCACGAAGATTGCCGTTCTCATCCCCTAAGAATTCTTCAGTGCTAACAGCAAACACTCTGTTGTCATTTTCTTCATGCGCACTAGAAACCCGATAAATCATTGGATATGTAGGCCATGGTTGTCCTGCTGGTCGCTCCTCAGTTGGACGAGGCATAATTTCAAGCTGCGTAATGCTTGCAGCGCCTTGACGAATAGAAGTTCCCAAACAATCTGCGCCAGTATCACCGCCGCCAAGAATGACAACATGCTTGCCAGCAACGTTGATATCAGGATTTTCAATCTCGCCAAGTGCTTGCTTATTACCCCACGGCAAGAACTCCATTGCTTGGTAAATACCTTTGTACTCGCGACCCTTAATTGGAAGATCTCTCCACTGGGTTGCACCAACTGCTAAAACAATAGCGTCATACTTCTTGCGCAAGTCTGATCCAGTTAGCTCCACTCCTACATCAACACCTGGACGGAAACGAGTCCCCTCTTTTTCCATTTGCTCTAAGCGGCGATCAAGAATGTGCTTTTCCATCTTGAACTCTGGAATTCCATAGCGAAGTAGTCCACCAATTTTGTCGGCGCGGTCATAAACAGCAACGGTGTGACCGGCGCGTGTGAGTTGTTGGGCTGCAGCAAGTCCAGCAGGCCCAGAACCAATAACTGCAACAGTCTTGCCAGTTAAGCGATCAGGTGCCATTGGCTTCACATTGCCCGCATCGAATGCTTCCTCGATTGTGCGCAGCTCAATCTGTTTGATTGTTACTGCATCCCGATTAATGGCAACAACACATGCTGTCTCACATGGTGCTGGACATAAACGGCCAGTGAACTCTGGAAAATTATTTGTTGCATGCAAGCGATTGATCGCCTCTTCTTTGTCCCCACGCCAAATCAAGTCATTCCACTCTGGAATCAAATTCCCTAGTGGGCACCCGTTATGACAGAAAGGAATGCCGCAATCCATGCAACGTCCAGCCTGCTTCTGTAGATGTTCAAAACTTTGTGGTTCATACACTTCACGCCAGTCTTGAATACGAACATCAACTGGTCTGCGAGTTGGGGTCTCGCGCGGAGTAGTCATAAATCCCTTTGGATCAGCCATTAGCTGCAACCTCCATCACTAGTGCATCTGCTGGTAAACCTTCGCGAACTGCGCGCTCCATTGCTGCCAGCACACGTGCATAGTCACGCGGCATGATTAAGGAGATGCGGCCAATGCTGTTCTCCCAATCCTTAAGCACAGCAGAGGCAATCTCAGATCCTGTTTCAGCAACGTATGAAGAAAGATGTCCCTTGAGAATCTCTTTTTGATCATCTGGAACAGCCATGACATCAACCATGTCGGCATTCACATTTGCTGTGTCAAGATCTAGAACAAATGCTCTACCACCGGACATACCGGCAGCAATATTGCGGCCAGTTCGACCTAGAACAATCACTGTGCCACC
>DAIMGQ010000045.1:0-7218 GCA_036723815.1 Candidatus Planktophila sp.
CTTGGAGCTGACCGGTACTAATAGGCCGAGGATTTAACTACAAAGTTGCTACGCGTCCACTGTGTGGCTCTCGAGATACGGTCTCGAGATCCACGATCAACAAAAAGGTTTTGACCCCTTTTTGTTTAGACCGAAAACTCAATAGCGTTTCGGCGACCATAGCGAGAGGGAAACACCCGGTCCCATTCCGAACCCGGAAGTTAAGCCTCTCAGCGTCGATGGTACTGCACGGGTGACCTTGTGGGAGAGTAGAACGTCGCCGGACTTCTTTTATAAAAAGGGGCGCTTTAACGAGCGCCCCTTTTTTATTTCCCTTTAATAAATGTCATACTGTAAAAAATTAAAAAGCGTGAAGGAGAAAAAAATGGATGAAAGAGAACAACGACCATCTCGTCCCTCACGCCCTGTCAATAATCTAAAGCCTGGAGAGCGCTCTGCGCGTTCTGGTGAACGTCGTCCATCAGGTCCTAATTCTCAGCGCAGACGTGAAGATTTGCCTTCCAGAGGTGGTTCTTCTAGCCGCGGTGGAGCTCCGCGCCAAACACGTGATGGTTCTGATCCTCGTGGTGCGCGTCCTGCTCCGATGGAGCGCGATCAATCACGTTTGCGTCCAAGAATTTTCGAACCGGATATTCCAGAAGATGTAACAGGTGAAGAGTTAGAAAAATCAGTTCGGGCAGAGTTGTTAAGTTTGTCTGCAGAAAATGCAAAGGTAGTTGCGCGTCACTTAGTGTGCATAAATTTATATCAAGATACAGATCCACAATTAGCTCATAAGCACGGAATAGCAGCTGCTCACCATGCTGGACGTTTGGCAGTTGTTCGTGAATCTGCAGGATATGCCGCATATCGCGCTGGTCATTATGAAATCGCTTTAAAGGAGTTGCGTGCTGCCCATCGCATTTCGGGAGATGTTTCTTCCCTACCTGTAATGGCAGATTGTGAGCGAGGGCTGGGAAACCCGCTAAAAGCATTGAGTTTGGCTGGTTCTCCTGAGGTCAAGCGCTTGGCAAAACCTGAAGAAATTGAGATGCGAATTGTTGCAGCTGGTGCACGTCGAGATCTCGGCGAAGTAGAAGCAGCCGTTGTTACATTGACATGCAAAGAATTAAACAATGAAACTGATGAATGGGCCTTGCGTCTTCGTTACGCCTATGCCGATGCGCTAGATGCTGCTGGCCGACAAGAAGAGGCTAGACAGTGGTTTGCAAAGTGTGCCGAACTAGATGAGGAAGAGTTTACCGACGCTGCAGAGCGCGCGAGAGATTAGTTACCCACATCCAGTCCTAATTCTTTTGGACATGACAGTGCAACACTTAATGATCTGACCTCCACCTCATTAAATATTGGAGTTCTCATGGTTAAGAAAGTTAGTAGTAAGAAAGTTGCTGAAATCGAAGAAGATTACTCGCTCAATGATGTCTTGCTGCGAGGTCGAGTTTCTAACGAAGCTGTTGAAAAGGAACTACCTAGCGGGGACAAGGTGGTCGAGTTTCGTCTGATTGTCACCAGAGATAAGCAACCAGGTGTGGACACCTTAGATATAGGTTCATGGAGTGCAAAGTCACGCCGGACAGCGTTATCCCTTGCTCCGGATGAATGGGTGGAGATTTCAGGCTCAATTCATCGTCGCTTTTGGAGTGGGCCAGCTGGGCTTGCAAGTCGTTGGCAGGTTGAAGCGGTGGAGATTTCACGAATTTAGATAGGCTTACGACATGAGCAAGAACAGCGATTTTCTGTCGACGTTGAAGTCCTTCACTAACAATGTCCAATTGGGTAACAAGACTGCAACAGATGTTGCCGATTCGCTTAACGCCTGGCTTAAAGAGGGAGGCGAAGCGTTGAAAGTCAAGATTGAAGATGAGGTGGAGCGCTCTGTTTCCAAGATGGGTTTTGTTAAGCGTGGAGAATTTGAAGCGCTAAAGCAAGAGGTCGCTGCTTTGAAAAAAGGTACACCTAGAAAGAGTGCCAAGAAAGCAACAGTTAAGAAAGTGGTAAAGAAGACAGCTAAGAAAGCTGCAGCGAAGAAGGTAGCCAAGTAAATGGAAAATACTAATCAAGTTAATGGCGAGTCACTCGTAGAAGAACTTCGCACTGAATTGCAAGAAATTGACGCCATGGAAGTTGGCGATCACGCCGAACAATTTGAAGCACTCCATCAACGTCTTAACCAGGCATTGTCTTCTATCGACGGTCTTTAATATTCAAATGAAAACACGTTTGGATGCTGAGCTAGTTCGTCGAGAACTTGCGCGTTCACGAGAACAGGCGGCTGACTTTATTGAGAAGCGCTCAGTTCTTGTGAATGGCATCCCTGCTACAAAACCGGCAACACAAGTTGATGCTGAAACCTCAATCGTAATTGCCGGTGACCGAGATGATTTTGTCTCTCGCGGTGGACATAAATTAGATGGCGCTTTGAGCGCCTTTGCTGGAGTTGTGGTCGAAGGCAAGCGTTGCCTTGATGCAGGTGCGTCTACTGGTGGCTTCACCGATGTTCTATTGCGTCGAAATGCGGGGCATGTCGTAGCGGTAGATGTGGGCTACGGGCAACTTGCGTGGGGACTTCGACAGGATGCGCGAGTGACAGTTCTTGATCGCACCAACATTCGTCATTTAACGGGGGAGATGGTTGGTGAAGCGATTGATTTAGTGGTTGCTGATTTGTCTTTCATTTCCTTGACCTTGGTATTGCCAGCCTTGGCCGCTGTGTCTAAGCCAGAGGCAGATTTTGTTTTGATGGTTAAACCTCAATTTGAGGTTGGACGAGAGAAATTGGGTGCAGGCGGGGTAGTTCGAGATCCTGCTTTGCGTAAAGCTGCCGTTATCGAAGTTGCTGATTCTGCCTATGATGTTGGACTGGGTACTTTAGGAATAGCAGCAAGCTCACTTCCTGGTCCTGCCGGCAATGTTGAGTATTTCTTGTGGCTTCGAAGAGGAGCACCAGAAATTGATCATGCGATGTTGGACGAGGCTATAGCGATTGGACCCCAGTAATGCGCAACCTGTTAATCGTTTGCAATCCAGCACGAGTCGATGCTGTAGTTGCAGCAGTTGAGTTGCAGCAAAATCTTGCATCGACCTTTGGTATCTACACGATTTCTGATGTTGAGATTCCAGGAATCATAAAGACTTCATTGGTAGATCTTCCACAACTAGAAGCTGCTGTTGTTCTGGGTGGCGATGGAACGATGTTGCGTGCTGCAGAGGTAGCCCAAGAAAGAGATATTCCATTGCTGGGCGTGAATTTGGGTTCCGTTGGATTCTTATCAGAAGTTGAAAGAACCAAGATTGCAGATGTCATTAATGCATTGGTTAACAAAACATATGTCATTGATCCGAGAATAACTTTGGGATACACCGTGGAGCGAGATGGAAAAGTTGTTGCATCTGGTTGGGCACTCAATGAAGTAACAGTCGAGCGCGAAAAATCAACAATGGTTGAAATCTTTCTTGAGATCGATAACCGCCCAATTTCACGTTGGGGCTGCGATGGCTTGATCTGTTCGACACCTACTGGCTCAACGGCTTATGCATTCTCTGCAGGCGGACCAATCTTGTGGCCAGAAGTTGATGCGCTTGTTGTCCTGCCAATCTCTGCGCATGCTCTGTTCTCGCGTCCACTCGTCATCTCCCCACAATCGAAGATTGCAGTTGGAATTGAATCATCTGAGGCATTCTTATCTGCAGATGCATTGCGAAAGTTTGCTTTGCAAAAAGGCGATCGAGTCGTTGTTACGAAGAACCCCCGCATAATTAAGTTGGCTCACTTAAAGAACACACTCTTCAGTGATCGACTAGTAGCAAAATTCAAGCTTCCCGTTGAAGGATGGCGTGGTGAGTGAACGCACTTTTCTTGAAGAGATAACTATTCGGTCAATTGGTGTCATTGATCAATCAACGTTAGAAATATCAAAAGGTTTAACTGTCCTAACCGGTGAAACCGGAGCCGGAAAAACAATGATTTTGACAGCTTTAAACCTGATTCTGGGTGGAAAAGCAGATAGTGCCTTGGTTCGCAAGGGATCAGAGAGATTAGTTGCAAGCGGGCGCTTTTCAATTCCACAATCTTCCGAGCATCTCTTTGACGATGTTTTAGTTGAAGATGGCGAATTGATTGTTACACGCACTGTTGCAACAGATGGCAAGAGCAAGGCAACAACCAATGGTGTTAGTGCAACGGCAAGCACATTATCTGCCGTTGGCGAGAACCTTGTCGAAGTTCATGGACAGGCAGCAAATCAAAATATTACGAAAAGCTCAAGACAGCGTGAGCTGGTCGATCGCTTTGGACAAATTGACCTGAGCGAGTATCAAAAAGCATTACATGAATACCACGAACTCAAAGAGCGCATTGGTGCTTTAAAGAAAAGCATCGCGCAAAAGGATAAAGAATTATCTGAATTACGAGAATTCGCAAATGCTTTTAAGAAGTTAAATCCCTCCTCAACAGAATATGCCGAGATTGAGAGCGAAATTGCTCGTCTTTCAAGTGTTGAAGAGTTTCGCTTGGCAACTGCCCAGGCAACAGCTGCGATAGAAGATGAAGAAGCTGGCTCTTTAACTTCATTAGGTGTTGCTCGACGAGCGCTGGATGCGGCTAGAGGTAAAGATCCGTTGCTAGAGGCGATCTACCAACAGCTCAGTGAAAGTTTTTTCCTACTAGCTGATGCGCAAAGTGCCCTAAATTCCTATCAAAGCAAGCTGGAGGCTGACCCCGCTCGCCTTGATTTCTTGCACGCGCGTAAGGCCGATATCAACTCGTTGATCAAGAAGTTCGGCGGAGCAGGTTCTTATGAACAAGAGCTTGCAGAGTTAGCAATACGTTTCAAGAACTCATCTGATGCGATTGCAGATCTTGAAGGTGGGGATCAACGTCTTGCTGAACTTGAAACACAATTAACAGCCCATAAGAAAGTTCTACTGGCTGCGGCAAAAAGTGTCAGTGAATTGCGCTTCAAAGCAGCTGAGAAGCTTTCAAAGTTAGTTACCGCAGAGATTCAACAACTCTCTATGCCTCATGCTTCATTTGTGGCAAAAGTTGCAAGTGCCGATTACTCGGCTCCGAAAGAATCAGATTTCACATCTTATGGTTGTGATGAAATAGCGATGTTTATTCAGGGACATAAAGATGCGCCACTAGTTGCTTTGGCCAAAGGTGCATCAGGTGGCGAAATGTCGCGCGTGATGTTGGCGTTAGAGGTAGTAATTGCTACTACGCATCCGATTGGTACTTATGTTTTTGATGAGGTTGATGCTGGTGTTGGCGGAAAGGCTGCGATTGAAGTAGGAAAGCGATTACATCAATTGGCACAACATGCTCAGGTGATCGTCGTGACGCACCTGCCACAAGTGGCAGCATGGGCTGATAGTCATTTTGTGGTTACGAAAAATAATGATGGAACTGTGAGCCAGAGCGATGTCCGAAATGTGTCGGGGGAGGATCGCATCGAAGAGATTGCCCGCATGCTGGCTGGACTTGAGAACTCTTCTAGCGCTCGGGAGCACGCCACGGAGCTACTTTCCTTGAAGGTGTAGCTGGCCTGTTGTTTTAAATGATAGGTTTGTCTTCCATGGGCCAAGCACATGTGACTAAACACTTATTCGTAACCGGCGGAGTCGCCTCTAGTTTAGGCAAAGGACTCACAGCCTCAAGTCTTGGACGATTATTAGTAGCCCGCGGCATTCGCGTCACAATGCAAAAACTCGATCCTTATCTCAATGTGGATCCAGGAACTATGAACCCATTCCAGCACGGTGAAGTTTTTGTAACTGATGATGGCTCGGAAACAGATTTAGATATCGGTCACTATGAAAGATTCTTAGATCGTAATCTTCATGGTTCAGCAAATGTGACTACAGGACAGGTTTATTCACGAGTGATTGTTCGTGAGCGCCGTGGTGAGTACTTGGGTGAAACTGTTCAAGTCATTCCTCACATCACCAATGAAATCAAAGAGCGCATTCTTGCGATGGCTGGTCCTGATATTGATCTAGTGATCACTGAAGTGGGCGGAACTGTTGGCGATATTGAATCCCAGCCTTTCCTTGAAGCCATTCGTCAGATCCGCCAGAACGTTGGCCGTGACAATGTTTTCTATCTGCACGTTTCATTAGTTCCATACATTGGTCCATCAGGCGAGTTGAAAACAAAGCCAACGCAGCACTCTGTAGCAGCGCTACGAAGTATTGGAATCCAGCCTGACGCAATTGTTCTTCGTTCTGATCGTGAGATTCCTGAAGGTGTTAAGAAAAAGATTTCATTGATGTGTGACGTCGACTTTGATGCGGTAGTAGCTGCAGTGGACGCACCTTCGATCTATGACATCCCTAAGGTTTTACACAGCGAAGGTCTGGATGCCTACGTCGTAAAGCGCCTTGGCTTTGATTGCCATGATGTTGTGTGGGGCGATTGGGATGTTCTTCTTGAAAAGGTTCACCATCCAAAGCATCACATCAAGGTTGGCCTAGTGGGTAAATATGTTGATCTTCCGGACGCGTATTTGTCCGTGTCAGAAGCACTTCGGGCCGGTGGTTTTGCAAATCTGGCAAAGATTGAGATCGTTTGGATCGCAAGTGATGAGTGCGAAACACCAGAAGGTGCGAAAAAGCATCTAGAGGGCGTGGATGCAATTTGCGTTCCCGGTGGATTCGGAATTCGCGGAATTGAAGGAAAAGTTGGAGCGCTCAAGTATGCACGCGAGAACAAGATTCCAACTTTGGGATTGTGTTTAGGGTTGCAATGTATGGTTATTGAAGCAGCTCGTAATTTAGCTGGAATCAAAGATGCGATTTCGGCAGAGTTTTCGGATTCTGGAACACCCGTGATTGCGACAATGGATGATCAAAAAGATGTGGTCTCCGGCAAAGGCGATATGGGCGGCACCATGCGCCTTGGTCTCTATAAAGCCGATTTGCTGGCAGGTTCAGTAGTTGCTGCAACCTATGGATCAACAGAGATTTCGGAACGTCACCGCCACCGTTATGAAGTCAATAACAAATACCGAGATCAGATTTCTAACGCGGGTCTAGTTTTCTCTGGAATGTTTAAGGAAAGAGACCTCGTGGAGTTTGTAGAACTTCCAAAAGAGGTGCATCCTTACTACGTAGGCACGCAAGCTCATCCCGAGCTGCGTTCACGACCAACGCGACCACACCCATTATTTATTGGTTTGATAGCAGCGGCGGTAGCAGCGAAAGGCTGATCATGATCGTTGG
>DAIMGQ010000046.1:0-1581 GCA_036723815.1 Candidatus Planktophila sp.
CCTAAGAATGAAAGAACATGGAAACGAACAGTCGCCTTCTTCTCACGAATCAAGCTATCGATGTATTCGCCATTTGCATCTTCGAAGTACTTACAAACAGGACACTGTGGGTCTTCCCAAACGTCAACTGTTTTGGCCAAGCCAGGATTAAAGGTAATTGCTGATCCATTTTCTGCATCAATTGTTGAAACTATTGAACCCTTTGACTTGAAGCCATCCAGGGCCGCAAGAGAAGCAGTCTCTTTGTTGTTTTGACTAAAGATTGAAAAGACAACACCTGTAACAACAACGAGTGAGACCATCGCAATTACGATCCAACGAGTTACGTTGTCACCGCTTTTTGCCTGCTGCTTTGCCATTATTGCTCCTTAGTTGAGGGTGCTGCTTTTTCTATGGATAGCTTTCCGTAAGGGAAAAAATACAGATAAAGCGCGGTGAGGGCCAAACCTAAATCGCGCATAATTTCTATGAAATAGGTCCTACGAACCTCTGAGGCTAAAGATGGGTCGATTTCCCCGCCTCCGCCGAAGCATCCACAGTCAATCAACATGCCTCGTGCCCAGACCGAGGCGATTGCCCCAATAAAGACAATCATGATCAAACCGCTGATGACAGCTGCTGGGCGAACCATAAAACCAAGAATCAAAAGCAGCGCAATTGCAACTTCTAGCCACGGCAAGGCATAGCCGGTTAAGTGCGCCAAATTGGTTGGCAATATTTTATAAGCAGCAACTGCATTTGCAGATTCTGTTGGCTTTAAAACTTTTAACCCACCTGCAGCTAAAAGCACGCCGCCAAGTACAAGTCGGGCCAACAATGTGATTATCGGCTGAAAGCGTTCGTTGAAATTTCTCATCGTCCCTCACGTACTCCTAATGCTAATTCCTTAGCTAGATGGGAAATAGCATCTAACCCTTCTTGTTCTGATGGTGCATCTAGCAATAACTTAATAAAGGCTGAGCCAACAATGACTCCATCTGCATATGCTGCTAGCGATTTTGCTTGTTCACGTGTGGAAACACCTAAGCCGACTGAGATAGGTAAATCGGTAACTGTTCGAACTCGTGCAACTAGTTCACTGGCACTTGATGCAACTGTGCTTCTAGTGCCTGTCACGCCCATCATGCTTGCTGCATAGACAAATCCACCTGTTTTGGCTGTCACATTCTTCAAGCGCTCATCTTTGGTACTTGGTGCGACAACGTAAATTGGATTGATACCGCTCTTCTTCGTTGCAGCAATCCACGAATCAGACTCCTCGATTGTCAGATCTGGCGTGATGACACCTGATCCTCCATTGTCGGCAATGGATTGTGCAAACTTTTCAACTCCATATTTTGCAATTGGATTCCAGTAGGTCATGACAACTGCTGCCACGCCGGTACTTGATGCGACATTGAGAGCCTCAAACACATCAGCAGCATTTGTTCCAGCCTTGAGTGAAATATCTGCAGCCTCTTGAATAACCGGTCCATCCATTACTGGATCGCTGTAGGGAAATCCGATTTCAATTGCATCAACGCCAGCATCTGCCAACGCTTTAATTGCTTTGGCACATCCAGACTTAGAGGGAAATCCAGC
>DAIMGQ010000046.1:1681-7214 GCA_036723815.1 Candidatus Planktophila sp.
GCCATTGCTGCATCATCATTTACTGCGCGGTATTCAGCTCTACCGATGTCATGGAGGTAGGCGTGCTCTGGACCAACTCCTGGGTAATCAAGTCCAGCAGAAATTGAGTGTGATTCGACTGTCTGACCATTAGCATCTTGCAAAACGTATGAACGAGTTCCGTGCAAAACACCCGGTGATCCGCCGGTAATCGTTGCAGCATGGCGTCCAGTTTCAACACCATCACCACCTGCTTCAAGTCCAATGAGTCGAACGTCAGCATCTGGAATAAATGCATTGAAGATTCCAATTGCATTTGATCCCCCGCCAACACAAGCAAGAACTGCATCTGGCAATCTGCCGGTTAGGGCAAGCATTTGCTCACGCGCTTCATCACCAATAATTTTGTGAAAGTCACGAACCATGGTCGGGAATGGATGAGGCCCTGCCACGGTGCCGAGCATGTAGTGAGTATCGGCAACGTTAGTTACCCAATCACGCATCGCTTCGTTGATTGCATCTTTTAATGTTTTGGATCCAGATGTCACTGGAACAACTTGCGCACCTAGTAACTTCATGCGCGCAACATTGAGTGCTTGACGGCGCGTATCCTCTTCGCCCATGTATACGACGCAATCAAGTCCCATCAGCGCTGCAGCTGTTGCAGATGCAACTCCGTGCTGACCGGCACCAGTTTCGGCAATGATGCGCTTTTTACCCATGCGTTTTGTTAATAGAGCTTGACCTAAAACATTATTGATCTTGTGGCTGCCGGTGTGGTTTAAATCTTCCCGCTTTAAAAATATTCGAGCCCCGCCTGCATGCTCACCAAATCTCTTAGCTTCAGTAATGATGCTTGGGCGACCGGTGTAGGTGCGATGGAGCTCTGCAAGTTCTTCGATAAATGCTGGATCTTTTTGTGCTGCATTATGGGCAGCCTCTAACTCCTCAAGGGCGCCAATAAGAGCTTCTGGCACAAAGCGGCCGCCATACTCTCCGAAGTGACCCTCAATAATCATTATGCAAGCCTACCGAGCAACTGGGCCATCGCAACATTTGAATTTCCTGAACGAACTAATGCCTCTCCCACCAGAATCGCTGTTGCTCCATGCTCTTGGGCAAACTCAACATCGGCCCGAGTAGAGATACCTGATTCGGCAACGCGTGCAATGGTGCTTGGTATTTGAGGAATGAGTTGAGCAAAAGCTTGTGCATCAACATCTAATGTTTTCAAGTTGCGTGAGTTAACACCAACAATCTCAGGTGACATTTCAAGTGCACTTTCTAATTCTCCTGGTGTGTGAACCTCAATCAACGCTCTCATACCGAGCTCTTTTGATAAATGAAAATAATCATCTAATTGATTCTTACTAAGTGCTGCGACGATCAGCAAAATTACATCTGCACCGTGTGCTCTTGCTTCATAGAACTGATACTCATCAACCATGAAATCTTTTCTTAAGATCGGCAACTCAACAGCTTTGCGCACCGCATCTAAATCTGCCAAATTTCCACCAAATCGACGTTGCTCCGTCAGCACGCTAATTACCGCAGCACCTGCTTCTTCATAACTTGCGGCAAGTCCGGCAGGATCTGTAATGGGAGCAAGTGCGCCTTTGCTGGGCGAAGATCTTTTTACTTCAGCAATTACCGAGATATCTTCTGTTAGCAAAGCCGCTAAGCAATCTCTTACCGGCGGTGCAACTTCAATTGCCTCAAGTAACTGTGACATGGGCAAACGCCTAGCTGCTAAATCCTCGCGCACACCTTCAATGATTGCATCTAGAACGCTCACAGTTTTTGGTCCTCTGTTGGGTCTATCCCCTTATCAAGTGCTGACCAAGAGTTGAGCTGACGTGGTGCGCGCTCATATCTAGATGAAAGCTTAAACTTTCGTGCAAGTAATAAAACAAGTGCCAATACAAATAATGCTGCAACCCCAATAGGCAAAAGATCACTCATGATTGTGCCCCAAACGATTAGCTGCATGAATGGCGGTTAGAACAGCTGCTGCCTTATTTCTGCACTCTTGGTTTTCTGATTCAGGATCTGAATCTGCGACAACACCAGCACCTGCTTGCACATATGCGGTGCCTTGATATAGCAAAGCTGTGCGGATAGCGATACATGTATCTATGTTGCCGGTGAAATCTATATATCCAACGATGCCACCATAAACACCACGTCTGGTTGTCTCTAACTCTTCAATGATTTCCATCGCTCGTGGCTTTGGTGCGCCAGATAATGTTCCTGCAGGAAAGACTGAAAAGAGTGCATCAACTGGTGTGGCCTTATCTGCCAGCTTGCCAATCACAGTTGAAACAATATGCATCACGTGTGAATATCGCTCAATATGCATGAAGTCGACTACTTCAACACTTCCAGGTGCACACACACGTCCTAAATCATTTCGACCTAAATCAACAAGCATGAGGTGCTCTGCTCGCTCCTTTGGGTCGGCCAATAACTCTTCCCCTAAGCGGTGATCCTCTTCAGGATTTGAGGAACGCTTACGAGTCCCTGCAATCGGATGGATCATTACATCTTTCTGATTGACCTTTACTAACGCTTCAGGACTAGATCCAACGATCTCAATGCCATCTGTGAAGCGGAACAAATACATATATGGCGAAGGATTGTTAAGGCGAAGCATGCGATAAACATCAATTGCATCTGCCTGACATGGCATTGCAAATCGCTGAGATAAAACTACTTGAAACGCCTCTCCTGCAAGAATCTCTTCCTTAACCTTAAGAATATTCTCCTTGAATTGCTCTCCTGAAATATTGCCAACGTAATCAGGAAGTGAGAAATCAGGAATCTCTGCCGCCTCTCCTGATAGTGGAGCCGAAAGATCTGCTTGCATGCGATCTAAACGTTGCACACAGGATTCATACGCCTCGTCAATACGATCATCGCTTCCATCCCAGTTAATCGCATTTGCAATCAATGTAATCGTGCCATCACTGTGATCTAGCACCGCTAAATCACTAGTTAACATAAATGAAAGCTCAGGTAGTGGAATATCTTTCGTTGTTAAATCAGGTAAACGCTCCAAACGTCGCACAACGTCATATCCCATAAAGCCAACTAGTCCACCTGTTAGCGGTGGCAATCCTGCAATCTTGGGTGATTTCAAATGCGCAGCCGAAAGTCTCAAGGCTTCTAGTGGGTCGATTCCAGTTGGTGCACCAGCAGGTGCAGTTCCTTGCCAATACGCCAGACCATCTTTTTCACTTAGCGTTGCTTCACTTCGCACGCCAACAAATGAATACCGAGACCAGGCACCGCCATGTTCTGCCGATTCAAGTAGAAATGTGTTGTCTGCGCTCTTTGCTAACTTGCGATAAACACCAAGTGGAGTCTCGCCATCTGCAAGCAACCGCCTTGAGACTGGAATTACATTTGAAACCTTGGCGTAAGCGCGAAACTCGTCCAGGTTCATTTACTTGCCAAGTTCAAGTGGTGTGTGAAAACAGGTGCGATCTCCCGTATGGCATGCAACACCGGTTTGAGTAACCTTGAGCAAAATCGCATCTCCATCGCAATCTAATGAGACTGAATGAACTTCTTGGAAATGACCAGATGTTGCGCCTTTTACCCAGAGCTCATTTCGACTGCGGCTCCAATATGTGCCCTTGCCCGTTGAAAGTGTCAAAGCCAATGACTCAGTATTCATATAGGCAAGCATCAAAACTTCATTGCTAGAAACATCTTGAACAATTGCTGGAATCAACGCAGCGGGATCCTTGAGCAGCGCTGTCACCGCAGGATCGATTGTCGTCATGTGCTTATTCTGCCTTAACGCGGCGCCATCGTGCGCACCGGATAATTGTGCTTAGCCAGGTATGACTTCACATCACCTATGCGGTGAATACCAAAGTGAAACACGCTTGCAGCAAGTAGTGCATCTGCCCCTGCATCAAGGGCTGCAGAGAAGTCTTCAAGGCTTCCTGCTCCACCACTTGCAATCAACGGAACTTTGGACACTGCGCGAACTGCAGTAATCATTCCGATGTCATAACCTGCACGAGTGCCGTCAGCATCCATTGAATTAAGAAGTATTTCGCCAACACCTAAAGCGCACGCTTTTTCAACCCACGCTAATGCATCCATCCCGGAACTTTCACGACCGCCGTGTGTTGTGACCTCAAAACCAGAATCAGTATTAGCACGACGTGCATCAACTGAAATAACAAGGACTTGTGAGCCAAATCGATCTGCAATTTCAGCAATCAATTCTGGGCGAGCAATGGCAGATGTGTTAATCGAGACTTTATCCGCACCTGCGCGAAGTAAGCGATCAACATCTTCAACACTTCTGATGCCGCCACCAACTGTTAATGGAATAAATACTTGCTCAGCGGTGCGGCGAACCACATCTAGTGTTGTTTCACGTCCAACAACACTTGCCGAAATATCAAGAAATGTTAATTCGTCAGCACCTTCTAGGTTATACAGCGATGCCATTTCAACTGGGTCGCCAGCATCTACTAGATCAGTGAAGTTAACCCCTTTAACCACACGACCATCGGTGACATCTAGACAAGGAACGATGCGAGCAGACAAACTCATTTTCCGCTGACCTTTAACGCCTCAGCCAAAGTGAATTTGCCGGCATACAACGCCTTGCCCACGATCGCTCCTTCAACACCAACGCTACGAAGGGCTGCAAGAGCTGCAATGTCATCAAGTGATGAAATTCCACCACTTGCAATTACCGGCTTTGTTGTTGCAGCACATACTGATTTAAGCAATTCAATATTTGGCCCAGCCAATGTTCCATCTTTTGCAACATCTGTAACTACATAGCGCGCACACCCATCACGGTCTAAACGCTCAAGGGTCTCAAACAAATCTCCACCCTCTTTTGTCCAACCACGAGCGGCCAGAGTATGACCACGAACATCTAAACCAACTGCGATCCGATCTCCGTGCTCTGCAATGACACGCGCAGTCCATTCAGGATCTTCTAGCGCTGCTGTTCCTAAATTAACGCGGCGACAACCGGTTGCAAGTGCGCGACTTAGTGATTCATCATCTCGAATACCACCTGACAACTCGACCTTGATATCAAGCCTGCCAACAACTTCGGCCAAAAGAGCGGAGTTTTCACCACGACCAAAGGCTGCATCTAAATCAACAAGGTGTAACCATTCAGCACCTGCTGCCTGAAACTCCAGGGCAACATCTAATGGCGCGCCATAAATACTTTCTTTATCGAGCTCGCCCTGAACTAATCTGACTGCGCGGCCGTCTTTAACATCGACAGCTGGCAATAACTCCAAATAACTCATAGTGAATCCACCCAATTCTTAATCAAGGCTAGTCCTGCTGCGCCAGATTTTTCTGGGTGAAATTGCGTTGCACTGATATATCCATCTTCTACAGCTGCTAGAAACTTTTCACCATGCATGCTCCAAGCCTGCGTTGTTCCCACAGCTTTTTTCGCAGCGTATGAATGAACAAAGTAAAAAGACTCACCTTCAACGCCATCAAATAGTGTTGATGTTGATGCAGCTTCAACTGTGTTCCAACCCATGTGAGGCAAGAT
>DAIMGQ010000047.1:0-3140 GCA_036723815.1 Candidatus Planktophila sp.
GTGTCCGAGAGGGGACTTGAACCCCTAATCCCTTGCGGGAACTAACACCTCAAGCTAGCGCGTCTGCCAATTCCGCCACCCGGACTAAGTGTTCGGAAAGAATAGCAATTGGGTGAGAGAATAGCGAAATGACCACTGCGACACACTCAGAACTTGAACTCGAAGCCATCCGTATTTGCCAAGAGTTAATCAGAATTCCTAGCGTTAATTTCGGCGATGGGAAAGGTGATGAGAAAGATGTTGCTGCACATGTCGTGAAGTTGCTGAGCGAAGTCGGCATTGAGTCGCAAACCTATGAATCAGCTCCAGGTCGTTGCAATGTTATTGCTCGCATTAAAGGTTCTAATCCAAACCGTCCTGGCCTAGTTGTTCATGGTCACTTAGATGTCGTTCCAGCTAATGCGGCCGACTGGTCTGTTGATCCATTTTCGGCTGAGATCAAGGATGGCTTCATCTGGGGTCGTGGCGCGGTTGATATGAAAAATATGGATGCAATGATCATTGCGACCGTTCGTGATTGGGCAAGAACTGGATACGTTCCAGAACGCGACATTGTTTTAGCTTTCTTTGCTGATGAAGAGGCGGGTAGTAATTTCGGATCTCATTACATGGTTAAGAATCATCCAGAAGTTTTCGCAGGTTGCACAGAAGCGGTTTCAGAGGTTGGCGGATTCTCCGTAACAGTTGCAGGTGGAAAGCGTTTGTATCTTATTGAAACTGCAGAAAAAGGAATTCACTGGATGCGCCTAACAGCCGATGGGCGCGCAGGACATGGCTCGATGATGAATGATGAAAATGCGGTCACTCGCTTATCTGAAGCTGTCGCAAAGATCGGTCAGTACCAGTGGCCTCAGCGTTACAGCAAAACCGTGAAGGCTTTTTTCAAGCGAATCGCTGATGAAACTGGCAAGCCATATAACGAGGAAGATCTGCGTCCATTGTTAAAGGAAATTGGCTTTGCTGCAACCATGATCGGTGCCACGCTTCAGAACACTGCAAATCCAACAATGCTAGAAGCTGGCTACAAAGCAAATGTAATCCCTGGTTCAGCAAGTGCTGTGATTGACGGTCGATTCATTCCTGGTTTTGAAGATGAACTCAATGAAACGATCAAGTCGATTATTGGTGAGCACGTAACAGTTGAGACTGTCACTCGAGACAAAGCCTTAGAGGTCCCTTTTGAAGGAGATCTAGTAGAGGCTATGTGTAACGCACTTATCAAGGAGGATGCTGTAGCAATCCCCGTTCCTTACGTCATGAGCGGTGGAACAGATAATAAGGCTTTGGCTGATCTTGGAATTATTGGCTATGGATTCTCTCCGCTAAAACTAGATGCCGACTTTAACTTTATGGCTATGTTCCACGGTGTGGACGAACGCGTTCCGATTGAGGGTCTTACCTTTGGAGCACGCGTGCTAAAAGAGTTTTTAGAAAACGCCTAAGCACTCACATCATTAAGTGCGTTGCGGACTATGTCTGGCAACGAAATCTCTTCGCTCTTAAGTACACCTCGAAGTTGTGCGCCAGTACGGGCACCAATAAGTGAAGTCGTAACACCTGGTGCATCTCTTACCCACGCTAGTGCCACTTCTAAAGGTGAGTAGCCCAAACCTTCGGCCGCTACTGCAACCGCTTCGACGATTCGGGAGGATCGATTGTCTAAGTAAGGTTCAATGTGTTTTGCAAAGTGTGGAGCAGCCCCTCGTGAATCACTCGGAACACCCTTTCGATATTTGCCAGTTAATACTCCTCTGGCTAGTGGCGCCCAAGCTAGGAAGCCAACACCGCATTCCTGCGCTGCATCCAAGACTTCAATTTCAACTTCTCTATTGAGCAATGAGTACTCACTTTGCACAGTTGTCAGTGGGGCTTTCATGGAATTAGATTGTTGTTTAGTTGCGGCGCGAGCAATCTGCCAACCGGAGTAGTTACTGATTCCAACGTAGCGAGCTCTTCCGGTTGTATAGGCATAATCAAGGGCGGACAAAGTGTCATCTAACGGAGTTGCATCATCCCACGTGTGAATTTGCCAGATATCTACAAAATCAGAACCTAATCGAGCGAGTGAACGATCAAGCTCTGCGATCAAAGAATGTCTAGATGCATCGATCCTGCGAACTCCATCAGAGAAACCAATTCCTGCCTTTGTGGCAATCACAACTTCATCGCGGTTGAACAAAGTCCCAACTAGACCACCAATAACTCGCTCACTATCACCGTCACCATAAGTGGAAGCTGTGTCAATGAAATTGCCACCGGCATCTAAGTAGGCACGGCACTGGTCGGCAGCCTCGATCTCATCGGTATCTCGGCCCCAGGTCATCGTGCCAAGACCTAAGCGAGAAAGGGCGAGTCCGCTTGTGCCCGCTCTGCGCATTTCCATGGGCCGACCTTAGCAATAGCAAGAGTGAAAAGCTGCGATAGCCTTTGATTCATGCGATTGGTTTTGATTAGACATGCACACTCCGAAGCCAATGCTGCCGGAATACTTTCTGGCCGCTTACCTAATGTGCATCTTTCAGAAAAGGGACTAGAACAGTCTGAAGATTTAGCGGTGCGTTTAGGCAATTTCCCTGTATCAACTCTACGAATTAGTCCCATGGAAAGATGCTTTGAGACTATCTCTCCCTGGCTTAATTCTATTGTTCTTCGCAATAATCCAAAGTTTGAACCAATTATTGATCCAGAACTTACCGAAGTTGATTATGGAACGTGGAGCGGAAAGAAGTTAGCAGTCTTGAGCAGGAACAAACTGTGGAAGACAGTGCAAGAGGCTCCTAGTCGTATGTATTTCCCGAGCGGAGAAGGAATAGCGCAGATGCAATCTCGCGCTATGACCTCTGTTCATCAAGCGGTTTCAAACAAAGCAAAGGGAAGTGCTGTAATCGTCAGTCACGGCGATGTCATCAAGTCGATCGTTGCTTCGGCACTTGGTATGCATCTGGATGAATTTCAGCGAATTGTGATCGACCCTGCCTCGATCTCTATCCTAGATTTCTCTACAACGAAACCACGAACCTTGTTGCTCAATGATTCGAGATCAACGGTAACAGAACTGCTGGTGGCTCCGAAGAGAGCTAAAAATTTACTAGGTGGCGGATCTGGTCGATGAGATATGAGTTCACCACACCAACTCGCTT
>DAIMGQ010000047.1:3240-5013 GCA_036723815.1 Candidatus Planktophila sp.
GGGGAGTTGCATGTAACAGGTCGCCTAGTTGATGCATCAAATGCAACACTCTATGCAACCGCGACTCTTGAGGATCGTGAATTAGTGTGTATCTACAAACCAATTGCAGGTGAACGCCCACTATGGGATTTTGCTGATGGATGTTTAGCTCATCGGGAATATGCCGCCTATTTAGTGAGCGACTATCTCGGTTTTGATTTAGTTCCCTTAACTATTCTGCGTGATGGACCCTATGGCCTCGGCATGGTTCAGCAATGGGTAGATATTGATGAAAGTATCGATTTGGCAAAGTTTTTTGCTACCGATCATCCACGGTTAAGGTCCATGGCACTATTTGATGCAATCATCAACAATACCGACCGAAAAATTGGCCACTTATTGCCACTCGATGAGAAGACTCTATTCGGTTGCGACCATGGGGTTACCTTTCATACCGATGACAAATTGCGCACCGTGTTGTGGCAATGGGCAGATGAGCCCTTTACTCCCGAGGAGATTGCTCTTCTTGAGAAAGCACAGATATCTTTGGGAGGAGAATTAGGACAACTACTTTCGCCACTTCTGACAGTGCAAGAGATTCAAGAAACAACCCGGAGAGTTGCTGAACTTTTGTCATCAGGCACTTTTCCGTTACCTAATCCAGATTGGCCTGCTGTCCCGTGGCCAGCTTTTTGATTTAGGATTACGATACACACATGAAATCGTGGAATGACGTTGAAATCCCAGCAATAGATTCCACAATCCATTTCCCCGATTTGAATCTCACTAACTCTGCTACCGGCAAGAAAGAGCAAATAAAACGTAAGCCTTTGTATCGCATGTATGTCTGCGGTATTACCCCATATGACGCAACCCATCTTGGCCATGCCGCTACCTACTTAACATTCGATTTAATCAATAGATACCTCAAAGCCAGTGGCTCCGAGGTTCGTTATGTTCAAAACATTACAGATATTGACGACCCATTATTGGAGCGAGCTAATCGTGATGGCGTTGATTGGACTGACTTAGCCCACCAACAAATCGATCTATTCCGAAGTGA
This sequence comes from Candidatus Planktophila sp., assembly GCA_036723815.1. Classification (GTDB taxonomy): domain Bacteria; phylum Actinomycetota; class Actinomycetes; order Nanopelagicales; family Nanopelagicaceae; genus Planktophila. The sequence continues at coordinate 4,283 of DAIMGQ010000047.1, forward strand.
CATGGTCAATCTTCGAGTGATTCCGCCAGCACATTACATTGGGGCTGTCGATGCGATTCCACTTGTTACAGCTGCCATTGAAAATCTTTCGGCGAAAGGAAGCATCTATCCTGTGGAGCAGGACCTCTATTTCAAGGTGCATGCTGATACTCATTTTGGTGAGCGCTCACATCTTTCTCAAGAAAAAATGCTTGAAATATTTGCAGAGCGTGGTGGAGACCCGACACGCATGGGAAAGATGGATCCCCTTGATTGCTTGGTGTGGATGTCTCAACGCCCTAATGAGCCCGGTTGGCCATCGCCTTTTGGCACCGGTCGACCTGGTTGGCATATTGAATGCACTGCAATCGCAATCAAATATCTTGAACCTGAACCGAGTGAAGATGCACTTATAGACATTCAAGGCGGTGGATCGGACCTAATTTTTCCTCATCATGAAATGTGTGCTGCACAAGCACAAGTTCTTTCAGATAAACCATTGGCCAGCACCTATGTTCACGCCGGGATGATTGGTTTAGATGGTGAGAAAATGAGTAAGAGCAAGGGAAATCTGGTTTTCGTTTCAAAGCTCGTTGCCGCCGGGAAAGATCCTATGGCGATTCGCTGGGCTCTTATGAAGAATCATTACCGCACTGATCGTATGTGGACTGATCAACTTCTAATCGAAGCAGAACTTGATCTCATCGCTTTGCGCTCTTGCCTAGATCAAACCGAGGTTGCACCGACAAGTG
>DAIMGQ010000047.1:5113-7132 GCA_036723815.1 Candidatus Planktophila sp.
AGTTGAGGAACGACATCATCATCTTTTTCTCGCCATGCCGATAACAAGTGCTCCAGAGCACCAGAAGCGCCTTCGGCAGCATCATTCCAGCCGGTAAAGGCAACGATCATCACTGGGTCTCGCAGCAGCGGTATGTTATGAATCTCCACGAAACCAACCTTAGGGTAATCTTCGTTAGATGAACACGCCGATTAAAGCTGATGGATTGCTGCGGCGAACCCTTTCCGAGCGGGTAGTTATCGCCGATGGGGCGATGGGAACGATGCTTCAGGCTGCAAATCCCTCCCTAGCCGACTTCCAAAATCATGAGGGTTGCAACGAGATCCTTAACGTCAGTCGCCCAGACATTGTTCGCTCCGTACATGATGAATATTTGACGGCAGGTGTTGATGCCATTGAAACAAACACCTTTGGCGCTAACTGGTCCAACTTGGCCGATTACGGAATTGAAGATCGCATTTACGAACTCGCATTTGCAGGTGGAAAGATCGCTCGTGAGGCCGCTGATGCTTTTTCGACGCCCGACAAACCTCGCTTTGTATTGGGTTCACTTGGACCAGGAACGAAATTGCCAAGCTTGGGTCACACAACCTATGACAACTTAAGAATTGCCTACTACACCGCGGCTAAAGGGTTAGCTGATTCAGGATGCGATGCATTACTAGTTGAAACCTCACAGGACTTATTACAGGTCAAAGCTGCTGTCAACGGTTGCCGCCAGGCAATAAGTGAAGCCGAACACGACATCGTTTTGATTGCTCAGGTAACAGTTGAAACCACCGGCACGATGTTGATGGGCTCTGAAATCGGCGCAGCTCTAAACGCACTTGAACCTATGGGAATTGATTTGATTGGGTTGAATTGCGCTACCGGTCCTGCAGAAATGTCAGAACACCTTCGTTACCTAAGCAAAAATGCAAACATTGGAATATCGGTAATGCCTAATGCTGGCTTGCCACAACTTGGACCAAATGGTGCTACCTATCCATTAAATCCCGAGGAGCTAGCAACGGCGCTAGATGGATTTGTAACAGATTATGGAATTTCACTAGTAGGTGGCTGTTGCGGAACTACTCCAGCGCACTTAGCGTCAGTAGTGGCAAAGCTAAGTAAGAGAAAGATTTCACAGCGCACTCCGGCGCTTGATCCAGGTGCCTCATCTCTCTATCAATACGTGCCATTTAGACAGGAACAAACTTATTTAGCCATCGGAGAGCGCACCAATGCAAACGGATCTCGCGCATTTCGCGATGCGCTACTAGCTGAAGATTGGGAGAAGTGCGTAGAGATCGCACGCGATCAAATTCGAGATGGCGCACATATGCTCGATTTGTCGGTCGATTATGTTGGTCGAGACGGCGCAGCAGATATGAGTCAGATCGCATCTCGCTTTGCAACAGCAAGCACGTTGCCAATCGTTCTAGATTCAACTGAACCTGCTGTCTTGAAAGCTGGTCTGGAACATCTTGGTGGGCGCTGCGTCATAAACTCTGTTAACTATGAAGATGGAGATGGTCCGACTTCTAGATTTGCAAAGATTATGCCCTTGGTAAAAGAGCACGGGGCCAGTGTTGTCGCATTAACGATTGATGAAGAGGGTCAGGCACGAGATTCCGAATGGAAATTACGCATTGCACGTCGACTAATTCATGATTTGCATGATAACTGGGGCATGAATATCGGTGATATTTTGATTGACTGCCTCACATTTCCTATCGCGACGGGTCAAGAAGAGACTCGAAAAGATGGAATTGAAACGATTGATGCTATTAAAAGACTAAAACTTGAATTTCCAGAGGTTCAGACAACTCTTGGCGTTAGCAACGTTTCCTTCGGTTTGAATCCAGCTGCCCGCGTCGTCCTGAACTCTGTCTTCCTGCACGAATGTGTACAGGCAGGTCTTGATTCGGCCATTGTTCATCCATCAAAGATCACGCCTATGGCTCGAATAGAGGAACGACAAAAGCAGGTTGCTCTAGATCTTGTCTACGATCGCAGAGTTTTCGATGGCGATGAATG
>DAIMGQ010000048.1:0-7130 GCA_036723815.1 Candidatus Planktophila sp.
TACCACAAAATTATTTTGATGGCAGATGCTGATGTCGATGGACAGCACATTCGCACACTTCTTTTAACATTGTTATTCCGTTTCATGCGCCCATTAATCGAACAAGGTTTTGTTTACTTCGCACAACCTCCACTTTATAAATTGAAGTGGGCCGGTAAAGAACCTGTCGAGTATGCATTTAGTGATCGTGAACGAGATGGCATGATTGAACTCGGTGTTGCTGCAGGAAAACGTCTTCCAAAAGATGACGGAATTCAGCGCTTCAAAGGTTTGGGTGAGATGCCGGCAAAAGAGTTGTGGGACACAACTATGGATCCAGAGCACCGCGTGCTAGTTCGTGTCACATTAGATGATGCTGCAGCTGCAGATGATTTGTTCTCAGTACTTATGGGTGAAGATGTTGAAAAACGCCGCGCATTTATTCAGCGCAACGCTAAAGATGTCAGATTCTTGGATATCTAATGGATGAGTTAAACCCAAACAATCTGGAAAACTTTGACAAGATCGACACAGTTGATCTTCAGGTTGAGATGGCACGTTCATATCTTGACTACGCGATGTCAGTTATTGTCGGTCGTGCGTTGCCAGATGTTCGAGATGGTTTAAAGCCAGTTCACCGTCGCGTTTTGTATGCGATGTATGACGCTGGCTATCGTCCAGATAAGGGTTACTACAAGTCTTCCCGCATTGTTGGCGACGTTATGGGTAATTACCACCCACACGGTGACACCGCGATTTATGACTCTGTAGTGCGCTTGGCCCAACATTGGTCACTTCGCTACTTATTGATCGATGGAAACGGAAACTTCGGTTCTCCCGGCAACGATCCAGCTGCAGCAATGCGTTATACCGAAGCTCGTTTATCTCCTATTGCCATGGAGATGATGCGAGATATCGATGAAGACACAGTTAATTTCATTCCAAACTATGACGGCCGCTCACAAGAACCAACAGTTCTACCAAGCCGCCTACCAAACCTTTTAGTTAATGGCTCTGCGGGTATCGCAGTTGGAATGGCTACAAATATTCCACCGCACAACCTACGTGAAATTGGCGAAGCTGTTATTTACTCTCTTGAACATCCAGAGATGAAGCAAGAGGAGTTACTTAATGAATTAATTAAGATTGTTAAAGGTCCTGACTTTCCAACAAAGGCGTTAATCGTTGGTCGCACAGGAATTGAAGAGGCATATCGCACAGGTCGTGGATCAATCACAATGCGCGCAGTTGTTCAGGTTGAAGAGATCAACAAGCGCACATGTCTTGTAATTAGTGAATTGCCATACCAAGTTAACCCTGACAATCTCGCGTTGAAAATTGCTGAACTTGTTAAAGATGGAAAGATTAAGGGCATCGCAGATGTTCGAGATGAAGGTAATGAGCGTTTAGGACAACGACTTGTAATTGTTTTGCAGCAATCTGCAATCCCTAAAGTTGTGCTTAATAACCTTTACAAGCAAACACAGTTGCAGGACACATTTGGTGCAAACATGTTGGCACTTGTTGACGGTGTACCTCGCACATTGCGCCTTGATGAATTTATTCGTTACTACATCGAGCATCAGGTAGAAGTAATTGTTCGCCGTACTAAGTACCGCTTGGCAGAAAAAGAAAAACGCGCACATATCTTGCAGGGCTATCTCAAAGCGTTAGATGCTCTAGATGCAGTAATTGCTTTAATCCGGGCATCAACAACACCTGAAGAGGCCCGCACAGGTTTGATGAAGTTGCTCAGTGTTGATGAGATTCAAGCTAACGCTATTTTGGATATGCAACTGCGCCGTATTGCTGCGTTGGAGCGTCAAAAGATTAATGATGAGTACGACGGCTTAATGGCTGACATTGTCGAACTCAACAAGATCCTGGTGAGTCCAGAGCGCCAACGCGAAATTGTCAAGACAGAGCTTGCAGAATTGGTTGCAAAGTATGGCGATGAGCGCCGCACACAAATCGTTGCAAGCGAAGGTGATTTCAGCGCTGAAGATTTAATTCCAGACCAAGATGTTGTTGTGACAATTACACGCGGTGGATATTCAAAACGCACAATGGCTGATCTTTACAGATCACAACGACGTGGTGGTCGCGGTGTTAAGGGTGCGGCGTTAAAGGAAGATGATGTTGTCGATCATTTCTTTGTGGCATCTACCCATGATTGGTTGTTATTCTTTACAAACCAAGGTCGCGTCTATCGCTCAAAGGTTCATGAATTACCAGATGCAGGTCGCGATGCACGCGGACAACATGTTGCAAACCTGATGGCATTTAAACCAGATGAGAAAATTGCTGAAGTGTTGTCATTAAAGGATTACACAATTTCTCCATTCCTAGTTCTTGCAACTCGTAATGGATTAGTCAAGAAAACACCTTTGGTTGAGTACGACTCTCCTCGCACCGGTGGTTTGATTGCAATTACATTAAAACCAGGTGATGAAGTTGTTTCAGCGTCCCTGATCAACACAGACGATGAATTGTTATTGGTATCAACAAAGGGAATGTCGCTGCGCTTTACAGCAGATGATGAATCACTTCGTTCAATGGGCCGCTCAACAAGTGGTGTGATCGGAATGAAGTTCCGTGCAGATGACAACTTGTTGACAATGGCACGTGTTAACACAGAACAAGCAAAGGATTCATTTGTCTTTACAGCTACCGATGGTGGCTATGGAAAGAAAACCCCAATCGATGAGTATCGATTGCAAGGCCGTGGTGGCATTGGTATTAAGGCCGCCAAGATCGATGAGAATTCACGTGGATCCCTTGTTAGCGCATTGGTTTTACGTGATGAGGATGAAGTACTTGCTATTACTTCAGCTGGAACTGTCATGAGAACCCCTGCAGCAGAGGTCCGTCAGACTGGACGCGACAGCATGGGTGTGCGCTTGGTGAACCTTGATGAAGGTGTGAGCCTGTTATCTGTCACCAAAAACGGCGAAGATGAGATTTCAGCGAAAAGTTAGTATGGTTCGCATCCTGAGTTAAAGGAACGCCTTCCTCACGAGTTTGACTCGTTTTGGGAGTTAGTGAAGTTCAAGGTAATCTTGGCACTTCGCGCTTTAAAGAGAAATCTTTACAGCGGGCCCATAGCTCAGCCTGGTTAGAGCGCTTCCCTGATAAGGAAGAGGTCGGTGGTTCAAGTCCACCTGGGCCCACCCGTTCTAATACGGGGACCTAGCTCAATTGGTAGAGCACCGCCTTTGCAAGGCGGGGGTTAGGGGTTCGATTCCCCTGGTCTCCACACAGTTTGTCTCCACCGCACCCACAACAAGAAAAGAGAAAACCATGTCATCAACAGCAACTCTTCACACATCACTCGGTGACATCGTTATTGAACTTTTCCCAAACCATGCACCAAAGACTGTTGCAAACTTTGTTGAGTTAGCAACTGGTGCAAAGGAGTGGACTGATCCACGCACTGGCGATAAGACAACTGCAAAGTTGTATGACGGAACAATTTTTCACCGCGTCATTGACGGTTTCATGATTCAAGGTGGAGATCCACTAGGTCGCGGAACAGGTGGACCGGGATACCGTTTCGCAGATGAGTTCCACGGCGAACTAACTTTTGATCGCCCATACATTCTTGCAATGGCTAACTCAGGTCCAGGAACAAACGGTTCACAGTTCTTTATTACTGTTGCACCAACCACATGGCTTAACCGCAAGCACAGCATCTTTGGTGAAGTGAAGGATTCTGCAAGCCAGGCAGTAGTTGATGCAATTGCAACTGCAAAGACTGGCGCACAGGACAAGCCAGTAACTGACATCACTATCAACAGCGTTACAGTTGCTTAAGCGTTCTGCCACCTACTCTTTAATCGCAGTAATCTGCGCTTCTTACCTTGTGCAGATGATTGTCCCTTCACTGCAGCAAGATCTCATGCTTCCAAGTTTTGAATCCTTGCAAGCTACAAACCAGTGGTATCGACTATTTACTGTTGCGTTAACTCACGCAGGACTTCTTCACCTTGGTTTTAATATGTACTCCCTGATGGTTATAGGAAATCCACTTGAAGAAGCATTTGGTAAAAACAAACTCTTTATTGTTTTCTTTGTTTCACTTTTGACTGGCTCACTTGCCTCTTCATACTTCGCATCTGTTTATAGCTACTCAGTTGGCGCATCAGGTGCGATCTTTGGATTATTCGGAGCACTCGCAATTGTTGGAAAACGAATCGGCGCAGATATTCGATCTATTGTTGTGATTATTGGAATTAACTTTGTTATTGGTTTTGCAATGGGCGGGGTTGACTGGCGTGCACACCTAGGCGGATTAATCGGCGGGGTAGTGGCAGCTCAGCTAGTTATGGCTAAGAGATAAGTTATCCACAGGTTTTACCCACACTGTGGATCGAATTACAACGGTGTAACTACTAGGTCAAAAAGGCTTAGCGCCAGCGAGTGGCAAGTGAAAAGCCAACACCGATAAAGCCAAAGCCGATAATCATGTTCCAAGCACCGATTCCAGGGACTGGATATTCGGTCTGTGTTACATAGAAGACCACAATCCAGAACAAACCGATTAAGAAGGCTGCAACCATGGTTGGAGCAAGCCAGCGTGGGCTCTCCAGTGGTTCATGAGAGGTCTGAACAACAACCTCTTGATTGTGAGCGCGCTGCTCTTCGACCTTCTTACGTAGCTTTGATTTAGGCATACGCAAAAGATACACCATGAGAGAGAATGCTCCTATGGCCACCAAGATCCTCGTTATCGATAACTATGACTCCTTTGTCTTTAATTTGGTGCAGTACCTGCAGCAATTAGGGGCCGAGTGCATTGTTGTCCGAAATGATGCAGTCGCGGCAAATGAAGCCGGCAAGTACGACGGAGTCCTTATCTCTCCAGGACCTGGCACACCTGAAAAAGCTGGCGTATCAGTAGAGATGATTAAGTACTGCGCAGAGCACTCAATTCCATTATTTGGTGTGTGCTTGGGTCATCAAGCAATTGGTGTTGCATTTGGTGCAACTGTTTCTAGAGCACCTGAATTGCTTCATGGAAAAACGTCTCTTGTCTATCACAAACAAGAAGGCGTTCTTTCAGATCTACCATCACCCTTTACAGCGACCCGTTATCACTCACTATGTGTTGAAAAAGATTCAGTACCAGAATCTCTTGTTATTACAGGATCAACTGATTCTGGATTAGTAATGTCAATGCAACATGCAACACTTCCAATTCAAGGCGTGCAGTTCCATCCAGAATCTGTTTTAACGGAGCACGGACATCAAATGCTTGCTAACTGGTTAGTGATGTGTGGAGATAAAGGCGCTCGCGATCGCGCAGTTGGCTTGTCGCCAGTCGTTGGCGCCGCGAAGTAATTTAGGGTGCTTTATTTATTGTAATTGTTACTGATTTACCAATTGTTTGAGTAGTTCCAGCATCGGGTGCTTGGCGAATAACAACACCTATTGGTTGATTTGCATCATAACCAAAGACTTCATTAACCAAGAAGCCTGCTTGAACCAAAATAGTTTTAGCTTGCAAAGCCTCTGTTCCAATCAATGCTGGAACCAATACCTGACCACTAGCAATTTGTAATACAACACCACTACCTGCAGTAATAGTAGAGCCAGGTTCTGGCGTTACCTTCAAAACAGTTCCTTGCGCTTCATCTGATGGCACAGCTTCTGTTGCTGTTACAAGTAGTCCAACAGCAGATAGTGCGGTGCGGGCATCAATCAATGACATTCCCACTAAATCAATAGGAACGATTGAGTCACCTGGCCCATCTGAAATTGTTAAAATAACACCTGAACCTTTTTGCACACGAACAGTTGCAAGTGGAAGTTGGCTAGCAACCCGATCTTTTGGAATCCGACCATCATGCGCCCGTGTAACAGTAATAATGTAATCACCGAGCAAAGCTTCAGCCTCTGCTTGAGTAAGTCCAACAACATTAGGCAATTGCGGCAATCCAGCAGGATCAACGCTTGGTCGTGTCAGAAATACCCCTGCAATAAGTAGACCAAGGGCCACAACGCCACTTATCGCACCAATTAACACCTTGCGGCGCGAGACCGGAGCCTTTGCAACCTTTGTAGTTACTTCTTCTCCCCCAGCAATTTTGTATAGATCATCAAGCATTAATCCAGCTGATTGATAACGATCATCAGGATTTTTAGCAAGTGCAACAGTTAACAAAGTATCAATGCCAACAGGAAGTTCCGGAACAATTTTACTTGGCGGAATTAAAACGCCAGAGACATGTTGATATGCAATTGAAACAGGTGTTTCACCACTAAATGGTGGTTTTCCGGTCAATACCTCATATAACAAACACCCAGTTGAATAAATATCACTACGAAGATCCGCAACCTCGCCAAGTGCCTGTTCAGGAGAAAGATATTGCGCAGTTCCAACAACATTCCACGTGCTGGTTAATGTTGCACCTAGGTCAGCAAGCGCGCGTGCAATTCCAAAATCCATCACCTTCACATCGCCATGATCTGTGATCATGATGTTTGCTGGCTTTATGTCTCGGTGCACAATTCCACTGTGGTGTGAATACTCAAGTGCAGCCAAAATACCTTCACCAATTTCAAGTGCGCGCTTTAGAGGAACGCGTTCTCCTTTATGAATCAGTTCGCGCAGAGTGTGGCCAGAGATCAATTCCATAACAATGTATGGCGCTGGTTCTTCACCTGAGTCATACACAGCAACAATTCCTGGGTGGTTAAGCCCTGCAGCAGCAAGAGCTTCTTTTCTAAAGCGAGCAACAAAAGATGGATCTCGCGCTAAATCACTACGCAACACTTTTACAGCAACTTGTCGAGCAAGGCGGGTGTCTTCGGCAACATAGACATCTGCCATTCCGCCAGTGCCGATCATTTCACCAAGTTTGTAACGTCCACCAAGCAGCTTATTAATCATGAGCTGCTCCTAACAAAAGTGATGGCGTCGATGATTTATCTGAAATATCAGCGATCAGAATGGTGACATTATCAGGTGCGCCATTTATATATGTTGCATCATTTAAAAACTTGACCGCTTCATCTTTATCAGATTTCTTTAAGCCAACCTTGATCTCTTTATCCGTTAAAACACCTGATAAACCATCAGAACAAAGTAAGTAGCGATCACCCTTTTTCACCTCATACATTTGCAATACTGGAGTCACATCGCCATCTCC
>DAIMGQ010000049.1:0-6772 GCA_036723815.1 Candidatus Planktophila sp.
AAAGAAAGCCAACTGCGAATCAACCAAATTCTTACTTCAAATATTGAACTCGTTCTAAACTCTAAGCCTGCTACTCACGCAGTGGGTGCTTTAAAGGAAAGCAGCAACTAAATGCCTCAGTTAACTGTTGGTTCGGCAATAGATAAAGCAACTTCTTTGTTGGAAGCAGCAGGGGTCCCATCTCAAGATGCAGCAACAACTGCGCGTTGCATAGTTGCCAGTGATCGCTGGGGGATTGGCAGTCATGGCTTAATGCGTTTGCCATTTTATCTTTCACGTTTACAAGCAGGTGGAATCAATCCAAAAGCCCAAATAAAGACAGTTACCGACCTACCAAGTCTTGTTGTCTTTGATGGTGATGACGGACTCGGTCATTGGCAGCTACAAAAGGCTGCCGAAGTAGCATCAGAGCGCGCACTAGTAAACGGAATCGCAGCTGTTGGTGTTGGAAGATCTAATCACTGCGGTGCTCTAGGTATTTATGTGTGGCCCATGATTAACCGTGGCTTGGTTGGAATTGCATTTAGTACAGGACCAGCAGTTATGCCTCCTTGGGGTGGAAACAAACCATTGCTTTCAACCTCACCAATTGCTGCAGGTATTCCAACAAACCCACCAACTGTTGTTGATCTTGCAACGAGCGCGGTTGCTAGAGGAAAGATTCAAGCAAAAGCACAAGCTGGTGCTGAATTAGAACCAGGCTGGGCTTTTACAAAAGATGGCGCACCAACAACTGATGCAAAAGAAGCGTTGGCTGGAATGCTCGCACCTCTTGGTGGCGTCAAAGGATATGCAGTTGCCGTTCTTGTTGAATCATTAACCGGCATGTTAATTGGTCCAACGCTTGCGAAAAATATCCCAGATATGTTTGCAGCAAGTCAGGATGCTTTGCCACAGCAGATTTCACACTTTGTAATTGCAATCGATGCATCAAAGCTTTCAGTTGATGGAAATACAGGCAGACCAGCAGAATTTGCAGCAGAAGTTACCGCTGCAGGGGGCCGTCTACCCGGCTCTAATCGTGTGAATCCTGAAAAACTAAACAATGATGATCAGATCACGATTACTGATCAAGTATTTGCACAACTAGGCTTCTAAATGATTAAAACCTATGCGCCGGGCTTTGCTCTAATCGGAGCCCTCGTCGCACTTGCTTTCCAAATAAACCAAATTCAATCAGCAATTAGTCCTTTGGCTTTGTGTGTTGCTTTCGGTTTTATCGTTGCGAACTTCATTCAGTGGCCAGCTTTTGCAGCTCCAGCAACAAAACTTTCAAGCAAAACAATTATGCGAATAGGTGTTGCTTTACTTGGCGCACAAGTAAGTGTTGTATCCCTAAAGGAAATAGGTTTGAAAGGTGTGATCACAGTTGTCATTGTGGTGACCTTTACGATCTTTGGAATTCTTGGACTTTCTAAATTATTCAAAATGTCGGGCGATCTTGGACTTTTGATCGGTGTTGGATTTGGTGTGTGCGGTGCAACTGCAGTTGCAGCCATTCGTCCACAAACTCGTGCAACGGAAGAAGAGACCTCATATGCAATTGGATTGATTTCCCTTTGCGGAACTCTTTCTATTTTTGTGCTTCCTTTTATTGGTCATGCAATTGGCTTAGATACTCGTGAGTTTGGAGCATGGGCAGGAGCTGCAGTCCATGATGTTGGACAAGTTGTAGCAACCGCATCTGTCTGGGGCGATGATGCTGATAAGTATGCGATTGTCGTAAAACTTGCCAGAGTCTGTTTGTTAGCTCCAATTGTTTTAATATTGTCTATTCGTCATCGTCGCTGGTTAACTTCAGAGGGCAAGACCGCAACAGCTTCTGCAAAAGTTCCGTTAATTCCATACTTTGTTCTTGGCTTTATCGCAGTTGCAGTCCTTAACAACCTGGTCGACATCAATGATCGAGTACATGGAGATATTGTTTTAACCAGCAAGTTGTTACTTGGTGCAGGTCTGGTTGCACTTGGTTCAGGTGTTCGTTGGAAGGCTATCCGCGCCATTGGCCCACGCCCCATGGCAATGGGAATGATTGCCTGGGTGGTTGTGGCCGGGGTTGCTTTGGCTGCGGTTAAAGTGACCGGGCTGTAGTCTTTAAGCATGTGTAGCAAAGTTGTGTGTAGAAATTGTGGCAAATTCACCTGGTCAGGCTGCGGTGAGCATGTGGAAGAGGCGCTTTTCGGGGTCCCTGAAGCCGACCGCTGCACCTGCCCAGATAAGTAAATACGCGCTCAAATCTGCCCACAAAGGCCAGTAATCGTGACCTTTTTGTTACCTGTTCTTCCTATCTATTAGGCCTACCCAAGCGTAGATTTCCAGAGTCCGAAGGCTTTGACCCCTCAAAACCCGATGACCTTCGAAGGCTCTAATTAATAGAAAAGGACGATGATGTCAGATCTAAATAATGGCATTTCCCGCCGCTCAGTACTTAAGGGTGCTGCAGTTGGTGGTCTCGGATTAGCAGCAGGTGGATCACTACTAGCTGGTTGCGGCGACAAAGCAACTGGCCCACTTGCATACGGTGCACGTTCCGTTGATGCTGGTCCAACAGCACAGAACGAAGCTTTGATTGCTGCATACACAGCAAAGACAAAGAACGAAGTTAAGTACAACGCAACTGAATCAAATGCATTCCAGAACAATCTTTCACAGTATCTACAGGGAACACCTGATGATGCTTTTGAGTGGATGGCTGGATACCGTATGCAGTTCTTCGCAGAGCAGGGTCTGCTCGCAGATCTAACCGGCGTATGGGATGCAATTGGCGATCAGTACACAGAGAGCTACAAGATTGCTTCAACAGGTCTTGATGGCAAGCAGTACTTCGTTCCAAAGTCATGGTACCCATGGGGTCTTCACTTCCGTAAGTCAATGTTTGCAGACTTAGGTTTGAATGCAGACAACGTAACTAACTGGGATGAATACCTAAAGATGCTTGATGGCATGAAGAAGAAGGGTCTTGTTGGTTTCGCTGCCGGAGATAAGGGCGGCTGGGAAGCAATGGGAACATTCGACATCATCAACGCTCGCGTTAATGGTTACCAGTTCCACGTAGATCTACTTGCTGGGCGCGAAAAGTGGACAGATGCAAAGGTCACAGATGTGTTCTCACACTGGGCAGAGTTGCTTCCATACATGAATCCAAACGTTCTAGATCTCGAGTGGGATGGAGCTATGCAGCTTCTTCTACAGAAGAAGGCTGGATCAATGCTTATGGGTTCATGGTTCGGTGGAAACTTTAAGGAGCAGTCAGAAGCTGACTACGCTGACCTTTCAATCATTCCATTCCCAGAAATCAATCCAGAGCACGGCCGCGACACGATCGATGCACCTATCGATGGTTGGTGCGTAGCTGCAAATGGAACTAACAATGATGGCGGAGCAGACTTCTTGAAGTTTGCTGGTGACATGGAAGGTGTTAACGCAACTCTTGCTGCGAAGGACAAGGATGGCAAGTTGATCCCAATGACTTCAGCAAACAAGGGTCAGGACACTGCTTCATACGATCCATTCCAGAAGGAACAGCTAGCAGTTATGGCTGAAGCAAAGTACATCACTCAGTTCCTTGATCGCGATACTCGTCCAGACTTTGCAGGTCCAGTTGTTGGTCCAGCAATCCAGTCATGGTTCAAGAATCCAAAGGATGTTGCAAAGATCCAAGATACTTTGCAGAAGCAGTGGGAAGCACTACCTCCTCTAGCATAATTAGTTTGCTTTAAGTTAGTTTCGATTTAAGAAACTAAATTAACAAATTAGATTAAAATAGAGATAGGGTTACAAGTATGAGCTCGACGGCGAAAGACATTAATAAAGTCTCTCGCCGTCGAGCCTTTTCCAAGGCAGATCGCACAACGCTAAGTGCATTCGTAGGTGTTCCACTTTTCTTCCACTTGCTTTTAGTGTGGATCCCAGCGGTTTTAACAATTCTTCTTTCATTCACATATTGGTCTGGTATTTCAATCAGCCGTATCAAGTGGGCCGGACTTGCGAACTATAAAAATATTTTCTTTGACACCCCGGCATTCTGGGAAGCATTAAAAAACAATGTAATTTGGCTGGGTTGGTTTGGATTAATTGCAACCCCAATCGGCATTTTGCTCGCCTACCAAATTGATCGCCAGATTCGTGGTCACAAGTTTTATGAAACCGCTTACTACTTGCCTGTAGTTCTTTCATTGGCAGTAACTGGAATTATCTGGAACTTCTTGCTTCGCCCAGATGGATTTGTAAACGGACTATTTGGTCGTGATATTGATAATGCGATTTCATTTTTTGGTAATTACGACATCAATATTTATGTGATTTTGACGATCGCCTCCTGGCGACATATCGGCTACATCATGCTTTTGTATTTAGCTGGCCTAAAGTCTGTCGATGCCGCCCTTCGTGAGGCATCATCACTTGATGGTGCAACCGAATGGCAGACATTTAAGCGGGTTGTTTTCCCTTCCATGAAGCCTGTAAACATCATTGTTATCGTTATTACGATCATCGAGTCACTTCGAGCTTTTGACATTGTTTACATTATTTATGGCTCATCAGCTGGATTCCCAATTCTTGGAACCTTGGTGTTCCAAAACATCGCAGGTGAAGGCGCATCCATGAAGGGCGCCGCATACGCGGTAATTCTCTTTGTACTATCGATCGGACCAATCATCGCCTACCTACGTACAACCTTTAAGAGTGATGTCCAATGAGCATTGACGTAGAGCTACAGCAAGCAGCTGTTAAGTACAAGAACAAGCAGAAGGTAAAAGATCGCTTCATCTCTGCCTTCATCGGCGTCTTTGCCATTGTTTGGATCTTCCCAATAGCTTGGACTATTTGGACTTCACTACGTCCATATAAGGATGTCCGTGCAAATGGTGTGTTCTCAATTCCAAAGACTTTGAATTTAGACAACTACACAGAAGCAATCTCTCGCATGGATCTACCTTTGTATTTCTGGAACACAGCAGCTATCACTGTGCCGGCGGTGTTTCTAACTTTGTTCTTTGGCTCATTGATTGCTTTCGTAGTTAGCCGTTACTCATTTAAATGGAATGTTTCACTGCTACTTCTTTTCACAGCAGGTAACCTGCTTCCAGCACAGTTAGTATTTATTCCTGTTTTCAAGATGTACATCACCCTTGGTAAAGCAATTGGCATTCCAAGAATTTTGTATGACTCCCACTGGGGTGTTGTATTAATTCACGTGGCATTCCAGATGGGCTTTGCCACATTTGTTTTGTCTAGCTATATGAAAACTGTTCCAAAAGAGATTTCTGAGTCAGCTATGGTTGACGGTGCAAGTGTGTTTGTTCACTACACAAAGGTGATGTTGCCATTGCTTCGTCCAGCACTTGCTTCCCTTGGTGTTTTGATGACGACCTGGATTTATAACGACTTCTTCTGGGCGTTAGTACTTATGTCCACAGACTCCAAGCGACCAATTACTTCTGCACTGGGACGCTTGCAGGGCGAATTTGTAACCGATTACAACCTCTTGGCTGCTGGTGCAACCATCGCAGCATTGCCTACTTTGATTGTGTTCTTCGTACTGCGAAAGCAGTTTGTTTCAGGCTTAACACTCGGCTCAACAAAGGGTTAAACAATGAAAGCAATTCAGATCACCGAATTCGGTGGTCCAGACGTTATGCACCTAGTTGATTTAGAAATTCCAACTCCAGATGCTGGACAAGAGTTAATTACAGTTTCTGCAATTGGTATTAATTATGCCGATACACATCAGACTGAAAACTCTTATCTGTCTCCTCAGAAACTTCCCTTGATTCCAGGTATTGAAGTAGTTGGAACAACCGCATCAGGTGTTCGGGTTCTTGCACCTGTCGATGGCGGGGGATATGCCCAGCAGACAGTTGCGCATTCAGCAACAATGATTCCAATTCCACAAGGAGTCACCGATGAACAAGCATTGTGCATGTTGGTTCAAGGCTCAACTGCCTGGCATATTTTAAAAACTGTTGGTCATGTGCAACCTGGTGAAACAGTTGTTGTTCATGCAGCAGCTGGTGGGGTTGGCACAATTGCAATTCAGTTAGCAAAGATGTGGGGCGCAAAGGTAATTGCTGTCGCATCATCTGAAGGCAAGCGCGCACTTGCCATTTCCCTTGGCGCAGATGCTGTAGTTGAAGCAACACACGAAAACTTGGGCGATGCAATCAAAGCTGCAAATGGTGGTAAGCGAGTCAATCTGATTCTTGAAATGGTTGGCGGAAAGACTTTTGATGACAGCTTAGAAATCCTTGCACCATTTGGTCGCCTGGTTACCTATGGAATGGCATCACGTGTTGCGCCATCTATGATTCAACCAGCAACACTTATGGGTGGAAGTAAAACAATCTCAGGTTTTTGGTTGTCACATTGCTTTGGTAAGAAAGAATTGATGAATGATGTGATCGAACAACTATTTGCCTTGGTTTTAGAAGGAAAGTTGAAACCCGTAATTGGTGCGACATATCCTTTAAGCCAAGCAGTTATTGCTCACAAGGCTATGTTGAGCCGTGAAACAACAGGCAAAATCACGCTAGATCCAAAGGGATAATTGCCTCTTTTTTGCCATTCCTATTAATACAGGTAGGCTTCGCTTTCGACCAACGCCCCCCTAGCTCAGTCGGTAGAGCGTTTCCATGGTAAGGAAAAGGTCACCGGTCCGATTCCGGTGGGGGGCTCGAAAGAGTTCTTCACTAATTGAAGATCTTTTTTCAAGCACAACCCTTGGCGGGGTAGCTCAGCTTGGTAGAGCAAGCGGCTCATAATCGCTGTGTCGTGG
>DAIMGQ010000050.1:0-6767 GCA_036723815.1 Candidatus Planktophila sp.
CCAGCAGAACCTGAACCCGATGGTCCGGCCTTGCGCTGAACCTGAGGAGCACCGCCACTACGTTGTCCGCCGCGAATCTTTGATCCTGATTCAGCATGAGCTTGTGTACCTGGTGCACCTGGCTTGTTCTTCTTAGCTTCAAGGGCAGCAAGCATTTTTGCCTTCATGTCATCATTTTTATCGGCCATGAGTGGAGTCTACCGCCCTCCAAACTAATAGTTGGACGGACTAAGAACTTGACTCTTTGTATTCGCGCAAGCGTTCTAGAACTTCTGATTCGCGATAGCGACGATGTCCACCTAATGTGCGAATTGCTGTCAGCTTTCCAGCTTTTGCCCAACGTGTAACAGTCTTTGGGTTCACATGAAATCTTTGTGCGACCTCTTTGGGGGTCAAGAGAACTTCAGCATCAGGGATGCGGTTGCTCATGATGACTCCTCTAGATCTGGTGATGTCCGATTTAGCCTGTATTGGGATGAAGTATGTCCAGTATTTAAGCGTGAGGCAATACCTAGAAAATGAACTTTAGGAGGCTTGTTCGAAGGCCTGAACTAAGCGCCAGCGGGACATTAAGCGCTGATATCCAATACCCGCTGCCATTCCATCAGCTGTTGCAAGGCCTGCGACTGAACTTGTTACATCCTCAATGGACGTGTCGGCATCTAGTCCATCTTCTCCTGAATCACGCAACGCTTTGTCCATGTAATTAGCTAAACCGCCGTAATCAAGTTCAACTAATGATTCTGGGTGGAACATTTCTAACCACGCTAAAAGATTTTCAAGTTCTTGCTCTACTGGTCCATCGCCAAATGCACTGAGCACTGCGTCGTGTGCGTTATCGCACCGTAGTTTTGCATTAGCAATGGCGGTGTGCGAAACACAAAATTTGCCATACTGATTTTCACCACGTGTGCGTTCATCAGGTGAAAACAAAATAAACCAACGAGGAGGAATAATCCACTTTTCATTAAGAATATGTGGAACTTTATCTTCTAGTAAATCAACACCAGCTGTAATAACTTCTTCCATCACAGATGAAACAAAGTAGGGAACTACTGTGCTTGGTAAAGATTCTTTAAAAGTATCTAACGCTGCCCAGCAACGAGTTGCTGTTGCCCAGGGTGAGACGTAACGGATTCCATCCCGATCTAAAACATGCACACCATCAGGACGACCTGCTGGTGGTTCAGGTTGCACAACGCGATGGAGTGCCAACTCTTCTTCTCGATTAAAACTTGTGGCATCACTTTCTAGATTTTGCCAACGCAAACGATCGGCAGGATCAAATGCAGAAAGTGGCTCGTAGATACGAAGTGATGCTAGGTACGGTGTAGCTCTCACGCACGTGGAATGTAATTGCCTTCAGCATAAGGATCATCATCATCCTTGCGTGAAGTGTTATCGACCTCGCCATGAAGTTCTTTAGTTAGGCGATCTAGATCCATATCTTGCGCGTTATATTTCAAATCACGTGCAACTTTGGTTTGCTTTGCTTTTGCGCGGCCGCGACCCATGGGCGACCTCCTTCACTAATTGCTGTGCGTCAGGGAGGTAGGTTATCGCGCCCAGACCGTGCCTTTCAACTGGGAATATGTAGAGGCAGATATGGCCCTAAATCAGCCCGCGCACCCGAAGCAGCCACCGCTCCGCTGTCCACGGCCTCATCCCAATTCAATTCTCCTGACGCCAGAGCTAACCAAGTCTGGGCATCCATTTCAATTGTGTTTGGTGGGGTTCCGCGAGTGTGCGTTGGGCCCTGGCCACACTGAATTGCTGCATATGGTGGAATGCGAACTTCTATTGCACGACCAGGTGCCTTTGCAGTCAACAAAGCAAGAGTTTTCTTAACTTGCTCAAGTATTTCTGGATCGCGCACTGCTACTTACCGAATTGAGTTGGGCTTGTACTGTACTGCAGCAGAATGGGTTGATGTAATCACGTCAATACGTGCAATAACCCGTGCAATTTGTTCACGAGCTTCACCAGTAAATTCAATTGGTTTGCTGATGAGAAGATCAAGGCTAGCGCGATCTAGAGGCAAGCGATCATCAGCTGCTAAATCATCCAGCAAGGTGTTTTTCTTTCCTTCGCGCATGCCAAGTGCTGCTTTAACAGCATGTTCCTTAATTACTTCATGAGCAACTTCGCGACCAACGCCAGCTTTAACAGCTGCCATCAAAATCTTTGTTGTTGCCAAGAATGGCAAGTACCGCTCTAACTCAGCAGAGATTACCTCTGGGAATGCACCAAACTCATCTAGAACAGTCAGCATAGTTTCGAGCAAACCATCAATTGCATAGAAAGCATCTGGCACTGCAACTCGACGAACAACACTGCAGGAAACATCGCCTTCATTCCATTGATCACCAGCTAATTCACTGATCATTGATGCATATCCGCGCAACACAACTGAAAGCCCATTAACACGTTCGCAAGAACGTGTATTCATCTTGTGGGGCATCGCACTGCTGCCAACTTGGCCTGCTTTAAATCCTTCGGTAACTAGTTCAGCACCAGCCATCAGGCGAATAGAGGTAGCAAGTGATGATGGTGATGCGGCGATTTGCACCAGCGTTGTCACAACATCGTAATCATATGAACGAGGATAAATCTGGCCAGTTGAATCCAAAACATGCGTAAACCCAAGTTCTTTAGCAATGATTGCTTCTAACTTAAGGTGAGCATCTGATGAACCAAGAAGATCAATTGAGTCCTGTGAAGTGCCGACTGGACCTTTAATTCCGCGCATTGGGTAACGGCTTTGTAGGGCTGTTAAACGCTCATAAGCAAACAACAACTCTTCAGCAGCTGATGCAAAACGCTTTCCTAGTGTGGTGATTTGTGCCGGAACATTATGAGAACGCCCTGCAATGGGTTGACCTGCATAATGGGCTGCTCGTTCTCCTAGGCGTGCTAGAAGTGTCACGACCTTATCGTGAACAATTTCAAGACCGTTTCGAATCTGCAGCGCTTCGATGTTTTCCGTTAAGTCGCGGCTAGTCATTCCTGCATGAATTGCTTCGTGACCAGCAAGTGCGTTGAACTCTTCAATACGTGCTTTTACGTCGTGACGTGTTTTCTTTTCACGAGCATCAATAGATGCAAGATCTACCTGTGTAATTACATTTTCGTAATCTGTAATTACATCTTTAGAGATCACGTGGCCTAATGTTGATTGAGCTCGCATAACTGCGATCCATAGCTTGCGTTCAGCAATTATTTTTGCCCCTGGTGCGAAGATCTCATTCATCGCAGCTGATGCATAACGGCTGGCAAGTAGGCTCATATTAAATGAACTCCTTAACAACAATTGTTTGATCTCGACCTGGACCAACACCGATTGCACTCATCGGTGCACCTGAAATCTTTTCCAGGAATGCAACATAATCCTGGGCATTCTTTGGCAGATCGGAAAGTTTACGAGCTTCTGAAATATCTTCAGTCCAGCCAGCCAAGTACTCATAGATCGGCTTTGCGTGGTGGAAATCTGTTTGTGATGCAGGAAGTTCTTCAACGCGCTTTCCGTCGATCTCGTATGCAACGCACACTGGAATCTTTTCCCAACCAGTTAAGACATCAAGCTTTGTTAAGAAGAAATCTGTTAAACCATTCACGCGAACTGCATAACGTGCAATGGGAGCGTCAAACCAGCCACAACGACGTGCGCGGCCAGTAGTAACACCAACTTCTCCGCCGATGCGACGGAGCGCCTCGCCATCTTCATCAAATAGTTCAGTTGGGAAAGGTCCGCTACCAACGCGAGTTGTGTATGCCTTCAAAATTCCGATAACCCGAGTGATCTTTGTTGGTCCAATGCCGGAACCCGTGCAAGCACCGCCTGCAGTTGGATTACTAGATGTCACGAATGGGTATGTTCCATGATCAACATCGAGCAAGGTGCCCTGAGAACCCTCTAGCAATACTCGTTTTCCAGCCTTTAGAGCTTCATCTAAAATCAAAACTGTATCTGCAACATATGGTCGCAAAATCTCTGCGTACTCTAAGTACTCAGCGAGAACTTCATCAACTTCAATACCTTTGCGATTAAATACCTTGATCAAGATCTGATTCTTATCGCGCAACGCACCTTCTAGTTTTTGGCGAAGGATTGATGGATCAAAAAGATCCTGCACACGAATACCGATGCGATTGATCTTGTCAGCATATGCCGGTCCAATACCGCGACCTGTTGTACCAATCTTTGATTTACCTAAGAAGCGCTCTGAGACCTTGTCAATTGTGCGGTGATAAGGCGTAATCAAATGAGCATTAGTTGAAATAAGAAGTTTGCTTGTATCGATACCACGCTCGTTTAGTCCACGAATTTCTTCAAGCAAAACACTTGGATCAATCACAACACCGTTACCGATTACAGGAATCACATTTGGAGAAAGAATTCCTGATGGCAATAAGTGAAGTGCATACTTTTGATCACCAATAACAACAGTGTGACCTGCGTTGTTTCCGCCTTGATAACGAACTACATAATCAACGCGATCGCCCAATAGGTCGGTAGCTTTACCCTTGCCTTCGTCGCCCCACTGAGCGCCGAGTAGTACTAATGCAGGCATGAGTAAAGCCTCTCCGACTAGTTGTTAATTACTTGAGTGATGAAGTACCGGTTGAACGCAAATCTTCACAACCACGAACAACGCGGGCTGCCATTCCTGCTTCAGCAACCTTGCCCCAAGCACGTGGATCGTAAGCCTTCTTGTTTCCAACTTCGCCATCAATCTTTAGCACACCGTCGTAGTTCTTGAACATGTGCTCAACAACTGGACGAGTAAATGCGTATTGAGTGTCTGTATCGATATTCATCTTAATTACGCCGTAATCAAGTGATTCGCGGATCTCTGAAAGAAGTGAGCCAGAACCACCGTGGAATACCAAGTCCATTGGCTTGCTTCCTGCGGGCAGACCTAGCTTTGCAGAAACTGCCTCTTGCAATGTTGCAAGAATCTTTGGCTGCAATACAACGTTACCTGGCTTGTATACGCCGTGAACATTTCCGAATGTTGCTGCCACCATGTAGCGCGCATTCACATCTGTTCCTAGTGTTTCAATTGTCATTAATGCATCTTCAGGTGTTGAGTACAACTTGGCATCATGCTTTGCTTCGATGCCATCTTCTTCTCCACCAACAACGCCAATTTCAATTTCAAGAATTGTCTTTGCTGCAACTGACATCGCCAACATTTCCTTAGCGACCTTCATGTTTTCAACCATGTCTACCGCTGATCCATCCCACATGTGTGAGTTGAATAATGGAGCTTTACCTGACTTAACGCGATCTGCACCAAATGCAAGAAGTGGACGCATGAAGCCGTCCAGCTTTTCAGCTGGGCAGTGATCTGTGTGAATTCCAATATTTACTTTGTAGTTCTTCGCAACAACATGTGCGAACTCTGCGAGCGCAACTGCGCCATCAACCATGTTCTTAACAGTTGAGCCTGATGCGTACTCCGCACCGCCCCAAGAAAATTGAATGATTCCATCTGACTCTGCTTCGGCAAAACCACGAAGAGCAGCTGTGATGGTTTGTGATGATGAAACGTTGATGGCTGGATATGCGAAAGCGCCCTTTTTAGCGCGATCCAACATGTCCGCATAAATTTCGGGGGTTGCAATTGGCATTCTGACTCCTAAGAACTCGTTGTAATTCTTTAGACTGAGCGCTTCATTGAGTCGTCTAGAGGCTTACGGCCAATCCTCTCACCTTCGCCCACATGGCACAAAAAGACCCTCCGCACGGGGTTACGAAGGGTCTTTTCCTGTGTCAGCTCAGCGTTTTTAGAGCGTTAGCCAAGAATTTGGCCAAGGCCGCCACCAAGACTGGGCTGCTGAGCAGTTTGATGAGCATCAATATGAAGGAAGTAAGCATTGTTTCTCCTTTCTTGGGTGCATCTTCAAGCCCATTGCTGCATCAAAAATCCATCACCACTTTGGCTGTTGATAACAATGAGTAACAGGTAACCTCTAGCGTTATGAGCCCCAATAACGAGTCCCTAGAAAATCTGCTCAGCGAGGATCGCCTGTTTCCTCCATCAACAGAATTTGCTGCACAAGCAAATGCCAAGCCAGAACTCTATGACAAGGCCGAAAAAGATCGTTTGGCATTCTGGGATGAGCAAGCTAAACAACTCTCGTGGCAAACACCGTGGAATAAAACTCTTGAATGGCAATCACCTTTTGCTAAGTGGTTTGTTGGTGGAAAAATCAACGCATCGGTTAACGCTCTAGATCGTCATGTGCAAGAAGGGCGTGGAGATCGCGTTGCATTTCACTTTGAAGGTGAACCTGGTGACACCCAAACAATTACATATGCTCAATTATTAAATGAGGTTAAGAAAACAGCGAACGCGTTAATTGAACTTGGTGTTGTTGCCGGCGATCGTGTTGCGATTTATATGCCAATGATTCCTGAAGCTGCGATTGCAATGCTTGCATGTGCTCGCATTGGTGCGCCGCATTCTGTTGTCTTTGGTGGATTTTCAGCAGATGCCTTGCTCTCTAGAATTCAAGATGCAGATGCAAAGCTTGTCATTACTGCAGATGGTGGATTTAGAAAAGGTGGCGCTTTCGCATTAAAACCGGCCGTCGATGAAGCGCTTAAAGGTCAGCATAATGTGAAGAATGTTTTAGTTGTGCAGCGCACCAAGCAAGAGACTGCCTGGAATGCAGCAACTGATGTGTGGTGGCATGAAATTGTTGGTCGCCAATCAGCAGATCACACCGCAGAGTTCTTTGATTCTGAGCACCCGCTATTT
>DAIMGQ010000051.1:0-5367 GCA_036723815.1 Candidatus Planktophila sp.
GCGAAGGATGGGCCGAGAGTGAGAGTGCGGTAATCACAACAGGGCCAATGACAGTAGTTGCACTCATCATCGAGGAATCAAAAGCGTAGGCAGTTCGCAAGTAGCTCTCCGGGACAATGTCTTTCCAAAGCGGGCGAACCGACAAGTTGATCGGAGGGGCGGTTATTCCCAAGATAAAGGCGGTAACCAAAATTGATTGACGGGTTTGCATTGCGTTTAGGATCAGTATTAACGCGGCATAGAGTGGAACCAAAATGCGAATAGGCCACTTTTGACCAAATCGATCCATTACTGAACCTCGAAGTCCAGCTGTAGCCGAGCCAGCTAAAGAGTTTAAACCGATGGCAAAACCGGCAACTGCAACAGAGCCCGTTGCTTGTTCCGCCTTGAAAAATATTCCAAGTCCGATCATTCCGTAGGCGATTCGTGCGGGGAAGGCGCTTAAGCCAAGCAAAATCACTTGAGGGAAGGCAAACAACTCTTTATATCTGTTCATGATGGCTCAAAGTCTAGTGATTAGAGGTAATTTTCACGATGGATTTGCCCTAATGAGCGTGCAAACCGTACCCTTGCCCTCCAGCCGCGAAAGCGGGAACTACTACTTTCTATCCCTACGGAGCACAATTGTCTACACCACAAATTGCAGTAAATGACATCGGATCAGCTGAAGATTTTCTAGCAGCAATCGAAGGCACAATCAGAAATTTCAATGATGGCGACCTAGTTTCAGGTGCTGTTGTTCAAGTTGGACGCGAAGAAGTACTTGTTGATATCGGATACAAGACCGAAGGCGTAATTCCAGCGCGCGAACTTTCAATTCGCCACGATGCAGATCCAAACTCAATCGTTAAAGTCGGTGAGATTATTGAAGCTCTCGTTCTTCAGAAAGAAGACAAAGAGGGTCGCCTGATTCTTTCCAAGAAGCGCGCACAGTACGAACGCGCATGGGGAGACATCGAAGGCAAGAAGGAGCGCGACGAAGTTGTCGTTGGTACAGTTATTGAAGTTGTTAAGGGTGGACTTATCGTGGACATCGGTCTACGTGGCTTCCTTCCAGCATCACTTGTTGAAATGCGTCGCGTTCGCGATCTGACTCCATATATTGGCAAGCAGGTTGAAGCACGCATCATCGAACTAGATAAGAATCGCAACAATGTTGTTCTATCACGTCGTGCATTCCTAGAGCAGACACAATCAGAATCACGCACAACATTCCTGAACCAGCTTCAAAAGGGTCAGGTTCGCACAGGTGTTGTTTCATCAATCGTTAACTTTGGTGCATTCGTTGACCTTGGTGGCGTAGATGGTTTGGTTCACGTTTCAGAGCTTTCATGGAAGCACATCGATCACCCAGGTGAAGTTGTTGAAGTTGGCGACGAGGTAACTGTTGAAGTTCTCGAAGTTGATTTCGAGCGCGAGCGTGTTTCACTATCACTCAAGGCAACACAAGAAGATCCATGGCAGGCATTTGCTCGCACACACACAATCAATCAGGTTGTTCCAGGTGTTGTGACAAAGCTAGTTCCATTCGGAGCATTCATTCGTGTTCACGAAGGTATTGAAGGCCTAGTTCACATTTCAGAGTTGGCAGAACGCCACGTTGAAATCCCAGAGCAGGTTGTTGCCGTTGATGATGAGTTGTTCGTAAAGATCATCGACATCGACCTAGAGCGTCGTCGTATTTCACTATCACTCAAGCAAGCCAATGAAGGACATGAGATTGAGATCGAAGCATTTGATCCAACTCAGTACGGAATGGCTGCACGTTATGACGCAGAAGGAAACTTCATTTACCCTGAAGGTTTCGATTCTGACTCACAAGAGTGGAAGCCAGGATATGAAACACAGCGCGAAGAGTGGGAAAAGCAATACGCCCAAGCGCAAGAGCGTTTCATGGCACACAAGAAGCAGAAAGCTGAAGCAAAGGTTGCTGATGCAGCTGCGACTCCAGCAGATGAAGCAGAAGTGGTTGCTGCTGAATAAGCACAAAGACTCTATGAAAAGGCCTCGCGTAACTGCGGGGCCTTTTTCATTCTCCGACTATTCTTTGAACATGCGGGTCATCGGTTTAACTGGGGGTATTGGTTGCGGCAAGTCACTGGCCGCGCAGTACTTTGCCGAACTTGGAGCACTTGTAATTGATGCTGATCAACTTGCACGGGCCGCAATTGAACGAGGATCAGACGGATTTGATGAAGTCGTTACTCTTTTTGGTGATTCGATTTTAAAAGATGGAAATATAGATCGCAAAGCACTGGGCCAGCTGATATTTAATGATCCAAAAGCAAAGGAGCAATTAGAAAACATCATCCACCCATTCGTTCGCAGAGAGTTTGAAGGTGCGGTTGCATCCCTCAAGGGTGATGAAGTCTTGGTGTATGAAATTCCATTGCTAGTAGAGACCAAGGCACATGAAAGATTTGATGTCGTAATAACTGTCGAATCTGAAATGGAAAACCGAATTGCGCGTTTGCGGGGTAGGGGAATGCACATGTCAGAGATTGAAGGCCGGATCGCCGCGCAGGCTACACGTGAACAGCGCATTGAGGTCGCAGATTTCCTCATAGAAAACGATGGAACCGAAGACGAGCTGCTCCGCCAGGTTGAAAACATTTGGGATAGCCTCCACGATAATAAATAAGTAGGCTTACCAAATGCGCCCAATATCTGATCTACAACGCAGAGTTGAGCCCTTTCAGGTAATCAGTGACTATGTTCCGGCAGGAGATCAGCCTGCTGCGATCGCTGAGATCACAAAACGAATTAACGCTGGAGAAAGAGATGTTGTTCTTCTGGGTGCTACTGGTACCGGAAAGTCTGCGACGACTGCTTGGCTAATTGAGCAGCTACAACGCCCAACATTGGTTCTTGCACCTAACAAGACTCTTGCTGCCCAGTTAGCAAATGAGTTTCGAGAGTTATTGCCTAACAACGCAGTTGAGTACTTCGTTTCTTACTATGACTATTACCAACCTGAGGCGTATGTGCCACAGACCGATACATTCATCGAGAAGGATTCAAGTGTCAATGAAGAGGTTGAACGCTTGCGCCACTCTGCGACGAACTCACTCTTAACTCGTCGAGATGTAATTGTCGTTGCCACTGTTTCTTGTATTTATGGTCTGGGTACACCGCAGGAGTATGTGGATCGTATGGTTCGCCTTCGCGTTGGTGAAGAAGTCGAGCGCAATGCCTTGCTTCGCAGATTTGTAGATGTTCAATACAAGCGCAATGACATGGCTTTTGAGCGAGGCACCTTCCGGGTGCGTGGAGACACGATCGAGATCATTCCTATGTATGAAGAGTTAGCAATTCGAATCGAAATGTTTGGCGATGAGATTGAAAAGCTGACAACACTTCACCCACTTACGGGGGAAATCATCAGGGATGAAGAAGAGATCTTTATCTTCCCAGCTACACACTATGCAGCGGGTCCAGAAACGATGAAACGGGCAATTGATGATATCCAGGATGAATTGCAGGTTCAATTAAACCTTTTTGAGAAGCAGGGTAAGTTGCTGGAAGCTCAGCGACTGAGGATGCGCACAACATTTGATATTGAGATGATGGAGCAGATCGGATTTTGTAGTGGCATCGAAAACTATTCTCGACACCTCGATGATCGTGCTGCAGGATCTGCTCCGCACTGTCTACTTGATTATTTCCCTGAAGATTTCTTAGTTGTTATCGATGAAAGTCACGTAACTGTCCCGCAGTTAGGTGCCATGTTTGAAGGAGATGCTTCTCGTAAGCGAACCCTGGTCGAGCATGGCTTTCGCTTGCCGAGTGCTCTAGATAATCGTCCACTTAAGTTTCCAGAGTTTGTTGAACGCACTGGGCAAACCCTTTATCTTTCGGCAACACCAGGTAAATATGAGTTAGGTAAGGTCAACGGAGATGTCGTTGAACAAGTAATTCGCCCAACAGGTTTAGTTGATCCGCAGATTGTCATCAAGCCAATCAAGGGTCAGATTGATGATCTACTCAACGAGATAAATATCCGCGCAGCTAAAAATGAGCGCGTTTTAGTAACTACTCTTACGAAAAAGATGTCAGAGGATTTAACAGATTATCTGCAGGAGCGTGGGGTCAATGTCCGTTACTTGCACTCAGAGGTGGACACCTTGCGCCGAGTTGAATTGCTTCGTGAACTGCGTACTGGTGATTACGATGTCTTGATTGGTATTAACTTGCTTCGTGAAGGCTTAGATCTACCTGAAGTATCACTTGTTGCAATTTTAGATGCTGACAAAGAAGGCTTCCTCCGTTCTTCAACATCATTGATTCAAACTATCGGCCGCGCTGCACGTAACGTTTCGGGTGAAGTTCACATGTATGCAGACCGGATTACCGATTCAATGGCAAAGGCAATTGATGAGACAAATCGCCGCCGCGCAAAGCAGGTTGCCTATAACCTCGAACGAGGCGTCGACCCGCAGCCATTGCGCAAAAAGATCGCTGACATTACCGATCTGATTAACCGTGAGAGTGAAGATACCGAAGAGCTTTTATCCCATGAAAAGGGTGGAGCCAAGAAGGTTGGCGCATCAGCTGGAATTTTCGATAAATCCTCTACCTCTTTGCCACGCAAGGATCTGATCGCGTTGATAGGCTCACTCACCGACCAGATGCGAAATGCTGCATCTGAACTTCAATTTGAGGTTGCCGCGCGTTTGCGTGATGAAATCAAGATATTGAAGAAAGAGCTACGAATGATGGAAGAGGCCGGGGTTTGAGTATCGATAAGTTGGTTGTGCGCGGAGCACGCGAACACAACCTTAAAAATGTTTCCATCGAATTGCCTCGAGACTCATTAGTTGTATTTACTGGGCTATCAGGCTCAGGAAAATCTTCACTTGCCTTTGACACAATCTTTGCCGAAGGTCAGCGTCGCTATGTTGAATCACTGTCGGCATATGCGCGCCAATTCTTAGGGCAGATGGATAAGCCAGATGTTGATTTCATTGAAGGCCTTTCTCCTGCGGTTTCAATTGATCAGAAATCAACAAACCGTAATCCTCGATCAACCGTTGGAACTATCACTGAAGTCTATGACTATTTGCGTCTGCTCTTTGCACGTGCTGGACGACCACATTGTCCTAACTGCGGCAAGGCTGTTACCCGTCAATCTCCACAGCAAATCGTGGATCAGATTCTTGAGCTTCCGCCAACAACAAAGTTTCAGGTTTTGGCACCAGTTATTCGTGCGCGAAAGGGTGAGTTCGTTGAGCTGTTCAGTGATTTGATCACACAGGGCTATTCACGAGCTCGCGTGGATGGGGAAGTAATTCAACTCTCCGATGCACCAAAGCTAAAAAAGCAGGAAAAGCACACCATCGAAGTTGTTATCGATCGCTTGACTGCAAA
>DAIMGQ010000051.1:5467-6719 GCA_036723815.1 Candidatus Planktophila sp.
CGTCATGAGGAAACAGATAGCGATTACAGCCGCGATAAGTACGAGGCGTACATGCGCGAGATTTCCTGTGAAAAGTGCAACGGAGCTCGTTTAAAGCCAGAGGTGCTTGCAGTAACAATTGGGGACAAAAATATCTCTCAAATTTGTGAACTTTCTATTGCAGATTGCGCCACCTTCTTGAAGCAGATCAAGCTCAACAAGCGCGAGGCACAGATCGCAGAGCGCGTGATGAAAGAAGTAAATGCACGCCTTGGCTTCTTGTTAGATGTTGGTCTTGATTACCTTTCACTTGCTCGTCCTGCAGGATCTTTGTCCGGAGGTGAAGCACAGCGCATTCGCCTTGCCACACAGATTGGTAGTGGACTAGTTGGGGTTCTCTATGTTCTAGATGAGCCATCTATTGGATTACACCAAAGGGACAACAAGCGCTTAATTGAAACTCTTACTCGTCTGCGCAACCTTGGTAACACCCTTATCGTTGTTGAGCACGATGAAGAGACAATTCGCACCGCAGACTGGATTGTTGATATAGGACCAGGTGCCGGTGAGCACGGCGGCAAGGTTGTTGTCTCTGGAAGTTATGAAGATTTGATTGCGTCAAAAGAATCAATCACGGGTGCGTATTTATCGGGTCGTAAATCAATTGCAATCCCTAAGACTCGTCGCCCGATAGATTCAAAGCGCAAACTTGTAGTTAAAGGTGCGAAAGAGAACAACCTGAAAGAAATAGATGTTGAAGTTCCATTGGGTGTCTTTGTTTCAGTAACAGGTGTTAGTGGTTCTGGTAAGTCCACACTGGTAAATGACATTTTGTATACCGTCTTGGCGAACAAGCTAAATGGTGCGCGCCTAGTACCTGGTCGTCATCGTACGGTTACTGGAGTTGAATTGCTGGACAAAGTCGTTCACGTTGATCAATCTCCTATTGGTCGCACGCCTCGTTCAAACCCTGCAACATATACGGGAGTGTTCGACAAGATCCGCGCGCTCTTTGCCGAAACAAGTGAAGCGAAAATTCGTGGTTACCAGCAAGGACGTTTCTCTTTTAACGTTAAGGGTGGTCGCTGCGAGAACTGTTCAGGTGATGGAACGATCACAATCGAAATGAACTTCTTGCCAGATGTTTATGTGCCGTGCGAGGTTTGCCATGGTGCGCGTTACAACCGCGAAACTCTAGAGGTCCACTACAAGAACAAGACCATTGCAGAAGTACTGAACATGCCTATTGAAGAGGCCAGCGGCTTCTTTGAAT
>DAIMGQ010000052.1:0-6657 GCA_036723815.1 Candidatus Planktophila sp.
TTATTGAGGTGATGGGCGGAATTGAACCTGCCAAATCATTAATCCTTGAAGCAATCAAGAATGGTAAATCTGTTATTACTGCCAACAAAGCATTGCTTGCAACTCATGGACATGAATTGTTTAACGCAGCAGATGCTGCTGGTGTGGATTTGTATTACGAAGCAGCAGTAGCTGGTGCGATCCCAATCATTCGATCAATGCGTGAGTCACTTGCTGGTGATCAAATCACTCGTGTGATGGGAATTGTTAATGGAACAACAAATTACATTCTGACAAAGATGCATGAAGAAGGCCGTGCCTTTGATGAAGTATTAAAAGAGGCACAAACACTTGGTTATGCAGAGGCAGATCCAACTGCTGACATAGAAGGACATGACGCAGCAGCAAAAGCTGCCCTCCTAGCAAGCCTTGCTTTTCACAGCACTGTTGTAATCGATGAGGTGTATTGCGAGGGTATTTCACAGATTTCATCTGAGGATGTTGCTGCTGCTAAGTCAATGAACAGTGTTATCAAGTTATTGGCAATTGCCGAACTAACGGTCAAAGATGAGATTTCAGTTCGCGTGCATCCAGTGATCTTGCCTATGGCACACCCATTGTCCTCGGTGCGAAATGCCTTTAATGCAATCTATGTTGAATCTGAGGCTGCTGGCCAGCTCATGTTCTACGGTCGCGGAGCAGGTGGCGCACCTACTGCATCAGCAATTCTTGGTGATCTAGTTGCAGTTGCTCGCCATGCTGCTTATTCAACTGTTGGGTATGGTGAATCAGATTACGCCGATCTTGATATTGCACCTATTGGCGCAGTTAAGTCTCAATTCTTCGTGCGCCTACATGTTGCCGATAAATCAGGTGTTTTAGCATCTATTGCTCAAACTTTTGCAAGTGAAAACGTTTCCATTCAAACGGTTCGGCAAGCAGGCCTTGGCGAGGATGCTGAGTTAATTGTTGTGACTCACGCTGCGACTGAAGATGCATTAGATGCTTGCGTTGAAAAGTTGAAGAAGATGGATATTGTCAGCAAAGTCGAGAGCGTTATTCGCGTTGAGGGAGCACCTGCCTAATGGGTTTATTTTCTAAGAAGGAAACTGGCGCACATCAGTGGCGCGGAGTTATTGAGGAGTACCGTCACCGTCTTCCAGTAAGTGACAAGACTCCAATAGTTTCCTTGCGCGAAGGTGGCACACCGCTTATCTATGCCTGCAATCTTTCAGAACTATTGGGAAACAATGTCTGGATTAAGTATGAAGGCCTGAATCCAACAGGATCTTTTAAAGATCGCGGAATGACAATGGCGATTTCAAAGGCTGCAGAAGATGGTGCCAAGGCTGTGATCTGTGCATCAACAGGAAACACTTCAGCATCGGCTGCAGCCTATGCGGTGAAAGCAGGAATGCGTCCGGCTGTTTTGATTCCTAAAGGCAAGATTGCAATGGGAAAGCTGGCACAAGCAGTCATTCATGATTCAACCATTTTGCAGGTAAACGGAAACTTTGATGATTGCTTGATGCTTGCTAAGGAACTTTCAGAAAATTATCCAGTCGCACTTGTTAACTCTGTTAACCCATATCGAATTGAAGGTCAAAAGACTGCAAGTTTTGAAGTTGTAGACATGCTTGGCGACGCGCCAGATATTCACGCACTTCCTGTGGGAAATGCAGGAAACATCACTGCATATTGGAAGGGTTACAAGGAATACAACAAAGATGGTCTTTCAACAAAGCTACCGATGATGTATGGATTCCAAGCAGCCGGTGCTGCACCAATTGTTAAAGGCAAGATCGTAAAGAACCCAGAGACAATTGCAACTGCTATTCGTATTGGTAACCCTGCTTCATGGCAACAAGCAATTGAAGCCCGTGATGTGTCGGGTGGTGTGATTGATTCTGTGACAGATCGTGAAATCTTGAGCGCATACCGCTTAATTGCAGCTAAAGAAGGTATTTTTGTTGAGCCTTCATCTGCTGCAGGTCTTGCAGGACTTCTTAAATACAAGAAGGCCGGCAAGCTGCCAAAGGATAAGACAATTGTTATTACTGTTACCGGTCATGGCTTGAAGGATATTCCTTACGCACTTGAAGCTGCCAAGAAGCCAGTGGTTGTTCCAGTGAATGCGAAGATTGCAGCTAAAGCATTGGGACTTGCGTAAAAATCATGAAGCCAACATTTAAGGCACAACCAGTACAGATTCAAGTTCCGGCATCTAGTGCGAACTTAGGACCTGGTTTTGACTGCCTTGGATTAGCCCTGAACATGAATGATCGCTACATGGCACAAGTTATGGATGAGCCAGGTGTTGATATTGATGTGACAGGAGAAGGTGCAGAAAGTGTCCCAACAACAGATAAGAACCTAGTCATCAAGGCGATGCATAAAGGTTTTGATTTCCTAGGTGGTCGCCCGCGCGGTATTGCCTTGCGTCAATTAAATGTAATTCCACACGGTCGCGGTTTAGGTTCATCTGCCGCAGCAATCGTCGGTGGATTAGCACTTGCACGAGCACTTGTTCTTGGTGGCAATGAACGCATGACAAATGAAGACTTATTGAACATTGCCAATGAAATGGAAGGCCATCCAGATAATGTTTCAGCTGCCATCTATGGTGGCGCAAATTTGGCATGGCAAGAATCCCAGCGCGGCCAGATTGTTGCCCAATCATTAAACTTTGAGGTTGATCCACGTATTGGTGTGCTTGCATTTGTGCCTTCAACAGAGCTTTCAACATCAAAGGCCCGCAAAATGTTGCCTGAATCAATCCCACATCTAGATGCAGTTAAGAACTCCAGCAATGTTGCTGTTCTAGTTCAAGCGCTACAGCACCGCCCAGATCTATTGCTCGGTGCAACAGAGGATTATTTACATCAGGCCTATCGCAAGGATGCGATGCCAAACAGCTTTGCATTGATGACAAAGCTTCGAAGTGCTGGCGTGGCCGCCTTTATTTCAGGTGCTGGTCCAACAGTGCTAGTCCTACACACTGGTGGGGAGTCAGAGGCTGCTGAATTAGAGCGTGCGGCGGGGGATAAGTTCCACATGATTTCTCTGGGCATTTCACGCACAGGCGTAAGCGCCGTTACCGCTTAGTTTTGCAGATTCACGCCATATCCTGCTAACCTTTATACATCTGAACGGCACATCTAGCGGCCAGTAACACATCAGATAATTTCAAAAAAACAAAAATCCCAGGTTTTTTAGGATTTAAGCCCTAGAACCAATAGTGAAAAGATATTCATGACAACAGAAATTGAACCAGTTCGCTCACAAAGTCCAGAGCTTGCTGCCATGACCCTTCCAAAGTTAAAGACAGTTGCAACACAACTGGGTGTCGATGGCGCAGCAAAGATGAAAAAGGACGCACTTGTAGAAGCGATCGCTGACTTGCAAGCAAAGAACCGCGAAGCTGCTAAGGCTGAACGCGAAGCACGCCGCGAGGCACGCAACAATCGCAAGAAGGACTCAAAGCCTTCGAACAACACACAAGATTCAGATGACGACGGCGATGATTCATCATCGGCCCCACAGTCAAACAACGATCGCGGTGGCCGCAATGACCGCTTTGATCGCAACGACCGTGGTCGTGGACGTGACCGAAACCGCGATCGCAACCGTGACCGTGCACCTCGCGAAGAGCGTGAACCAGTTATTGGTGAAGATGATGTTCTAGTTCCAGTAGGCGGGTTGCTCGACATCCTTGAAAGCTACGCATTCATTCGCACAGCTGGATACCTACCAGGACCAAACGATGTTTATGTTTCATTGCAGCAGGTTCGAAAGAACGGACTGCGCAAGGGAGATGTTGTAACAGGCCAAGTTCGCCAGCCTCGTGAGGGTGAAACAAAGCAGAAGTTCAACGCACTTATTACTCTTGAAACAGTTAACGGAATGACTCCTGAAGAGGCGCGTAACCGTGTTGAATTCGGAAAGCTAACCCCGCTTTATCCTCAGGAGCGCTTGCGCCTTGAGACAGAACCAAATGTTCTCACAACACGTGTGATCGATTTGATTGCACCTATTGGTAAGGGCCAACGTGGTCTTATCGTTTCGCCTCCAAAGGCTGGTAAGACAATGGTTCTGCAATCAATTGCTAACGCAATCACAACAAATAACCCAGAGTGTCACTTGATGGTTGTTCTAGTTGATGAGCGTCCAGAAGAAGTTACAGATATGCAGCGTTCGGTTAAGGGTGAAGTTATTGCTTCAACTTTTGATCGACCAGCAGATGACCACACAACAATCGCAGAACTTGCTATTGAGCGCGCGAAGCGTCTTGTTGAACTAGGTCACGATGTAGTTGTTCTTCTTGACTCAATTACTCGTCTTGGTCGTGCATACAACATTGCAGCTCCTGCATCAGGTCGAATTCTTTCTGGTGGTGTTGATTCAGCTGCTCTATATCCACCAAAGAAGTTCTTCGGAGCTGCTCGTAACATTGAAGATGGCGGATCACTTACGATTCTTGCAACTGCACTCGTTGATACTGGTTCTCGCATGGATGAAGTTATCTTCGAAGAGTTCAAGGGAACTGGAAACATGGAGTTGATCCTTGATCGCCGTATGGCTGACAAGCGAATCTTCCCTGCTGTTAACGTTGTTGCTTCAGGTACACGTAAGGAAGAAATCCTTATGGGTTCAGAAGAGCTCAACATTGTGTGGAAGCTACGTCGTGTTCTTCACGCACTAGAGCCACAAGCTGCTCTCGAACTGCTGCTTGAGAAGATGAAGGGCACTAAGTCCAACGTCGAGTTCTTGATGCAGATTCAGAAGACAACTTCGGGTCCAGACGACTCAAAGTAAGCGTAAATTTCTCAAATGTAGGCTTATCGCTTACCCTTGGGGTCTGTTAACCGTCCGTTTGGTTCACCTGCTTGCAGGACCCAAACACGAATATAAGGAATAACCATGAAGCCAGAGATCCACCCAGAATACAAAGACACCCAAGTTACTTGTGGTTGCGGCGAGAAGTTTGTAACTCGTTCAACTGTAGCTAGTGGTTCAATTTATGTTGAAGTTTGTTCTGTATGCCACCCGTTCTACACAGGTAAGCAGCGCATCCTTGATACTGGTGGTCGCGTGGCTAAGTTCGAAGAGCGCTTCGGTAAAAAAGCAGCTAACTAGCTTTCTAAAGAAACCGCATCGCAGCCCTCGTGGGTTGCGGTCGCGGTTTTTTTATTTCCCTAACTACTACGTAATAGAAAGGAGCAGTCAATGAGTAATGATCGCTTTGCATCAGCACATGAAATGGTTCGCGAATACGCCGAACTTGAAGCAAAAATGGCTGATCCTTCTATCCATGATGATCAAGCAAATGCGCGCAAGCTTGGTCGCCGCTATGCCCAACTTGGTCCTGTCGTTGCAGGATTCAAAGCCTGGAAGTCATCTGAAGATGATTTACTGGCTGCGGCAGAATTAGCCGCTGTTGATCCAGAGTTTGCTGCTGAAATTCCAGCACTTGAAGCAACACGAGATGCTGCTGCTCTCAAGCTAGAAGAGTTGTTATTGCCACGTGATCCCAATGATGATCGTGATGTTATTTTGGAAGTTAAAGCAGGTGCTGGTGGTGATGAGTCAGCGATTTTTGCTGGGGATCTATTGCGTATGTATATGCGTTATGCCGAAAAGCACAATTGGAAAGTTGAGATTATTGACGCCACCGAAAGTGAAATGGGTGGGTACAAAGATATTTCTGTAGCAGTTAAGTCAAAGGGAGTTGCAGCACCTGGAGAATCTCCGTATGCGCGTTTGAAGTTTGAAGGCGGCGTGCACCGGGTGCAGCGAGTACCAGAAACAGAAAGCCAGGGTCGTATTCACACATCTGCAGCCGGCGTACTTATTCTGCCTGAAGCTGAAGAAGTAGATGTTGACCTGAATATGAATGATGTGCGCGTAGATGTTTATCGCTCTTCTGGTCCCGGCGGCCAATCAGTTAACACAACTGACTCTGCGGTGCGTTTAACTCACGTCCCTACCGGAATTGTTGTTTCTTGTCAGAATGAAAAGAGCCAGCTTCAGAACAAGGAATCAGCCCTTCGTATCTTGCGTGCTCGTCTATTAGCTGATGCTCAAGAAAAAGCTGAAGCGATCGCATCTGCAGAGCGCAAGAGCCAGGTAAGAACAGTTGATCGTTCAGAGCGAATTCGCACATATAACTATCCTGAAAATCGCATTAGCGATCACCGTGTCAATTACAAGTCAAACAACTTAGATGCTGTGCTTGACGGGGATCTAGATGACATGATTCAAACATTGCTGGATGCCGACAAAGCTGCACGTTTGGCAAACGCGAACTAACATGCTCATCAAAGAGATTCTGCGCGATGCTAAATCGCAGTTAGCTGAATCTGGAATTTCTGAAGTAGATGCAGAGCACTTGCTAGCCCACGTTCTTGGTTTGTCCAGAATGGATCTACACAACACTGTTTTAGTGGAATCGACCCTGCTTGGTATTGACGACAAGGATGTTCTTGAAGAGCAGTTCTATGATCTTTTAGATCGACGACTGAATTTTGAACCGCTGCAGTATTTAACAGGGACGGCCGGCTTTAGATATCTAAACATTGAAGTTGGTCCGGGCGTACTGGTGCCGCGGCCAGAATCAGAATTACTTGTGGAAGCGGTTTTGCAACATATTGAAAATCTGCCAGCACCAGTTAGCGTGAT
>DAIMGQ010000053.1:0-3728 GCA_036723815.1 Candidatus Planktophila sp.
GAACCAAATGCACACACATCTGCGCCAACGCATTCTCGCCCCGAAACACTGTTAGCCGCCCACACTCTGCGGTCAACTTCAGGTGCATCATCTCTATCGCCACTGACCCCCGGAGTCTTTGCCCAGGCAATTAAACGCTTGGCATCTTTTTCAAGGGATGAGACCTCCATGACTAACTCACCGTCAGGATCAACCTCATCACTATTCATCTTTTGCAAACAGACATAGTTGCCTACGCCTTTATAGATGGCATAAGAAATCTCTCGGCCGAGCTCCTTTTCAAGTGCTGGCACAACTGCTGGCAAATCGCGATCTACTAACTGGCGCTGCAAGGCAAGGGTTGCTGTTGCTACCAATACCTTTCGGCCATGAACAATCCCAGGAATTAAATAGGCAAGGGATTTTCCAGTACCGGTACCTGCTTGCACCATTAAGTGATGACGATCAGTCAGTGCATTTGCAACAGCTTCGGCCATTTCAATCTGGCCTTCGCGGGCTGAACCACCAATTGCTTCTACGGCAACATCTAGTGCGCGACGCACCTTTGCTGACATATCGCTCATTAAAGAGCCATCAAATCCATAAACTCATTTACAGGTGTGGCAGCCAACTTGTCATAATCAAGGCACAAATCAGTAATCTTCTTTTGCTTATCTGCATCATAAATACGAGCCAAGTTGGTCTTGTATTTTTCGATCAATAGCGGAATGCCTTCAACCCGGCGGCGAGCATGGCCGATCGGATACTCAACTGCTACCTCAGCAAAGACCGTGCCATCATTGAATTCAACTGTTATTGCATTAGCAATAGAGCGCTTTTCTGGGTTGTGATAATCAGCGGTGTAGCTGGCATCTTCTACGCACACAATCTTCTCGCGCAGGGCATCGATACGTGGATCTGATGCGATGTCATCCTCGTAATCACGAGCGGTCAGGCGACCAAAGATAAAGGGAACTGCTGTCATGTATTGAATACAGTGATCGCGATCTGCCGGGTTATTTAGTGGTCCCTTTTTATCAATAATTCGAATACATGCCTCGTGCGTGCGAATGGTGACCTTCTTGATGTCATCAGAAGTTTTGCCTACTGCCTGCATCTGCTGGTAGATCGTCATCGCAGCTTCAACACCTGTTTGTGAGTGGAACTCTGCAGGGAAAGAAATCTTGAACAAGATGTTTTCCATAACATAGGTGCCGTATTCGCGTTGGAACTTAAATGGCTGTCCTTTAAAGGAGACATCGTAGAAGCCCCATGTTTTGGCGGTGAGTGCAGATGGATAACCCATTTCACCGGTCTGTGCGATCAAAGCAAGTCGAACTGCTCGAGATGTTGCATCCCCTGCTGCCCATGATTTACGTGAACCCGCATTTGGAAAGTGACGATAGGTGCGAAGTGATTGACCATCCACCCAGGCAAGAGAAACAGCAGCCAAGACCTGATCACGGGTTAGACCCATCATCTGTGAGACAACTGCAGTTGAAGCAACCTTGACCAATACAACGTGATCAAGGCCAACCTTGTTAAAGGAGTTTTCAAGTGCGATGCAACCCTGAATTTCATGGGCTTTAATCATGGCTGTTAAGACATCTTTGATGGTGAACTTCTTATCTGTTGTTCGTGACAACCAATCTGCAGTTGCCAGGATGCCACCCAAGTTATCTGAAGGATGTCCCCACTCAGCTGCTAACCAGGTGTCATTAAAATCTAACCAACGAATCATTGCCCCGATATTGAAAGCACCTTGAACAGGATCTAGAACGTGCTTAGTGCCAGGCACCTTCACACCATTTGCAACAGTTAAACCTGGAACAACTGGTCCTAAAAGCTTGGTGCAAGCTTCATATTCAAGTGCTTCTAGCCCACAACCAAGTGTGTCTAAAAGGCAGTTCCATGCAGTTTCATAGGCAACCGGTGACTTAACCTCATAGTTGAGCACGTAATCGACGATGTCGATTATCGGCTGATCGTAAGGCTGGTTGTTCTTAACTACATGGCTACTCATGCACTAGCGCTTTTCGATTGGAACAAATGCCAAATCTTCTGGACCAACGTAGGTAGCTGTTGGGCGGATGATCTTGCCATCGATGCGCTGCTCGATGACGTGGGCTGTCCAGCCTGAAATACGTGCCATCACAAACAGTGGCGTGAAGTAGTTAACTGGAATCTTCATTGCATCATATGCAACTGCTGAGAACCAGTCCACGTTAGGGAACATCTTCTTGACTTCCATCATCACAGATTCGATGCGCTCTGCAACATCATACAAATTCTCTTTGCCAGCCTGGATAGCAAGTTCCTTTGTGATGACCTTAACGATTTCATTGCGAGGATCAGAAACTGTGTAAACAGGGTGTCCGAAACCAATAATTACTTCCTTGGCTTCTACGCGCTTTCGAATATCTGCTTCAGCCTGATCTGGTGTTGCATAACGAAGCTGAATTTCAAGTGCAACCTCATTAGCACCACCATGCTTTGGACCACTAAGTGCTCCAATTGAACCTGTCACACATGAATAGATGTCTGCGCCAGTTCCTGCAATAACGCGACCCGTAAAGGTTGAGGCGTTGAACTCGTGCTCCGCATACAAAACTAAGGATGTGTGCATTGCCTTTTCCCACAAAGCAGATGGCTTCTCGCCATGTAGTAGGTGAAGAAAGTGTGCACCGATTGAATCATCATCAGTTTCTACTTCAATTCTTGTGCCGCTGTTAGCAAAGTGGTGCCAGTAACCTAGAAGTGAACCGGTCTTTGCCAGCATGGAATCTGCAATATCGCGCGCTTCTGCTTCTGTGTGATGAGTTGATTCTGGAGTGATGGCACCGAGTGCTGAAAAGCCAGTACGCAAAACATCCATGGCGTGGGCAGTTTTTGGAAGTTGTTCTAGAACTGTCTTGACCTGAGGTGAAAGCCCACGTAATCCCTTGAGTTTTGCCTTGTATGCATCTAGCTGTGCCTGTGTTGGCAACGCACCGTGGACTAGTAGGTAGGCAACCTCTTCAAACTCACAGTTGGCAGCCAAATCCTTGATTGAGTACCCGCGGTAGTGAAGGTCAGCCCCGCCCACAGCACTTAGAGCAGTGCTTCCTGCTGGAACACCTGAGAGTGCAACTGACTTCTTTACTTTGATTTCTTCCATGATTTTTACCCGTTGTCTTTGCCTAGTGTTTGGTCAAGTGCTTTTTCGTATTCATAATAATTAATCGCTTGGTATAACTCTTCTCGGGTCTGCATTGTGTCGATCACAGCAGCCTGTGTGCCATCACGGCGGATAGCGGCATAGACGCTTTCTGCAGCCTTGTTCATCGCTCTAAAGGCCGAGAGCGGATACAGGATCATTCCCACCCCGTTAGCGGCCAACTCGTCACGAGTAAACAATGGAGTCTTTCCAAATTCAGTGATATTTGCCAGTATCGGTTTGGAAACAGCAGATGAAATCTTGGAATAATCTGTCAAACTTTCAATTGCCTCAGGGAAAACCAAATCCGCACCAGCTTCGATATATGCGTGAATGCGCTCTAGCGCTGAATCAATACCCTCATTAGCAATCGCATCTGTGCGAGCCATGATTTGGAAGTTGTCATCTGTGCGAGCATCAACTGCTGCCTTGATGCGATCTACCATTTCACCCTTTGAAACAATTTCCTTGTTAGGGCGATGACCACAACGCTTTGCACCCACCTGATCTTCGATATGCATGGCGGCTGCGCCAGCTTTGATCAGATCCTTTA
>DAIMGQ010000053.1:3828-6355 GCA_036723815.1 Candidatus Planktophila sp.
GCACCTGCGCTAGTTACGCTCACCCAAGGAGTCTATCTAGGCGTTCTTCAAACGCAAAAGTTCAAGGGCGGCAACTGCGCTGTCATAACCCTTGTCCTCTTTGCTGCCAGCAACACCTGATCTGGCAATAGCTTGCTCAAGGTCATTACACATCAAGACGCCGTAACCAATTGGCTTGCCATACTTGAGGGAAACATCGATTACTCCTTGAGTAACGCCTTGGCAGACATAATCAAAGTGAGGTGTTTCACCTTTTAGAACAAGCCCAACTGCAACCACTGCATCAAAACCCTTATCAAATGCGTACTGGGCAGCAAGTGGAATTTCAAAAGATCCCGGAACAAAGGCAACCTCAACAGTTCCTACCTGCGCCTCATCAAGAGCACGCTTGGCACCAGCAATTAAGTCATTACAAATATCTAGGTGCCAGGATGAAGAGATGATCGCAACCTTTGCCTGCGGCAATGGCGTAATACCAATACGTGGTGCATGTCCTGCCATTTACTTGCCTCCTCGTGAGTGACCAAGTTTTTCTTCCTTGGTAGCTAGGTACTTTTCATTAAATCTATTACTAACAATTACCAGCGGCTGCTGTCTTACATCAAGGCCCGCATTTTTCAACGCCGCAACCTTGTTGGGGTTGTTAGTCAAAATCACCAGATCCTGCAGACCAAGTGCCCGAACGATTGCAACCGCATCATTCCAATCACGTGCATCGATCTCATGGCCCAAGTGCAGGTTGGCATCGATGGTATCCATGCCCTGATCTTGTAATTGATACGCCTTAATTTTCTCTGTTAGCCCGATCCCGCGGCCCTCATGATCACGTAAATAGATGATGTATCCATAGCCGTGCTCTTGAATCAAATTAATTGACTGCTCTAACTGCTCACCGCAATCACAGCGCTGTGAATGAATAACATCGCCCGTAAAGCACTCACTATGGATACGAACCATCGGCAACTTGCCTGCTTCACCAAAAGCAATTACAGCGTGCTCTCTTTGACGTAGGCCAGGAAATGTTGCGATCTTCCACATGCCGCTGCGAAGTGGAAGTTGTGCCCATTCAAACTTAAACTCTGGAGCACTCTTTGTTGACGCAATTGGATTGGCCTGAACATATGCCCTTAACTCCCCAACAGAAATAACTGGAATTGAGTGTTCTGTGGCAAAGGCGGCAAGTGATTGCCCACGTGCCATTGAGCCATCATCATTAACAATTTCAGAAAGAAGACTGAGTGGTGCTGCGCCAACTAGTTGTGACAGTGCAACGCCAGCTTCAGTGTGACCACCACGGGCTGCTAATCCACCATTATCTGCAATCAATGGAAAGACGTGTCCTGGGCGAATGAAATCTGAGGCAACAGATGATGCATTTGCAAGTGCTCGCACCGTGTTTGAACGCTCTTGCGCACTCACTCCTGTTGTTATCCCCGGCTTGTAATCAACGCTTACTGTAAAGGCGGTCTTTTTTGAATCTTGGTTTTCTTCCACCATTAGTGGCAGA
Source organism: Candidatus Planktophila sp. (assembly GCA_036723815.1). Lineage (GTDB taxonomy): Bacteria > Actinomycetota > Actinomycetes > Nanopelagicales > Nanopelagicaceae > Planktophila. Next base: position 5,336 of record DAIMGQ010000053.1, read on the forward strand.
TGTAACGTGCGAGCCCGCTCTTGCGTCATCGCAACACAGAGGATTCCTGTTGTGTGGCGCACCATGAAGGCAACTTTTTCAGCTGTGGCTTTTTCTGCCAAAATCATCAAATCGCCTTCATTTTCACGATCAGCATCATCTGTAACAATGATGAGTTCGCCATTTTTATAGGCGGCAAGTGCTGCTTGGAGATTACTCATCACTTATCTCCGCCATTCTTATCCCCTTTTGCCAGAAGACGCTCCACATACTTAGCAAGCACATCAACCTCAACATTGACCAGATCCCCAGGCAACAATGTTGAAAGATTGGTGCGCTCTAGCGTTTCTGGAATAAGCCACACTGTTACAACATTGTTTTCATCATTGATTTGCCCAACAGTTAAAGAAACACCATCTAGGCAAATAGAGCCTTGATTAACGATGTATTTGCTCAACTCAGCCGGCACGGTGATATCAAACTGCGCCCACTTATCCCCCGGTGTTAGAGAAAGAACTGTCGCAACACCATCGACATGTCCCTGGACCATGTGTCCACCCATGCGGGCATTTAGCTGGGCAGCAAGTTCGAGGTTTACAGGACTGCCCACAAAGATTTGAGAAAGTGAAGTCAGATTAAGTGTTTGCACCATGACATCTGCTGTAAAAGCTGTGCCATCTATTGAGGTAGCCGTTAAACACACACCGTTAACTGCAACAGAATCACCCACTGAAATCTCTGAGATTAGCCCAGGTGCGTTAACAGTAAAGATGGCAGATGTGTCGCTTTTTTTGATAGCGGTGATTGAACCAAGTTCTGCGATGAGTCCTGTAAACATCACTCACCATTCCTAATCCGATAGACCGACTTAACATCGCCATCTAGCACCTGGGTGCTCAGGTGATCCATGCGCATTTGGTCGGTAATCGTCGTTGGGTAATCAAAGAAAAAGAAGTGCTTGCCGGTGCCTAAAAGCGATGGTGCTTGATACATGATCAATTCATCCAGCAAACAGCCATCCAACATCGCACTGCCTAGCGT
>DAIMGQ010000054.1:0-1922 GCA_036723815.1 Candidatus Planktophila sp.
CCTTCAGGTACTGCGCCTTGGCGATGAAGTTCTGCAAAGCCACGAATAGATGTGAGTGGGGTGCGCAGCTCGTGGCTGGCATCTGCAACAAAGCGACGCAACTTGTTTTCAGATTCTGCGCGCGCAGCAAATGACTCTTCAATGCGCGAAAGCATTATGTTCAAAGATGTGCTCAATCGACCTACTTCAGTATCTGGTTCAAAGTTTTCTAGACGAGCAGATAGGTCACCGGCTGCAATTTGTTCTGCTGTTTCTTCAATCTTTTTTAGCGGCTTCATACTCAGTTTGATCACCTGGCGTGAAGCAAAGGCGATGAAAAGCAAAACAATTCCACCGATAATCAAGAAGACGACACTGATCTGATGAGTCGTCTTATCAAAATCACTTAAGGATTGCGCAACGATTACCGAGCCAAGAGATGATGGCAAAACAGTTGTTGCCACACGAAAGTCCGCACCCGGTGCTTCAACTGTAAAGGGCTTAGAACCAAAGGCCGCAACTTGGCCTGGCAGCAAACCCTTCACATAATCAGTGATTTGATTGGAGTTTAGGTCACCACCAATACCACCTACTAGGTTTCCGAATGGATCTAAAACAGTTACAGAAATAGATGTTGGAACACGGTTAAGAGGTGTTGTGGCACGAGAAGCTTGTGCGTCGTCTTCATCTCTAGCAATACCGGCTTGATCAAGGCGATCTGCAACACCGCCGACAACGCTGAGTAGTTGTTCATCAACTTGATGAATCAAATAATCTTGTAAAAGAGCTTGTGCGCCAAAACCTGCTCCTGCAAACCCGAATGCTGAAAGTATAAGTACACCGACCGTTAGGCGATTACGTAGACTTGAATTCGCAAACGGGCTTCTCATATTTTATTTAGGCGGCATTCTTAAGCGATAGCCGACTCCGCGCACTGTGTGAATTAGTGGTGGATCAAATGAATCAACCTTCTTGCGCAGGTATGAAATATAGGTTTCAACAATTCCCATGTCACCACGGAAGTCGTACTGCCATACGTGATCAAGAATCTGTGCTTTTGACACAACGCGGTCAGCGTTAATGATTAGGTAACGAAGGAGGGCAAACTCTGTTGGTGAAAGATCAAGCATCTGACCAGCACGACGAACCTCATGTGTTGCCTCATCTAATTCAAGATCAGCAAAACGCATCTTTTCATCATCGGTTTCAATTTGATCCACACCTGTGCGACGGAGAAGTGCGCGCAAGCGTGCAACGAGTTCTTCTAGTGAAAATGGCTTAGTCATGTAATCATCGCCGCCAAGGGTTAAACCCTTAACTTTGTCATCCATGCCATCTTTAGCTGTCAGAAACAAAACGCCGGTATCGACGCCTTCATTGCGAATCTTCTTGCACACTTCAAAACCATCTAGATCAGGCAGCATCACATCAAGGACCATTGCATGTGGCTTGAACTCTTCTGCAACGCGGAGAGCCTCTGCACCATTAGCTGCGGTGCGGACATCAAAGCCGACGAATCGAAGGCTTGTAGAAATTAACTCGCTGATGCTTGATTCATCATCGACGACGAGAATGCGCTGGCTGTTCTTTTCTAGGGTGGTTGTCATGACTAGAGAATGCTCTCATAGCCTGAGTCTTTGCTGAGAATATGTGGAAACTACGCCCAGTATTCGAATCTAGGCCTCTTTGACTGAGCGCAGTAAAACCTGAGCAACATCCAAGACCTCAACTGCAGACTCCTTGGCGTTCATGCCATCTGAGGTCATAACACGACAGAAAGGACAGGCAACAGCTAACTCAGTTGCACCAGTGTTGATCGCTTCTTCCACGCGGTTGATGTTGATGCGTGTTCCAATTTTCTCTTCCATCCACATACGTCCGCCACCTGCGCCACAACAAAATGATCGTTCCTTATTACGTGGCATTTCAGTTAGGTCAGCACC
>DAIMGQ010000054.1:2022-6225 GCA_036723815.1 Candidatus Planktophila sp.
TTCTTTAAATGTTTCAATGTTTTCGCGAGACAAGATTTGATACAAGAATTCATTGCCAGCACGACGTGCAGGATCTCCTGTACACGTCTCTTTCTTACCAAGAACAGCAAAGTTAACTCCTGCCATATACAAAAGTTCTGCAACAGCCTTGGTAGTTTTCTTTGCGCGCTCTTCATAAGCACCGGCGCAACCCACCCAGAACAAGTACTCAACATCATCTGGTAATTGACCTTCAATAACATTTACAGGGAAATCACATTCAGCAATCCAGGCTTCGCGGTCTGTCCGATTAGCACCCCACGGGTTACCGGTCTTTTCTAGATTTCTAAATGTTCCACCAAGTTCGGATGGAAACTCTGATTCAACTAATACCTGGAAGCGACGCATGTTAACGATGTGATCGATGTGTTCGATATCAACTGGGCACTCATTAACACAAGCACCACATGTCGTACACGACCACAAAACATCTAGGCTGATTGGTGAATTTTCACCAACAAGTGCCTCATTTTCAACGGTTTTAGCAAAGGCGTGATCACGCATAGCCATGATTAAAAGCTTTGGTGATAGTGGTTTTTCGGTGTGCCAAGCAGGACATTGTGATTGGCAACGACCGCACTCAGTACACGATGACATATCCAACAATCCCTTCCAGGATATGTCAGCGCGTGTGCCTAAACCAAAGACATCATCTTCCTTTGGATCTTCAAAGTTAATCTCTTCACCATGTGACAACATCGGTGGAAGTGCGCCAAGTGATGATGCGCCATCTGCGTTGCGGCGGAAGTAAATGTTAAACGGTGCCAAGAAACGGTGCCAAGTAATACCCATGGTTAGGTTTGCAGCCAAAACAATAAACCAGAGCATAGAAACTACAATTTTTATGGTTGCAACGATCTGTATCCATGAAGTTAATTGTGACAAGCTCATTGACTTAAACATGTCTGCGATAAACCAGGTAGTGATGTAATGACGGTTCCACTGTGTTTCATCAGATAGTGCGCCTTCAAGACCACGCAGTGCGATCACACAAAAGACAACTGCTAAAACTGTTGCTTCAACGTAGTAAGCCTTCCAGTTTCCAGAGCCAGCAAAACGTGAACGCTTATTGGTTCGAAGTGTTACCTGGCGAATTCCAATCAAAGCAACGATTGCAATTCCAGTCGTCCACGCCAAGAGTTCGGTTATGTATTCATACACCCAGAAATGACCAATAACCGGAATTACAAAGTAAGGATTAACAAGTTGGCCGTATGCAGTTACTAATGTGCCAAATAGTCCAAAGAAGCTAACCATCACAAACCAGTGCGCAAATCCAACTACGGTGAAGTTGAGCATCTTTGTGTGGCCAAATACTTCGCCCAGCATCATCCTTAAACGCTGTGGCTTGTCATTGCCACGCGTTGGATCGGGCTGACCTTTTTTAAAGATCGCGATCAACTTTCGGCTTTGAACGACCAGAAGGATCAGAGCGAAGATCGTCACGCCATAGGCGAGGCCTGCCAGTGCAAGGTTCATAGGGAGAGGGTAGGCAATAAACCCCTGTGGGTGTGTGTTCAACCAGGCAGAAACCTGAGTCGCGACGACTCAACCTTTTGTGTATACTCGACTCAAGTTCAACAATCCTCGACCCTAGATCAGGCTCGAGAGGGATAAAAAGGAGCATACATAATGGCTAGAGCAGTCGGAATCGACCTCGGAACAACAAACAGCTGCGTATCTGTCCTTGAAGGTGGCGAACCAACAGTTATCGCCAACGCAGAAGGTGCGCGCACAACACCATCAATCGTGGCCTTTGCAAAAAATGGTGAGGTCCTCGTTGGTGAGGTTGCCAAGCGTCAATCAGTAACAAACGTAGAACGCACAATCCGTTCCGTTAAGCGTCACATGGGTACTAACTGGACTATCGATATCGATGGCAAGAAGTACACATCACAAGAAATTTCAGCACGCGTACTACAAAAGCTAAAGCGCGATGCAGAGGCATATTTGGGAGAAACAGTAACTGATGCAGTTATCACTGTTCCTGCCTACTTCAATGATGCACAGCGTCAAGCAACAAAAGAAGCTGGCGAAATTGCTGGCCTCAATGTTCTTCGCATCATCAACGAGCCAACTGCAGCAGCGCTCGCATATGGTTTGGACAAATCAGATAAAGAACAAACAATTCTTGTATTCGACCTTGGTGGTGGAACATTTGACGTTTCACTTCTAGAAATCGGCGATGGTGTTGTTGAAGTTAAGGCAACTAACGGCGATAACAACCTAGGTGGAGATGACTGGGATCAAGCACTAGTTGATCACTTAGTTCAAACATTTGGTGCAGCAAACGGAATTGATTTAACTAAAGACAAGATGGCGATGCAACGTATTCGTGAAGCTGCTGAAAAGGCAAAGATCGAACTTTCATCATCACAGTCCGCCTCAGTAAACCTTCCATACATCACAGTTGATTCTGAAAAGAATCCATTGTTCATGGATGAAACAATTACTCGCGCACAATTCCAGCAGCTAACTGCAGCACTACTAGAGCGTTGCAAGAAGCCATTCCAAGCAGTGCTAAAGGATGCCGGAATTCCTATTTCAAAGATTGAGTCAGTTGTACTAGTTGGTGGATCAACTCGTATGCCAGCTGTTGTTGATTTGGTTAAGGAATTAACTGGCGGCAAAGAACCAAACAAGGGTGTTAACCCTGATGAGGTTGTTGCAGTTGGTGCATCCCTTCAAGCCGGTGTTTTAAAGGGTGAAGTAAAGGATGTATTGCTCCTAGATGTAACTCCGCTGTCACTTGGTATCGAAACCAAGGGTGGCGTGATGACACGTCTGATCGAGCGCAACACAACAATTCCTACAAAGCGCAGTGAAGTATTTACAACAGCAGATGACAATCAGCCTGCTGTGCAGATCCAGGCATACCAAGGCGAACGTGAAATGGCTGCTTATAACAAGAAGCTCGGCATGTTCGAACTAACAGGTTTGCCACCAGCACCACGTGGAGTTCCACAGATCGAGGTCACATTCGACATCGATGCAAACGGAATTGTTCATGTGTCTGCAAAGGATCTTGGAACAGGTAAAGAGCAGAGCATGACGATTACTGGTGGATCTGCATTATCTAAGGAAGAGATTGAGCGCATGATGGCCGATGCTGAATCACATGCTGAAGAAGATCGTCAGCGTAAAGAAGAAGCAGAGATCCGTAACGCTGGAGATTCACTGCTCTACTCAACTGAGAAGTTCATCAAGGACAACGAAGAGAAGTTGTCACAAGGGGACGCACTTGAGAAGAAGACAGAGACTGAAAGCGCACTCGCAGAGTTGAAGACCGCACTCGGTGGTTCAAACTACGAAATGATTAAGTCAGCAACTGAAAAGGTTGCAACCGTTAGCCAAGCACTTGGTTCTGCACTCTATGCAGCAGGGGCCGCAGCTGAAGGAGATGCAGCACCACAAGAAGATGGTGTTGAAGACGCTGAAGTTGTAGAAGAAGAATCTAAGTAATGTCAGAGGAAACTACTGAACAAGTAGTTGAAGAGGTTGTTGAGCCGGGTCAGGAAACTGACCCGGTTGCAACACTGACATCTGACTTGCAACGACTACAAGCAGAGTATGCAAACTACCGAAAGCGTGTTGAGCGCGATCGCGCAGTTGCCCATGAAAGCGCAGTCGGTGCCGTTCTAACAGAACTTCTTGCCTTGCTAGATGACGTTGATCGCGCAGAACAACATGGTGAGCTATCAGGTGGCTTTAAAGCGGTGGCAGATCAGCTAAATTCAATCACTTCACGCATTGGCCTAGAAAAATATGGCACAGAAGGTGAAGCTTTTGACCCACAGATTCATGAAGCATTGATGCATGATGAGTCCGCAGATGTTGCCGTTGCCACCGCTTCAAAGATTTTGCAGCCTGGTTATAAGTACAAAGAGCGCATCTTGCGTCCTGCGCGCGTTGCTGTAACAGATCCAACGGGAGCGTAATTAAAAATGGCAGCTAAAGATCTATATGAAAAGGACTTCTATAAAGTCCTTGGTGTAGATAAGAAGGCACCTGCCGATGAGATTAAAAAGAAGTACCGCGCTCTTGCTCGTGATCTACACCCAGATAAAACAAAGGGTGATGCGGCAAAAGAAGAAAAGTTTAAGGCCGTCTCTGAAGCATATGAAATCTTGTCTGATCCTAAAAAGCGCGCTGAATATGATGAAG
>DAIMGQ010000055.1:0-4324 GCA_036723815.1 Candidatus Planktophila sp.
GCTTGAGGTGTTAGTTCCCGCAAGGGATTAGGGGTTCAAGTCCCCTCTCGGACACATGAATATTGATGACGCCTTGTCGCTCATCCGTGAAATCCCTGACTACCCACAACCAGGAATTAGATTTCAGGACATCACTCCACTTCTGGCACATGGTGAAGCATTTATCGCTACTACCGAAAAATTCGCAAGTTTTGCAGATTCATCAACACTTGTTGCCGGGATCGAGGCGCGTGGTTTCATTTTTGCATCAGCGGTAGCAAACCAACTACACAGTGGTTTCATACCCATTCGCAAAGCAGGAAAGCTCCCACACCTCACAATTTCAGAGTCCTACGGACTTGAATATGGTGTCGATACCTTAGAAGTACACATAGACGCGGTCCCTCAAGGGGCCAAAGTGCTTTTGATTGATGATGTGCTGGCAACGGGTGGAACTATAGGAGCTGCAATCGAGTTAATGCATCGGTTGGGAGCCCAGGTAACTCACGTCTTGGCCTTGATTGAAATTGAAGGATTACCTGGAAGGGCAAGACTTGCGGAGAAGTATCCAAATATTCCCGTCACATCCTTGGTAGTTTCCTAGCGGTGCGCATACTTCAAATTCAAGGACTTAGAGCGTTAGCTGCTCTCCTTGTAACAATCTTTCATGCCAAATTGCTTCCTGGTGGCTTTATTGGCGTTGATATCTTTTATGTGATCTCTGGGTACCTGATTACAGGGCTCATCCTGCGCGAGATCGAAAGTACAGGAAGATTGGATTTACCAACTTTTTACCAACGACGTATCAAACGTCTACTCCCCACTTCAGTGTTCGTTCTCTTTGTTACTGCAATAGTTGGATTTTTCGTACTTCCGGTTATCACCCGCGATGCGCTGGGTCGTGATCTTTTCGCAGCAGCGACTTATATTTCCAACTATCTCTTTGCATGGTGGGAAAACGATTACCAGAACCTAGATGCAACACCTTCGCCATTTATCCATTACTGGTCACTAGCTGTTGAAGAGCAGTTCTACGTTATCTGGCCAATTTTTCTTTTGTTTCTCTCTCGCTACGGAAAGCGTGCAATTTTCAGTGGAATTGCCATTACAACATTCCTTTCCTTACTCCTTTCCATCTACCAAACACAAACATCTCCTATCTGGGCTTTCTACTCTCTACCGACTAGAGCATGGGAACTCGGTTTTGGTGCTTTGCTACTCTTTGTTCCAGAAACATTTTGGAAGAATAGATTCATCCCTTGGTTCGGCGTAATCGGAATACTTGTCGCTAGTTTCAGATTTGATGAGAAAACTGCTTTCCCAGGAATAAATGCATTGCTACCGGTAGTTTCAACAGCGGTACTCATTGGTTCCATCTCTAAATGGCCTCGAGTCTTTAACGACCTGAGCAATAACCGAATATCCCAATGGCTTGGGGCAATTTCATACCCCCTATATCTATGGCACTGGCCGGCTTTAGTTTTGCCGAGCAGCGCACTTGGCAGAGAATTGCGCATCAGAGAACGCATCCTGTGCATCGTTCTCACAATTGTTTTGGCTCATTTCACGAGTAAATACATCGAACAACCTATTCGCCACAAGAAAGTCTCCGGCAGGAAGATCTATCTGTTCTTTGTAGGCACAACAGTCATGTCACTCATGGCTGGTTTAGTTATCACATCCACATCTTCTTCCATGATTAAGGTCAAAGGCACCGATTACTCATTCAATGTCGTTGATGTCATGCAAAAACCAGCTGTTTACGGTGATGACTGTCATTCAAACTACGGGGAGAATGAGTCTGGTGAGTGCGCATATGGTGATCTCAATTCTTCTACGACGATAGTCCTCTACGGTGATTCACATGCTGCGCAATGGTTCCCAACACTTCTAGAACTTGCAAATGAACGAAACTTCAAACTTATCTCATTGACGAAATCAGCTTGCCCATCTGTAGATGTTCCACGGGCTGACCAAGGTGCTTATAAGAACATCGATTGTGAAACGTGGCGCGACAAGTCGGTTGCTCGCATCAAGCAGATTCGCCCAGCCGCGGTGATACTAAGTAACTTTCAACATTTCACTCCCCCACGTGGTTACCCAGATGAAAACAAGTGGTGGACAGATGGTCAAAAACGTCTCCTTACTTCGCTTCGAGGATCATCGGATCACTTGATTTACATCAGTGATACCCCTAGACCTATAGGAGATATTCCTAATTGCTTGGCATCACGTGATGTGAAATCTTGCAACACAACAGAGCGAACCCCCGTAAAGGTAATCAAAGGCTTTGAAACTATCGACCCAGCACCCTGGTTGTGTTCAAAGTACTGTCCTGCAATTCAAGACGGTTATGTCGTCTATCGTGATGCTTCACATATTTCGGTTGCGGCAGCATTGGCGTTGAAGCCACAACTTGAAGCTGCTTTGATATCAAAAGGGCTTTTTTCTTAGAGCTATGGCAGGATGCGTTCTATGGCGGAGCTGATCTATTACTGCGGAACTATGGACAGTGGTAAGTCCACGCTGGCTCTACAAACTGCCCATAACCACCAAAGCCGCGGTCGAACTGGATTAATCTTCACAAATAATGACCGGGCCGGAATAGGAGTAATTTCCAGTCGTCTTGGTCTTTCAAGTCCTGCCATTGAAGTAACGCCGTCAATGGATCTACATAAACTAGTAGTAGATCAACTATCCATGGGTGAACGCATCGACTACATCATCTGTGATGAGGCTCAGTTCTATGAAAGTGAGCAGATTGATCAGCTCGCCCGAATTGTTGACGGACTAAGTATTGATGTTTTTGCCTTTGGCATCCTGGCCGACTTTAGAACAAAGCTATTTCCAGGATCAGCTCGATTAGTCGAGTTAGCCGATCGTGTGAACACTCTTCAAGTTGAGGCTTTATGTTGGTGTGGTTCGCGCGCTACTCATAATGCAAGAACAGTTGGTGGAGTCATGGTTGTTGAAGGCGAGCAAGTTGTTGTTGGTGATGTATCAACAGGCGCAGATGTTGCCTATGAAGTATTGTGCCGCAGACACCATATGAGACAGGTGACTGCTCGTGTATCAGGGGCCGCACACACATCATCCATTCCACTACCGTTCAAGGAGTAACCATGAAATCTCGCGGATATGCAGCGCTAACCGCTGGCTCAACACTTGTTAGTCATGAGTTTGAACGGCGTGACCTGGGGATCAACGATGTGGCCCTGGACATTAAATACGCTGGCATTTGTCACAGCGATATCCATCAAGTCGCCGAAGAATGGGGACCGGCCATCTTTCCCATGGTTCCTGGTCATGAAATCGCAGGAATAGTCACGGCAGTTGGTAGTGCTGTTACTAAGTTCTCAGTCGGAGACAAAATCGGCGTAGGTGTCTTTGTAGATTCATGTCGCACCTGCTCAAGCTGTACTCAGGGATTGCAACAGTATTGTGTCGAGGGCATGACAGGTACATACAACGGCCTCGAACGAGATGGCAAGACTGTTGCTTTGGGTGGTTATTCAAACAACTTTGTTATTAATCAGGATTACGCAGTTCATATTCCTGACAATCTCCCACTTGACGGTGTTGCCCCGCTTTTGTGTGCTGGCATAACCCTGTACTCACCAATTAAGCACTGGAAAGTTGGACCCGGTATGAAAGTAGCTGTCATGGGTCTTGGCGGACTAGGACACATGGGGGTTAAGTTTGCAGTAGCAATGGGAGCTGACGTTACTGTTTTGTCCCACTCCCCTTCCAAAAAAGCAGACGCACTTGCTATGGGAGCCCATCACTTTGTGTCAACGAAAGATCCTGATGCTTTGCCTGCATTAGCAAAGTCTTTTGACTTGATTCTAAATACAGTAAGTGCAGAGTTAGAAATCGGCGATTATCTAAATCTTCTCAAATTAGATGGCACCTTGGTAGTTATTGGCTTACCGGGTAAGCCGTACGAGGTCCATGTTGGGGCTTTGCTGAATGGACGCCGAAGTATTGCCGGCTCGATGATCGGCGGAATTGCTGAGATGCAAGAAATGCTGAATTACTGTGGAGAAAAGTCAATAGTAAGTGATGTTGAAGTTATTAAAGCTTCTTACATTAACGAAGCGTATAAGCGCACGGTAGCCAGTGACGTTAAGTACCGCTTTGTTATTGATGCTTCGACGTTTTAATCTTTGTACTAGATTGAATGAACTGCTAGAGCGAATAAGGGCGCGATAGCTAGTGCTGGTAGAAGGTTTCCGACCGCGACACTTTTAATGTTCAACAATCTGAAGGAAATGCAGATGAGCATTATTCCGCCAACGATAGTCATCGCATCAACCTGATAGCCATCTAGAATCTCACCGAGACC
>DAIMGQ010000055.1:4424-5903 GCA_036723815.1 Candidatus Planktophila sp.
AGGGTGACTAATCCCAATACATCAGTTAACAAAGTCCTAGTTCGCACGTTCATTCGATTACCTACGAGGACACCGAGTGAGGCACCAGAGATAATAGTTAGAACATTGATGATTGTGCCGACACCAGGAAACATATGCTGATTATACTCATGCAATGTCAAACCCATTTTTAGAATTTCTTCGTCCGCACAAAACTGTCCCAAATACTCCTTGGACTGGAGGATCTAGATGGGATCTTTCCCCACTACGAATAGCGGTTCTTTTTTTCGGGCTCTTCATTTTTGGACTCGGTGATTCTTTACTTATTCAAAGCCAGATTGGAAATGCTCCTTGGTCTGTTCTTGCTCAAGGGATAGCAAATAGTCTTGACATAACGATGGGATGGTCTACTTTTGCAATTAGTACACTCGTTCTCCTACTGTGGATTCCATTAAAAGAAAAACCAGGATTTGGAACCTTGTCCAATATCGCAGTGATTGCAACTGCAATTCAAATTGGCGTGACAATTTTTCCAATACAAAGTTCATATCTTGTGGGAGTTTTCTATTGCTTGCTTGGCATCGCAATGGTTGGAGTCGGATCTGCTCTTTATATAACCTGCGGACTGGGCCCAGGACCTCGTGATGGCTTAATGACAGCCATTCACAATAGATCCGGGGTTCGCATCGGAAGAGTGAGATTAGGAATCGAAGGCACTGTCTTAATTGCCGGATGGCTTCTTGGTGGGACTGTTGGGCTTGGAACATTGTTGTTTGCCACGCTAATCGGGCAATCAATAGCTGTGTCACTGGGTGTCGTATCTAGGGCTACCAACGAGTAGGCCATAGGGTTCGAGTACTTCCCAAGGGTTGTGCGCCCTATCGCACACGGGGTCGCAAACACCCCCGTTAACAAAATTAGAAAGGCTCCATTCATGCTGGATTCATATTTCAAAATCTCAGAACGTGGTTCCTCAATAGCCCAAGAGGTTAGAGGCGGCCTAGTTACTTTCTTCACGATGGCATACATCGTGGCCCTCAACCCAATCATTCTGGCGTATTCACCAGATGCAAACGGACAATTCCTATTCGGAGGCGCATCACCAGCGCCAGCGATGGTGGCAGCAACAACTGCACTGGTTGCTGGTGTTCTAACAATTCTGATGGGATCAATTGCAAATTACCCTCTTGCTTTAGCAACTGGCTTAGGACTTAACACTTTCGTTGCCGTTGGCATCGCATCAAAGATGACATGGGCAGCAGCAATGGGCCTAGTTGTTCTTGAAGGTCTCATCATCTTGGTATTGGTTCTGACTGGATTCCGCGTTGCGGTTTTCAAGGCGGTACCAGCACAAATCAAGATTGCCATCTCAGTTGGTATCGGACTTTTCATTGCTCTTATCGGTTTAGTTGATGCCGGTTTCGTTCGCCGCACAGCTAGTGGACCAGTACCAGTAGGTCTAGGTGTTAACGGAAATCTCGTTGGCTGGCCAACAGTCGT
>DAIMGQ010000056.1:0-1649 GCA_036723815.1 Candidatus Planktophila sp.
TGCTTGCAATTGAGATCGTAGATTCACATCCGATCCTGCCTGAGCGCGATTGTGTGATTTTGGATGAAGCACATGAGTTTATGGATCGGGCAACACAGGCTGTTACAGATGAGCTCACAAGCAATCGTGTTTTGCGCGCTGCTGCCATGGCCCGCAAGTTCATGCCGGGCAAGCTTTCAGATGCTTTTCATAAGGCAGCAAATGATTTCCATGAATCAATGGTCGATTATGGTGAGTCAGTTAAGGTTGAGTTTGGAACGCAGGGTCGCCTGGAAGAAATTCCTCAATCACTTGAGTTCTCTATCCGTAAAGTCATGGAAGCATCAAAGGCGATCATTCAATTTATGTCTGCAGATGATGAAATCATCGATACTGATGGATTGGCAGAGCGGGCTCGGGTTAAGGGCGCGGTGAGTGAGATAGCAACGACAGCCACAACACTTCTTAAAATGGGCGATGGTTTAGTGCTCTGGTATGAGCCAACATTTTCAACACTTTATTTAGCACCCCTTTCAGTTTCAGAAGTTCTGCGTGAGAACTTACTGACAAGGACCCCTGTGATTGCTACTTCTGCAACATTGACTGTCGGAAATGGTTTTGATTCCATGGCAAAGAGCATCGGCTTTTTAGTTAATGAAGAGATGAACGCTGAAGTCAAAGAGGGCGAAGTAGATCCAGCTAACGTTCAAATGTTAGATGTGGGCAGTCCTTTTGATTTTGCTAATCAAGGTGTTTTATATATGCCCAAGCATCTGCCAGAACCTGGCCGGGACGGTCCAAGCCAGGAGGTGTTAACAGAGTTAGGTGAACTCATTGATGCTGCAGGTGGTCGCACACTTGCACTGTTTTCTTCATGGCGAGGCGTTGAAGCAGCAGATCTGCACCTGCGCAAAGTATTGGCAGAGCTACCTATAAAGATCATTACGCAAAAGCGAGGTGACGCTGTTGGACCACTTGTTTCACGGTTTGCAAAGGATGAGACATCTATTCTGATTGGCACGATGTCACTGTGGCAAGGTGTTGATGTGCCAGGAAATAGTTGTATTTTGGTGGCGATCGATCGCATTCCATTCCCACGTCCTGATGAGCCAGTTATGAGTGCGCGCGCAGGACAAGCTGATGCAAAAGGTGGCAGCGGATTTATGCAGGTTTCCCTGCCACGTGCAGCGTTGTTATTAGCCCAGGGCACTGGCCGTCTTATTCGCTCGGTTGATGATCGGGGAGTAGTTGCAATCCTTGATTCGCGCATCGTCACCAAGCGTTATGGAAGTGTTCTACTTAACTCAATGCCACCGTTGTGGCGCACATCAGATTCAGCAGTTGTTCGGGATTCGCTAAAGCGTCTTAAGGAGAATTTGTAGCTCTGGCCAGGATTTAGCAAAGCTGGGATGTAAAGGAAGTTCTGCAACTTTTTCAATTTCTACCCAGCGGACTTCGTGGGATTCATCATTTACCTCGTGGGCAACTAATCCTTCGTGAGCGCGGGCAATAACGGTGTCGTATTTCCAACTCCCGTGATCATCGGTGAATGTGTGAAGCGGAGTTAGTAGCTCTGTGTCTATTCCAGTTTCTTCTATTGCTTCCCGAAATGCACCTTCAAGGGTGCTTTCATGAGAATCACGAGCACCACCTGGAATTCCCCAGGTGTC
>DAIMGQ010000056.1:1749-5898 GCA_036723815.1 Candidatus Planktophila sp.
GTTGCCTATCAACCTGAGTTTGAACCGTTAGTCAATGTGCCGGTGTATTTCTGGTGTGACTTGCCCACACTTTTTCAAAGCAGGGTCGACATCATCGGTGAAGTTGTAGATGTCGCACTTCGTCCTTCTTTTGTCTGGAGCTTTGGTGACGGCAGTGTTTATGCCACTACTGAAAACGGAGCTCCATATCCGGCCGGCACGATCCATCACACCTATAAGCAGGCAGGTACATATCAAGTCTTACTTCTTACAACCTGGAACGGCACCTACACACATAACGCTGCAGCCCGCGCGGTTACTGGCACTGTCAAGAAAGTCTCCGTTGCACTCATCACCATCGTTAACGCACCTACTACCTTCAAAGGATAAAAATATGACTACTGAAAATACTTATGTCAGCATCACTGCTCTTTCACTTGCCACAGATACTGAATTTATCGAGTGTGTTAACGCCTTTGCAGTTCCTGTAGATAGTCCGGATCTAAATCTGCTTCAACGCGATGGAGCAACAGCTGTGATTGATTTAGCCATGCAGTTTGCAGATCGTGGCTATAACTGCGATGTGGAGTTGATCTCTCAGGTCGTTGGTCGGCTTTCAGACATTCAGGTTCGTGATTTTGCGATGGGCACCCACAACGCAGAAACCTTTGATACGTACTGGAATATGTGGCTCTATCTACTGCGCATTGCACCTAATGGTTTTGTAGCACCGGTTGCCTGCCTGTTTGCCACCTTGGCATATGAACGTGGTGATAATGAACTGGCCTATAGAGCGTTAGATCGAGCAACAGTTGATGATCCCAAGTACGCATTAACCATTTTGTTGCGCAGGGTCTTTGGTTCAGGCTGGCCCGCTGCAGCATTTGCGGCAATGCGCCTTGAGCTACACCCCAAAGTGACGGCTGGGATTTTTGAGGGGTAGTGGCTAGAATTACATCGTTCACGAGTCCTACGTATTAGCCCCGGCTTAGTAGGCGGCAACCCTCCACCGCGGTGGGGTGCTCCGGGTGACGAACAGGTCGCTACGGCGGCAAGTGCGGGTGAAGGATATTTATTTCATGGTTACAGGTGCCTGGTTAGAAACACATGATCCTGGTGAACGAAAGTTCATCAAGATAGGTTTCTTGCTTCTTGAAAATGGCGAAACGTTGCCTGATGTCACTATCGCCTATCAAACCTGGGGCACATTAAATGCGGCAAAAGATAATGCGATTTTAGTTAACCATGCAATGACTGGTTGGTCTGATGTTCCTGGGTGGTGGCCCTCAATGGTTGGTCCAGGATTGCCTTTTGATACCGACAAATATTTTGTCGTGTGTCCCAATGTAATTGGTGGCTGCCAAGGATCAACTGGACCATCATCGATTGCAGCAGATGGCAAGCGATGGGGTTCAAGGTTTCCTGCAGTGACAATCAGAGACATGGTTGCAGCAGAGGTTGCCTTCACAGATGCAATCGGAATTAAAAAGTATTTACTTGCAGTTGGTCCATCACTGGGTGGAATGCGCGCACTTGAATGGGCGGTGCAGCTACCAGAGCGAGTTGGTGCTATCTGCACTATTGGATCATCTGCTGTTGCCACAGGAGATCAAATTGGAACAGCCTCTATTCAAGTCAGAGCAATTAAGGCTGATCCCAATTTCAATGGTGGTGATTACTACGAGCAAGAGGTAGGTCCTGATGAGGGCATGGGTATTGCTCGTCGCATCGCTCACCTGACATATCGAACTGAGGCTGAAATGGATATTCGCTTTGGTCGACAGCTACAAGGTGATGACACTGGCCGCTACGCCGTTGAGTCCTACTTAGATCACCAGGCAGACAAGTTAGCCAAGCGCTTTGATGCCAACACCTACATCGCCCTGACAGAGGCGATGAATAGCCATGACATTGGCAGAGATCGCGGGGGAGTTGCTGCTGCTTTGGCCACAATCCAGGTTCCGATCGTTGCTGTGTCCATTGATACAGATCGACTCTTCCCGCCTCGCCTGCAGGCTGAGATCGCTGATTTAGCCCCTGCTGCAGCCCCTTTGGTGACTATTAGCAGCCCTTTTGGCCATGATGGCTTCCTGGTGGAGGTTGAAAGCGTTGGAGATGTGATTCGAGAGGCTTTAAATCTGGCCAAATAGGGGTTTTCGATGTGCATTTTGGCCTGTGGACAAATTATAATATGCCTATCACTTCAGCGAACTCGCTGAAAAAATCAAAGGACAATTGTGGCTGTATTTAGTGCGCTCAAAAACAAGGTGAAGGCAAAAACTTCAGCCAAAAAAGCAGCTCCTGCTAAAAAAGTAGCGGCGAAGAAAGCTGCACCTGCTAAGAAAGCGGTTGCGAAAAAGGCGGTTGCTAAGAAAGCTGCACCTGCGAAAAAAGCAGCGGTCAAAAAAGCAGCACCTGTTAAGAAAATTGAACTTAAAAAAGATCTGACTGCAAAAGATGTGCAGCAGATTGTTGATGCAAAGAACGCTGTACTTCGACAGAACGAGGTTTTGGCAGAACTTGAAACTCGTGGCGTTACATCAATCAACCGCATCCCTAAGAAGGCCGATAAAGATCTAGTTGATGAGGCTCGTGCGCTCGCAGCTCAAGTTCCGGTGATGATTGAAAAGCTACGCAAGAGTGGACTGGGTTCTCCTTCACGTATTTTGAAAAAGGCTGAGTATGAATTAATTGCTCCAAAGCCTGTCGTTGCAAAGGTTGAGGCACCAAAGCTGGATGCAAAAACTGGCAAGGCAATCATTACCAAGATTGATGGCGAAGAGGTTGAGCTAGAAGAAGTTGAATTAGAAGATGTTGAAACTCTGATCAAGGAAGTTGTCGAGATCATCGAGGGCGAAGAGGAAAAGGGTGCTCAGCCTCGCGTTGTGGATCTTGCCGATGAAGCAACACAGGGTAAGGAAGAAGATGCCTTTACTTTAAAGGCTTCTGAAGAAGATGATGCTCCGGCACAGACTGTTATGACAGCTGGTGCAACAGCAGACCCAGTTAAGGATTATCTAAAGCAGATTGGCCGCGTGGCATTGCTGAACGCAGAGCTTGAAGTAGAGCTTGCTACACGCGTAGAAGTAGGCCTTTTTGCAGAAGAAAAATTAAAGCATGAAAAGAAACTTGAAAAGAAGTACAAGCGCGAACTTGAATGGCTTGTTGAAGATGGAAAGCGCGCAAAGAACCACTTGCTAGAAGCAAACCTACGTCTGGTTGTTTCCCTTGCAAAGCGCTATACGGGGCGCGGAATGTTGTTCCTGGACTTGATCCAGGAAGGTAACTTGGGACTTATTCGCGCAGTTGAGAAGTTTGACTACACAAAGGGTTACAAGTTCTCAACGTATGCAACATGGTGGATTCGTCAGGCAATTACACGTGCGATGGCAGACCAGGCTCGCACAATCCGTATTCCTGTTCACATGGTTGAAGTTATCAATAAGTTGGCACGTGTTCAGCGCCAGATGCTTCAAGATCTTGGTCGCGAACCGACCCCAGAAGAGCTAGCTAAAGAACTTGATATGACACCTGAAAAGGTTGTTGAAGTTCAAAAGTATGGCCGTGAACCAATCTCACTTCACACACCACTGGGTGAAGAAGGAGATTCAGAGTTTGGTGATTTGATTGAAGATTCAGAAGCTGTAGTTCCGGCGGATGCGGTTTCATTCACATTGCTACAAGAGCAACTCCACTCAGTACTAGATACTTTGTCAGAACGTGAAGCAGGCGTTGTTGCAATGCGATTTGGTTTAACAGATGGACAGCCCAAAACACTTGATGAGATCGGAAAGGTTTACGGAGTTACTCGTGAACGTATTCGCCAGATTGAATCAAAGACAATGTCAAAGCTTCGTCACCCATCACGTAGTCAGGTACTGCGCGACTATCTAGATTAAGATCCACACACAAAAAAGCCCTTACGCGTTAATCGCATAAGGGCTTTTTTGATGTTAAATCTAGTTTTTAGATTCAATCAGCTTTTCTGATTCATCTTGAATCTTTGCGGCAATTGGCTTTAGCTTTTCAGCGTATTCCTTGCCGTGATGAGCGCAGAACATGAGTTCCCCACCGTTTAGAAGTACTGCACGGACATAAGCCTGGGCACCACAACGATCGCAACGATCTAGGGCGTTAAGAGGTACTGATTCAAGCAACAACTGTTCTGAC
>DAIMGQ010000057.1:0-5762 GCA_036723815.1 Candidatus Planktophila sp.
GTGAAGTTTTATGCAGATGACAAAGTATTTATTGTTGGAAAGCGAACTGTAGTTTTCTCGTAAAACATTATGTGTCCCCGGCGGGAGTTGAACCTGCGACCTACCGCTTAGGAGGCGGTTGCTCTATCCACTGAGCTACGGGGACTTAACACCAGACATGCTCCGCAAAGATTAGCGGTGCTTGGCAAAGGTTAGCGGTATAGATAACCTTCCCCTGAATCCACAATGGGTTCGAAAACTACCCGAAAGGCCAACCATGAGAGCGCTCGTTATCGGCGCAGGCGGAGTTGGCAGTGCAATCGCAAATATCGCATCCCGTAAGTCATTTATCTCTGAGTTAGTTATCGCTGATTACGATGCTTCAAAAGCGCACGCTGTCACCCAGAAAATCCAAGACCCACGATTTACTTCAGTGGAGGTGGATGCCGGCGATCTGGTGGCTCTTGAAGGATTGATCAAGAAGGTCAGTCCTGATGTAGTGATAAACGCTGTTGACCCGCGTTTTGTTATGCAAATCTTTACTGCCTCACAAAAAGCTGGCGTGAACTACATAGATATGGCGATGTCACTTTCGGTTGCTCATCCGACTGATCCCTTTCACAAAACTGGAGTCAAGTTGGGTGATGAACAATTTTCACATTCATCTGAGTGGGAAAAGAACGGGAAGTACGCACTTATTGGTATCGGCATCGAACCAGGAATGAGTGACATCTTTGCTCGATATGCTCAAGATTTTCTCTTTAGCGAAATTGACGCAATCACAATTCTAGATGGATCAAATTTAACGGTTGATGGATTTGCCTTTGCTCCTTCATTTTCAATCTGGACAACCATTGAAGAATGTTTGAATGCTCCCTTGATTTGGGAAGATGGAAAGTGGCACACCGCTCAACCGTTTTCAGGCGCAGTGACCTTTGATTTCCCTGACGGTATCGGCCCAGTTGAATGTGTCGATGTGGAGCACGAGGAAGTTGCCTTAATTCCGCAAAAGATTAAGGCCAAGAAAGTAACTTTCAAGTATGGACTTGGCACTGATTTCATTAACACTCTTAAGACAATTCACTTACTTGGACTTTCAAAGAAGGAAAAGGTGAATTATCGAGGTATGGAAATTGCACCAAGAGATTTCCTAGCTTCACTCCTTCCTGATCCAGCAAGGATTGGTCCAATTATGCACGGCAAGACTTGTGCAGGTGCACATGTTGCTGGACTTGATAAAGAGGGAAAGCCGTATGCCTGTTACATCTATAACGTTGTTGACAATGAATGGTCCATGAAAAATTATGGAGATCAAGCAGTTGTGTGGCAGACAGCAATTAATCCAGTCATAGCAATGGAATTAATTTCCAATGGCACATGGAAACCTGTCGGTGTTGTTGGTCCTGAATGGCTAGAACCAAAGCCATTCTTAGATCTCATCGAGTCTTACGGAAGCAGTTGGCATATTCGGGATGAGAATCCCGCAGGAATCGGGGCATAAATGGCATCGTGGGCGCTAGTTACCGGAGCAACAGCCGGAATCGGTGAGAGTTTTACTAGATTGTTAGCCGAAAACAATTACAACGTTGTACTAGTCGCCCGCGACATGCCGCGCATGCAAGAACGTGCTCGAGCACTTGAAGAAAAGTTCAATGTCCAAACCCACATTATTCAAGCCGATCTATCTACTGATGCAGGGTGTGCTGCGGTAGAGCAATACATCGCTAACAATCAGGTCGATGTGTTAATCAATAACGCTGGCTTTGGTTTAAAGAAAGCTTTCACAGTGTCAGATCTTCAAGCTGAGCAGCAGCTGTTTGATGTGTTAGTCCGCACCCCTATGCGCCTCATGCATGTTGCTCTTCCGCTAATGAAGCAGCGCAACAAAGGTGTTGTCATCAATGTTTCATCAGTCGCCGGCTTTATCGCAGGTGGCACCTATAGCGCTTCTAAGTCATACCTGACCGTTTTGTCTGAATCACTTCACACCGAACTTACAGGAACAAATATCAAGATCAGCGCTCTGTGTCCTGGATTTACTCGAACCGAATTCCATCAGCGCGGTCAAATGTCCATGAAGGGCTTACCCGGCTTCATGTGGCTAGATTCTGACAAGTTGGTTGCAAAGGCGTGGAGTGATGCGCTCAAGGGTGAGGCAGTTTCTATTCCGGGTTGGCAATACCAACTCCTTGTCTTTGTGATTCAGACTCTCCCGCGATCAATTGTTCGAAAAATTAGCATGAACCTGAAAGCAAAGCAACGAAAGTAACGGTCAGACCTACTTACTCTCGGCGCGTTTTCAGTCTTCTTTCAGCACCCAGTCGCTAAGATTGGCAGCATTACAACGGAAGGTTCTTTCATGTTTCGCAAAATCGCATCATTGTCAGTAGCACTCATTGTCGCCGGTGGCGTCATGGTGGCTGTTCCAGCCGAGGCAGCAGCCAAGATCTCAAATGGCGTTGCTTGCACAAAGTCTGGTGCAACAACAAAGACAAGCCTTGGAACATATAAGTGCGCAAAGAACCCTCTTACATCAAGTTCAAAACTGACTTGGTTATCAATTGATTGCCTCACTGCAGCAAATGATGCGGTCAAGGCTCAGAAGTCCGCTGTTACAACAGAGGCAAACTTCAAGGCACAACTTCCAGTAATTGATCTTGGCATTACTACTGAAACGGCTAACAAGGCAGAGCTTCAAGTGAAATTAGATGCTGCAAATCTTCGCCTCACGGCCGCACAAGCAAAACTTGCAGCCGCCAAGACAGATGCAGACAAGCGATTGCTAACAACTGCAGTTTCTTCATGGACTTCAGCAACTCGGGCGTATGCAAGCAAGATTCGTAATATTGATATAACTATCAAGAAGTTAGAAGCTGCAAAGTTGGCCGGAACAAACAAGCCTGCAGAACTTGCAGCAAATATTGCTGATGCTCGCGAGAGTGCAAAGCTCATTTGCACTAAGGGCTTCTAACTCCCTAACTCTTCACGAAAAAACCCGCTGCCAACTAGGTAGCGGGTTTTTTATTGCCTATGGCTTCCCCTATTACCTATTGACTTAGGTGTTCTTATCCTTGAAAACATGCGAGTGGTCAGATTTTCAGGGGCTTGCCTTCTAACTTTCTATCTTCCACTTCACACTATTGCTCCATCGGTTTGGTCTGAGTTACTTGCATACAATGTCGCACCCATTGCAGCTATCATCGCAATTTCTTTGGCACCTCACATCAGTGATGCGTTTGCCAAGCCAACTACTTCAATTGCAATTGCGCTTTGGACGTGTGGATCGACGATAGCCAGTGCTGGTGCATTCTTTTTGATTCCAAATGCCTTCAGCTCCGCTTCTAACTTCATGTATTTATTGTTCTATCCCCTAGCGATGATTGGACTGCCACGTCTACTGGCAATCAAGCAGAAGCTTTCGCTCATAGAACTCGTAGATTCCACCATCTTTGGCCTTGGCCTAACTACCTTGGGGTCTGCGCTAATTATCAAACCTGTTCTTCCACATTTTGATGGCAATACACGTGAAACTTTCTTTGCAATTATTTATCCCGTCGCAGACTTAATACTCGTGTGTGTTGTTCTTGCCACTGTTTCTATGCAGGGTTACTCAAAGCGTGGCTTGATACTTTCTTTGGGCGTAGTTGTATTTGCGCTAACCGACTTTCTCTATCTATTGCAACACATCAACGGAAATTATCTGATGGGATCCATCTTGGATTTGGGCTGGATAGTTGGACTATTGCTCATCGCAGAAAGTTTTTGGCAACCAGGAATAGATATCAAAGGGCGTGATGGAATTAGTCCAATTCTAATTTCAATTTCTGTTTCTCTCAGTGCAACCTTATTGGCGTTGATTGCAATTCGCCCAGAGTACTTCCCGCGTTTCATTTTGTTGCCAGCAATAGCTACCTTGGTACTTGCCTTTATCCGTATGGCAATTGCCTTAACGCAAGCTAAAAACATTGGACAGGAAAGATTACTGGCCAGAACAGATGAATTGACAGGACTACCTAACCGTCGTCGTTTAGTAACAGAGATTGATAGCTTTATAGAAAAAGAAGGTGCACTACTGCTTCTTGATCTAGATGGATTTAAACCCATCAACGACATTCACGGACATGAAACTGGAGACAAAATTCTTCAACAAGTTGCCTTGAGATTCGAGCGTGCCTTGCCCCAAGGTGCTTTGCTGGCACGACTAGGTGGTGATGAGTTTGGGGTTCTCTATGAAGGTGGCCATGACAGTGCTGTTGAAGTTGCTTTGGCATTAAGAGCAACGTTGTCCTATCCATTCCACATCAACAACCAAGAGATTCAACTAGGTGTCAGTATTGGTGTAGCAAATAACAATGGAGAAAAAGACTTATTGCTGCGCGCAGATAATGCGATGTATAAGGCTAAGCGTGAGGGCCTAGGGGTTTGTCGGCTTTAATCTCCTGTAAGCGAGCAAGGGATTCATTTCGCTCAACTGCATGATCAACGATCCGCTCTGGGTACCCCTTGCTGTAACCATCAAGGAACAACCATGGTTCATGAATTTCACCAGCTGAGAGGTGCGCGAGCTCTGGCACATACTTTCTTATGTAATCCCCATTTTCATCAAAGCGTTTGCCTTGTTCAATGGGATTAAAAATTCGGTAATAAGGCGAGGCATCCGTTCCGCACCCTGCAGTCCATTGCCAGCCATGGGCATTGGAGGCAACATCGTAATCAACAAGATGATCGGCAAAGAATCGCTCACCGACTTGCCATTCAAGGTGCAAGTCTTTAACCAAGAATGATGCCACAACCATACGAGTGCGATTATGCATCCAGCCTTCAAGAACTAGTTGTCTCATTGCTGCATCAACAAATGGATAACCCGTTTTCCCTTCACACCAGGCTTTGAATTGCTTACCAGGCTTGTCATATCGCATCTCTTTAAACTTTGGTGCGTAGTAATCGACATCTGTTTGTGGATTGTTAAAGAGAACATCGGCATAAAACTCACGCCATGCAATTTCTTTCCGGAATGTGTCGTGTGCTTTGCTTTCTCCGAGGTTTGCAAGAAGTGTTCGTGGATGAATCTCACCAAACTTCAAATAGGTACTCATCTTTGAGGTGCCATCGATTGAAGCAAAGTTTCGATTTTCATCGTAACTGTCCAAGCCATTTTTCGTAAATTCTTTGAACCGCTTTAGTGCTGCAGCTTCTCCCGCTTCAATCACATGTACGCCTTCTGGCATAAGAAAATCTGGAAAGGCGCGGTATTTATCTGTTGGTTCTACAACATTAAATTTCTTGGGTGTGACTGCAGGTGCTCTGTAACCATGTGTGCGCCAACCCTTATAAAAAGGCGTGTATACCTTGTATGGAGTCGCATCACTTGGCTTTAGCACTCGCCCAGGCGTAACGGCATATGGACTACCAGTTCTAACTAGCTTAATTCCTGCAGCTTCAACTCGAGCATCACGTTCTGCACCATATCGTTCGTATTCTGCAGATATGTGCACTTCTTCAACGCCGTGTTGTGCAATTAACTCTTTAAGTACTGTGACTTGATCACCCTCAATAATATGCAAACGATTTCCGAGTGACTCATCGAGTGCTCTTAGTGATTGACCCATGTATGCCAAGAGTTTTTCGCCAGCTTCATCAATTTGCGTCTTGTCAAGAATAAAAAGAGGTATCACTTGTTCGGCTGATTCAATCGCCGCCAATAAAGCTGGATGATCATTGATTCGAAGGTCGCGACGAAACCAGATGATTGAAGTTTTCGCCAAAGACATGGGATGATTAAA
>DAIMGQ010000058.1:0-5731 GCA_036723815.1 Candidatus Planktophila sp.
AGAGCCGGGGGATTTACAGTCCCCTCCCATTGGCCGCTCGGGCAACCCGCCAAGGTCGAACAAGTACTGCGGCAATTATGGATAGTGCGAAGGGAAAGGATACCTTAGGCACGTGCGCGCACAAACCGCGCTTTCAACCAGTGAAGGGGCCCACACCATGGCAGTAGATAGCAGTTTTGACGTAACCTCCAAGATCGACCGCATGGAGCTCGACAACGCCATCAATCAGGCGGTCCGAGAGATTGAGACCCGCTTTGATTTCAAAAATACTGGTTCAAAGATTGAACTCGAAGGCGACAAAGTACTGATCGAATCAGACACAGAAGAGCGTGCGAAAGCAGCGCTAGATGTTGTTAAGGACAAGATGATCAAGCGTGGTGTTTCATTGAAGCATCTTGATGCAGGCGAGCCACAGTTGTCGGGAAAGATCTACAAAATTGCCGCTCCTTTGAAGGAGGGCATCTCGACTGAAAATGCAAAAAAGATTGCAAAGTTGATTCGTGATGAGGGTCCAAAGTCAGTAAAGACCCAGATCCAAGGAGATGAACTTCGTGTGACATCTAAGAGCCGTGATGATTTGCAAGAAACAATGGCCATGGTCAAAGACGGTGGCTGGGACTTTGCTGTTCAATTTACGAACTTTAGATAATTGAGTAAAAACAAGCTCGGCCTTCTATTTGGTGTTAGTGCATACTCTTTGTGGGGTGCATTCCCTTTGTATTGGCCTTTGCTTGAACCTGCCAATCCACTAGAAATTGTTTCACATAGAGCAGTGTGGACATTGGTTTTTTGTTTTATTGTTCTAGCTGCAACGAAAGCACTCAAATCAACTCTCGTAACTTTAAAACGTCCAACTGTTGCGGTGAAACTATTTCTCTCATCCCTTTTGATTTCCATTAACTGGCTTGTCTATATCTGGGCTACAAATAACGAGCATGTAGTGGAAGCATCTTTGGGTTACTACATCAACCCACTGATCATTATTAGTTTTGGAGTTATCTTCCTGAAAGAGAAAATGCGGCCACTACAGTGGGCAGCTGTCTCAATTGCAACTATTGGTGTCTTAGTATTAACTTTTGATTACGGTCGCTTGCCTTGGATTGCATTAGCTCTAGCTCTCTCATGGGGTAGTTATGGATTGATAAAGAAGCAGTTAGGTCTAGGAGCTCTAGAAGGACTTGCAATTGAAACCTTTATCTCCAGTTTCTTCTACCTGGCATACCTAATTTACATAGGTAATCAAGGCACCGGTCAGTTTGGACAAAACTGGGGTTTAACACTTCTACTAATTAGCGCAGGAGCTGTAACTGCAATCCCGCTTCTATTGTTCAACGGCTCAACAAACAGACTTCCGTTTACGACTATCGGGTTGTTGCAATACATAACCCCAACACTTCAATTCTCCATCGGTGTCTGGGTATTAAATGAAGATATGCCAACTGCTCGTTGGATTGGGTTCTTGATTATTTGGGCAGCGCTTGTGACGTTAGCTATTGACTTGATTAGATCAAGCAGAACGGTCAATAACAGCGTCGCATAGCGACATCAACGCACCTGTTGCATCATTGATAGGCAGTGGGCCCAGTGCTCCGCGCGCTTGCTTTGCGATTTGATGAAGTTGCTCCCGAGCTTCATCTAGTGCTTTGTGATTACGCAACGCGACTAAGACTTGTTGAACTGTTGGTTCATCCTCAATAGGTCCACCAAGTAAACGCTTTAGCTCAGCATCTGCAGGATCACTTGATTTCATAACATTTAAGGTAACAAGTGTTGGAACACCTTCACGAAGATCTGTTCCTGGAGTCTTTCCTGATTGATTAGATTCACTTGCAATATCAATTACATCATCTGCTAACTGGAATGCAACGCCAATCTTTTCACCAAAGACAGTGACTGTCTCGGTGATGTCTGCAGGTGCACCAGAAATCATTCCACCGTATCTAGCTGATGCTGCAATCAGAGAACCAGTCTTGTCAGCAACAACCTTTAGATAATGTTCCAGTGGATCTTGGCCAGGATTTGGACCTTGCGTTTCCATGATCTGGCCAATAACTAAACGCTCAAATGTTCGTGCTTGCAGGCGAACTGCTGCTGGTCCAAGGTCTGCCAACAAGTCTGATGATTTAGCAAACAAGAAATCTCCAGTAAGAATTGCAATGGTATTTCCCCATCGCATATTTGCACTTTCAACACCGCGACGAAGTGGTGCATCATCCATAACATCATCGTGATACAGGGTTGCAAGGTGGGTAATCTCGCAGGCAACAGCTGCAGCGATGATTCCATCGCGCTTTGGATCCCCGTATTGGGCTGTTAAAAGAGTTAAAAGTGGGCGTAAGCGCTTTCCGCCAGCAGCCACAAGGTGGTGTGCGGTCTCATCAACAAATGGGTACTCACTTCGAGTGTGACTTCTCAGCAAGGCTTCCACATCGGCCATTTGGCTAATTAAATGCGCCTCTAACTCAGGTGCAACATTTGGAATGCCGAATGTGGACATTAGCGAATGAAGGTTGCGAGATCGCTAATAAAGCTCAGTAGAGGTGCTGGATAAACACCTAGCGCCACTGTTACAACTGCAGAAATAACAACAGTTGCTTGGGTTAGTACTGAAGGAATCTCAACGCTTGTTCCATCCTCAGTTGCATCTGTGAAGAACATCAAAACAATCACGCGGATATAGAAAAACGCTGCGATCGCACTTGAAAGCACACCGGCCAACACAACACCCTTTGCACCACTTTCATAGGCAGCAGAGAAAATAGAAAACTTTCCAATAAATCCGCTAGTAAGTGGAATTCCTGCAAAAGCTAACAAGAAGAGTGCAAAAGATGTGGCAGCAAATGGAGAGCGCTTTCCTAGACCCTTCCAACGGTTTAGATCTGTAACTTCACCAGATGAATCGCGGACAAGTGTCACAACACCAAATGCACCAACGGTTGCTACGCCGTATGCGAATAAGTAGAAGATTGTTGCGTCAAGTCCTGCTTTGTTAAGAGCAATAACACCTGTGAGCAAGAAACCTGCGTGTGCAATTGAAGAGTAAGCCAGCATGCGCTTGACATCGCGCTGTGTGATTGCAACAAGTGAACCCAATAGCATGGTCACGATTGCAATACCTGACAAGACCGGAGTCCATGACCACTGAGCATTAGCAAAGACGGTGTAATAAATACGAAGCATTGCGCCAAAGGCTGCAACTTTTGTTGCTGCAGCCATAAATGCAGTTATCGGTGTTGGTGCTCCCTGATACACATCTGGTGACCACGCATGGAATGGAACTGCGCCAACCTTGAACAGCAAGCCAATTGAAAGAAATGAAATACCGATAAGAAGCAGAACATCATTTCCGCCCCCGCCCACAATTGATTCACGGATCCCTGCGAAGGTAATTGAGCCTGAAAAACCATAGAGATAAGCCGCTCCGAAGAGGAAAAAGGCTGATGCGAAAGATCCCAAAAGGAAATACTTCAGCGCTGATTCTTGGGATGCCAAGCGACGGCGACGAGATAGTCCAGCCATTAAATACAGAGGCAGTGAAAGCATTTCTAGCGCAACAAACAGCATGATCAAATCACTTGCAACAGGGAAAATCATCATTCCTGCAACAGCAAATAAAGTAAGTGGATAAACCTCAGTAACTTGATTTCCGGCTTGCGCAGCTTCACGTTCTTCAGCCGAGCCAGGAAGAGCTGCAGCAAGTGGCGTGAAATGTTCCGTATCTGCAATTAAGAAGATAGAGATAATGGCAATGATGAGAATTGAGGCCTGAAGTAACACTGCTGGTCCATCAATAACGATTGAACCCATTGCAGCTGTTAATGATTGTTCTCCGCGAATACGCCATAACTGCATCAGTGCAAGAAGTAGGGTTCCAAGCGTCAGAGTTAACTGAACAACTGGGCGTAATGCCTTTGAGACGAATGCTTCAACCAGAACACCGATCAGCGCCCCGCCAAGCAAAATAAGAATTGGTGACAGTAATGTGTAGGAAAGGACTGGCGATGTAAAAGTCATTACTTGCCCCCATTAGTTGGTGCAGGATCTGTGAATCCCATTTGTGAAATCACGTGTGATGCCGCTGGGTTAATTACTTTCAAGAGTGGAGAAGGATAGAAACCCAACACCACGATGATTGCAATAACTGGTGCAATGGCTAACTTCTCACGCAAGTTCAGATCTTTGAGGTTCTCATTACCTGGCGTTGTAGGACCATGCAGAGCTTTTTGAACTGGAATCAAGATGTAGAGAGCAGCCAAAACAATTCCAAACGTTGCAATAATTGCATGTACTGGATATCGAGTAAATGTTCCAACTAGAACTAAGAATTCGCTCACAAAACTTGAAAGACCTGGAAGTGCCAATGATGACAAGCCGGCAATAAAGAATGTCCATGCCATAACTGGAGTTACCCGTTGCAATCCACCAAACTCTGAAATTGTTGAAGAGCCACGACGTGAAATCATCCAGCCAGCCACTAAGAACAACGCTGCCGTTGAAAAACCGTGGTTAAACATATACAAAATGGCCCCGCTTTGACCTTGTGAGGTCATGGCAAAGATTCCCATGGTGATAAATCCAAAGTGAGAAATCGACGTATATGCGATCAATCGCTTTATGTCCTTTGCCCCAATGGCAAGGAATGCTCCGTAAATAATTGAGATAACAGCAAGCACCATAATCACTGGAGTAAAAGTCTTACTTGCTTCAGGGAACATGGTGAGGCAATAACGGATCATTCCGAAGGTGCCGACCTTATCTAGAACTCCAAGTAGTAGAACCGATGTTCCTGGGGTTGCAGATTGCGCTGCATCTGGCAGCCATGTATGAAATGGCCACACAGGTGCCTTGATTGCAAATGCAATAAAGAATCCTAAGAACAAGAGGTTCTGAGTTGTCGATGACATCTGCAGCTCTGAAAGTCTATTGATATCAAATGTGCGACCACCTTGAGCACCTGACATCACATACAAAGCGATGATTGATGCGAGCATCAACAAACCACCAACAAGGCTGTAAATCAAGAACTTAACTGCCGCAGCTGAACGCTCTCCGCTTCCGTAACCGCCGATAAGGAAGTACACCGGAATTAACATTGCTTCAAAGATTACGTAGAACAAGAAAACATCTGTTGCTGCAAAAACACCAATCATCATTGTTTCAAGAACAAGAATGAGAATGTAGAAGGTCTTAACGCTCCAACGTCCACCGTGTGCTTCATTCCAGCCAGCAAGGACAACAACTGGAGCCAAGATCGTAGACATCAAAATGAGCACGAGTGCGATTGCGTCAACACCAAGTGCGTAATTAATTCCAAAACTTGGAATCCATGAATACTTCTCTACGAACTGCAACTCCACATTGTCGCGCTCAAATCCAACTGCCATCGCAATTGTCGCTGCCATAACAACAAGAGTTGTTCCTAAAGCAGCTTGCTTTGCAGCTTTCTCGCTAGCCTTTGGAAGTGCTGAAATGATTGCAGCACCTGCTAAGGGCAGCAGCATTAACAGTGTTAACCACTTCATTACTGAACCACCACCCAAATAGCTGCGATCAGTGCAACTGCACCAACCAAAATCAATGCGGCATAGCTACGAACATAGCCATTTTGAACCCCGCGAAGTGCTGATCCTGAACTCATAGCTACCTTGCTAACACCACGAACAGTTCCATCAACTACAGCATCATCTGCTGCAACTAGGGTTGTTGTTAACGCCTGGCCAGGACGCATAAA
>DAIMGQ010000059.1:0-3780 GCA_036723815.1 Candidatus Planktophila sp.
TGCACATACACCAGAGATGAAGAGAAGAACTGCGACGGAACACATAAGGTCGTAAAGGCTGTTAAGGCTGAGTTGGCTGAGAAGCTAGAAGCAAATGGCTTTCCTCACGCAGCTGAGTATGTGAGAAACAACTAATTACTTTTAAGCGTGTGAAGAAAGTAGTTGCACGGCTTCCTCAGATGGTCTTGGGGTCTGCTTTGGCCTATGCCGGTGTTGGGCATTTAACAACTAGTCGGCAAGAGTTTCAGGCACAGGTGCCAACGTTGTTAAAAGATTATGCAGACTTTGTTGTGTTGGCATCTGGGGTGGTTGAGATCGCACTGGGTGTTGGGTTAATAGCGTTGTGGAGATACAGAGTGCAGTTAGGTTGGTTAGTTGCAGCCTTCTTTGTGGCAATCTTTTGGGGAAATATCTCTCAGTATGTTAACGGCGTTGATGCCTTTGGCTTAAATAGCGATAGAGCGCGATTGATTAGATTGTTCTTTCAGCCGTTGTTGGTGATGTGGGCGTTGGGTAGTACTGGTGCGTGGCGTGCGTGGAGATCTAGGGTTAAGCCATGACCCAGAGACAAGAGTTCACAGTAGTTAAAAGCTATAACGGCTTTGAGTTTCGTGAGTATCTACCGTGCTCAATAGCAGAGGTTAAAGTCTCAGCTGATTACTCATCTGCAGGAAGCGTGGCCTTTAGATCGTTATTTGGATACATCTCTCAAGGCAATAAGCGGTCAGAAAAAATTGCCATGACAGCCCCTGTCATCAGTGCGCAAAGAGCTGACAAGGCAGCAGATGATGAGTGGTTTGTTTCATTTGTAATGCCAGCAGGTAGCACTAAGGCGGATATGCCTGATCCCAATGATCCACGGGTTGTGTTGCGTCAGATAGAGGCTGAGAGCTGTGTTGCAGCTTCCTTTAGAGGTAGAGCAAATGAAGATGTAATGAGGAAAAAAGTAGCAGAGCTACGTGCTTTGGCTGCTAAAGAAAACATTGCCTTATCTAATGAGACAAGGATCTGTCGCTTTGATCCGCCAATGAAGCCAGGGTTTTTGCAGTACAACGAGATAGTTATTCCAATTAGTTAAAATCACTCTAAGTAATTTCATTTAGCGCTTTAATACAAACAGATTTTGCGATGGAGTTGGTAATTCTGTAATACAGATTGCAAAATCTTGGAGCTCTGGACAATACAAAAGCCCCGCAATATATTGCGGGGCTTTTGCTTTGTAACTCTATAGATATTCTATAGCGCTGACTTCGCAAGTAAGAAAAATATAGCAGAAGAATAAACAGTCTAGAAGTTATCCACCACATATATTTCAGAAAAAATAACTTTGTGATGTCCCTTTATCTTTCGCGGGTGCCCTCGTAGCTCAACGGATAGAGCGCTGACTCCGCAAGTTAGAGGTTGCAGGTTCGAATCCTGTCGGGGGCACGACCTCGGTGGCTCTGTGTAATCTTTTTACGCAGGGCCACTCTTATTTTTCACATAAAGTGACAAAGCGCTAGATCTTTCCTTTTTGTAATCCTGTAATTACTTCTTTCGCTCGTTCCTTTAACTCAGGCAGATCACTCAATCTATTAAGTCCAAATACCTGTTGGCTCATGCGGTGGTTTTTAGCAAAGCTCTCTTTGTGGCGATCAAGAAAATCCCAGTAGAGGGTTGTGAAAGGACATGCTGTCTCTCCCGTGCGCAGTTTGGGGTCATAGACACAGGGCTTGCAGTAGTTAGACATGCGGGAGATGTAGGCACCACCTGCTGCATAGGGCTTTGTCATCATGGCTCCGCCATCTGCGTGCACGCCCATGCCAATGACGTTGGGAACCATTACCCATTCAGTGGCATCAATAAATACTTCTCTCATCCAATCAAGAAATGCTTGTGGGTTGGTGCCGGTGATCAGTGCCAAGTTTGAAAGAAGCATGAGGCGCGGGATGTGGTGGACCCAAGCGCGATTGTTAATGTCTGTAACTGTTTGCTTCATGCAGTTCATTTGGGTTTTGTTTGGGTCTGTAAAGAGCGGCAGTAGCTTTACAGTGGCCTTTAGTTGATTGTTGTTGCGGTAGTCAGGACCTAAAAACCAGTACATACCGTTGACATACTCGCGCCAGCCAATTACTTGTCTAATAAATCCTTCTGCAGATTCAATCGGGATA
This sequence comes from Candidatus Planktophila sp., assembly GCA_036723815.1. GTDB lineage: Bacteria > Actinomycetota > Actinomycetes > Nanopelagicales > Nanopelagicaceae > Planktophila. Next base: position 2,151 of record DAIMGQ010000059.1, read on the forward strand.
GCACCGGTTTTAAAGGCCTTCATGGCTGCGTGGATGACCTCTGTTGGATGGAGCAGTCCATTGTTTAAATATGGAGATAACAGAGAGTGATGAAGCGCCCAGTTATCTGTCGTCATGGCATCTTCTAGTGGGCCAAAGTCGGCAAAATGGTTATCAATAAAGTTAGTTAGCTGGGCAAGTGCACCTTTGCGGGTGGTGGCCCAGGTGGTGGTGGGGGTGTGGTCTAACTCTTTTGCAACTGCTAGATCAATCTCATCGCGCTTGTGTTCTAAATATGCCGGGCCTTCATACTTTTTTGGTGGCGGCAAGCGATTGTCTTTATCAAAGTTCCAGGCACCACCAACTGGATCCTTGCCCTCCATCAGGATGTTTAAGCGGGTGCGTTGCTTTCGGTAAAAGTTTTCCATTAGGTATGACTTTTGTTCTGATGCCCATTGGTGGAAAAGCGGACGTGGGGTTAAGAAAAAGTCATTGTCTATAAATTCAACACCGTGATCTTTTAACTGTTGGTACTGTCTAAAAGAGGATGGCTCAGCAGCTGTTATTGGCAGCTTCTTGTGTTTTTTGGTGATGGTGTTTAAGCCATCAATTGTGGTTGCAGCCTTAACGTATTCAACGGTGAAGCCCTCTTTTTCCAGGGATTGCGCAAAGTGTCTGGCACTTGAGATTAAAAAGAACAATCTCTCTTTGTGCCAGTTGCGCCCGGTGGTCATACGGGCACTTTCTACAAAAGCGATTACATCTTCTTTTGGGTTGGCATCTTTGAGTGCGCCGTAGTTGCGGTGGAGGTGATCAAAGGGGATTAAAAGGATGCGCTTCATTTGTTCTCACGGCATCGATCACTGCAGTACTTCACGTCATCCCAGTTTTTGGCCCACTTCTTGCGCCATTCAAATTCAAGACCACAGCGGACACAGGTCTTAGGGGCAAACCCGTTTTTGACCTTGGCTACGCGTGACATTGGGTGATTCTAAGTGAGTCGTTACAGAATGGCCATGCAGAGTTCACATACGTGACCTACCCTTGAGCCAAGTCCTATAAGGGACGAACCGCTTAAGGAGAGAACCACATGGATGAAAAAGGCTTATTAGAACTCTGGAACACCAAGCGCACACAGGTTATCAACGCTCAAAAGGCACCAAACTTTATGCTTATCGGCATCTTTGTATTGGCAGCATTTGGCAAGTTTGATACAGCAACAGATGCGACCAAGTACTTAGTAATTGGCGTGGCAGCTGTGACAGGCATTTTGGCAATCATTTCTCAGTACGCAACAATCCGCGAGGCTGAGGCGCTACTAGTTGACCTAACACGTATTGCTAAGCCATCTGAGCTAACAAAGAAGATTGCAGCATCACGTCACCTGCTATCACTAACAGCAATTGCAATCGTTGGTTTGGGCTTGTCTATCTTCGCACTCGTCACATGGGCAGTGTTGGGCTAGTTTCTTGGAAAAATTTATTGTCATTGGCGTTTTCGTCATGATTGTTGCCGCTTTACTGGTCGCTTTTGAGCGACCAGTAAAGAGCAAGAAGAAGTTGACTGGTAGAGGCGGGGACTTCGAGTCCTAACTCGAGCTTGATTACTTCAGGTTGGCAAGGCTTGCTTTAACAACTGCCTGGATCAACTT
>DAIMGQ010000059.1:3880-5647 GCA_036723815.1 Candidatus Planktophila sp.
GCGTTGGCATGGGCTTGGGAAAAACCGTAGTTTTCCCTTAGGTGAGCTATTTGTTCTGGGTATTTCTTGCCTTCAAGTTTTGCCATGACCTTAAACCAGTAGGCCATCTTCTCGCCGTATTTCTTTTCAATGGCAGGAAAGTGAGCTTCACGAGATGGATCTTTTGGCATGGTGTGAGATTACAGGCGAGAAGAAAGAATTCCTAAGACTTCAGGCTTGCTTGGCATGATCGGGTTATTAGATGTCACGCTATCTGCAATCACCTTCTCAGCAATACCTTCCATCATCTCTTGCTTAACGCCATAGAAAGACAGTGGGTTTCTGATTTGGATCTGATCTGACAGATCACGAACTGCCTCAATAGCTGTTGCAGAGTTTGCACTCACTCCCATGTCATTGCCAACGGTTGCATAGACATCGGCTGAAACAGTTGAGTTAAATTGCATAACTTCAGGTAACACTGTGGCAAGTGCTTCACCATGGGCTGCGCCCACTGTTGCAGAAACAGAGTGAGCAATTCCGTGGACTAAACCCAGACCAGACAAGGTCAGGGCAAGACCAGCAAGGTGCGCACCCATCAACATGTCGCCTCTAGCATCAATGTTTTTGCCATCTTTAAATGCAATTGGTAGCGCATGTGAGATCAGTTTGATTGCTTCGTGGGCATAGGCAGCAGAGACTGGTGTGCGGCCCTTGGAGGTTAATGATTCGATTGCATGGGTAAGTGCGTCAATGCCTGTGCCTGCAGTTGGGCGAGGAGGCAATCCAACAGTTAGCTCTGGATCCAAGATTGCTGCTACTGGTGTGGTTGAAGCATCGCCAACATAGAACTTGCATTGGCGGATTGGATCATCGATTACGCCCCAGTTGTTTGTTTCACTGCCAGTGCCAGATGTTGTTGGGATCGCAATGATTGCAATAGCAGGCTTATCAGGAGTGATTGTGTAGTCAAAGCGGGCCGAAGAAAAAGTAGGGTTTGCAACAACTAGTGCAATACCTTTGGCAGAATCAAGGGAAGAGCCACCACCTAAGGCAATGATGCAATCTGCGCCAAAGGCGATTGCATCGCGGGCTGCCTCGTCAATTAAGTGAGTTGTTGGATTTGGCTTGATGCCAGCAAAAGAAGCGTTGTTAATTCCTGCCGAGGACAATATTGCCTCAACCTTAGCCAAGACACCCGCACCGGCCACACCCGGATCGGTAATAATAAAAGGCTTCACTGATGATTGCGCAGCAATTAATTCAGGAAGCTGAGCAAGGGAGCCTGCTCCGAAACGAATCGAGACAGTTCCAGGTGTCAGTGTGAATGCGTTCATCTAGTTTTCGCCTTTGCTTTTGGTGGTATGTAGAGTTTTGTGTTGGATGAAATTACAGCAGTAATTCTTTCAGCAGCCTTTTTCATTTCAAGGGCGGCAGGGATTAAGTGTTCCTCAAATCTGGCACTAGGGGCTGCAACATTGAGCGCTGCGATAATAGAACCAGAGTGATCTTGAATAGGAACAGATGCTCCAACAAGGCCAGGTTCATACTCTTCTATGACAGTTGCATAGCCATCTTTTCTAATTTTATGAATGGCATCTAGTAACTCTTGCCCATTTTTAGTTTTACAAAATACAGGTGCACCCATGATTTCTTTATCGAGCGGATAGAGCCGAGTAATTTGCACATCTTCTAAACCACTTAATAGCACTCGACCAGATGAGGTCATATAAGAAGGTGCTGCAACACCCATCCAACTTAAGGCACGAAAGCCATGCGCAGGTGATT
>DAIMGQ010000060.1:0-5516 GCA_036723815.1 Candidatus Planktophila sp.
CAGCAATAATTGATTGCACCTCCCCATCGCTAATTCCAGCAACAGTTGATAAGGCAATACGAATTGCATTGCCATGATCTTCAACCCGATAGACCGAATCAGATGCGTTGACATCAAGGGGTGCAATTGCAATTCCCATTTGTCTGACCTCATCCACAATTAAACGCTTGGGATACATCCCAGGATCATGGGTGAGGACGCCTGCAAGAAATGCTGCTGGGTAATGCGTTTTAAGCCAAGCCGATTGATATGTGGGAAGTGCGAAAGCTGCAGCATGTGCTTTGCAAAAACCAAAGGATGCAAAAGCGCGCAACACATCCCAGATCTGATTGATAATCGGTAGTTCATACCCTTTCGCCGTTGCAGCTGGAAAGAACCAATCACAAACCTCTTGTTGGCCAACTCGCTCGCCTAAGGATCTGCGCTTTTCATCAGCCGTTGCCAATGAAACCCCTGTCATCGTTGCAATGATCTGGATAACTTGTTCATGGAAGACAACAACGCCTTCGGTGTGGGCCAAAATCTCATATAAATCAGGGTGAATTATCTGTGCAGAACTCCAACCGTGACGGGCTTTAAGAAATGGCGTGATCATGTCGCTTTTAACTGGCCCTGGCCGAAACAGTGAAATATCAATAATTAAATCGGTGAAGTTTTTAGGAGCAAGCTTTCCTACTAGTTCGCGCTGTCCCGGGCTTTCCACCTGAAAGATGCCAAGGGTCTTGGTGGATTGAATTAATTCATAGGTGGCTGTGTCATCTAGTGGCACAGCATCAATATCAATTTTTTCTTCGTGGACCCGTTCAATTTCTTTCATTGAGTAAGCAATTGCTGATTGCATCCGAACACCCAGCACATCTAGCTTTAACAAACCCACCGCTTCAACATCATCTTTATCAAAGGCAACCATGGGATATCCACCGGCGCTACTCATTAATGGTGCACGATCTAGAAACCCGCCATCTGATAAAACAATGGCACATGGATGCATCGCAAGGTGTCTGGGCAAACCATCTAGGCGCTGTGCCATCTCAATTGTTGCCGCCATTAATGGCGCAGAAGTATTAAGACGGCGAAGCTCTGGCAGTGATTCAAGGGTCTTTGCGATATTGCGCGCACGCACATGTGGCATTGATTTTGCCAACATATCTATCTCCATGCCTGGCAAGCCAAGGGCAGCTCCTGCATCACGGATTGCATGGCGGGCGCGATAGGTATCAACCATTGAAACAACTGCGCATCGTGACTGATTAGTAGGTGAAGCCCAATTGCTATCGCCATAGCGCTTAAAGACCATGTCATAGATTTCTAACCTGCGCGCAGATTCAACATCGATATCAATATCAGGCAGAGCGCGGCGCAGCGGTGAACAAAAGCGCTCCATTAACAAGCCATGCTGCATGGGTTCAACCCCTGAAATACCAAGCAGATGACAGATCAATGAGCCTGCACCGCTGCCACGAGCTGCAACTCGAATACCGGCATTACGTGCCATGTCTGCAATATCTGCAACTGTTAGAAAATATGATTCAAATCCAAGTGTTGCAACTGTTGCTAACTCATCATCTAAACGTGCACGGGCTTTACTGATTTGATCGCTGCTGTTGTAGCGCCAGTTAATGCCGGCTTCGCTTCGACTGCGCAGCAATGTGCGCATTTCTTGGGCCGTATTTACCCCCACAACATGGGGTTCTGGCAGGTGGGCAGCTCCTAATCCAATATCTCGCTGGGGCGATAACAAGCAGCGCTCTGCCCATTCGCGAGTTGTCTTTAGCAATGCTCGTGGTGTGCGCTCCCCTGCAGCTCGCGCGATTTCTGCTGCCAATGAAATCATTTCATCGCTAGATTTTAAAAAGCCTTCAGCGTTACGGCGTTCTATATGGCGATCATGCAGCGGAACTAGCTGTCGCACGCAATCTAGGACATCTGCAACTGGCCCATCGGTGCGATCCTTCATCCGCACAGCGTTGGTAATAACAGCCTCTAAATCATTATCTCTAGCAAAGATTAAGGACCTAGCAGCATGCTCAGTAGATCGCGGGCCACGACCTGCCACTAAATGTGAAACACATTCAATTGCATTATTGGCAAATAGGTCGCGGGTTTGATTAAAGATAGAAAGTGCTTGATCAAAGCGATGGTTTTGGATAGCGCTGCTCATGGGTGATTCAGGTCCATGCATCGCATAGACGTTGGTGCTGTATTGACTGAACTGTTGTAAGAAATCTAAGGTCAAAACCGGAACACGGGTATCACTTGTCATTGTCAGCGATGTCATTAACCTGCATAGCGAGCGCCACCCCCCATCACTATGTGCCAGCAAGGTGATGCGACCCTTTGTCTCTCCTAGGTCAATGGCACAATTAACACCAATGATCGGTGCGATCCCATAATCAACACAGCTTTGCGTAAAACGGATAGCACCAGCTAACCCATCACGATCTGTTAGTGCTAGCGCTGGCATTTCAAACTCTGCTGCGCGCTGTACTAAATCGCTAGGTTGTGTTGTTCCGTATTTCAATGAGTAGCCACTGGCAACATTGAGGTGAATAAAACTCATACGTTACGAATAATCCACTGACCTGTTACTTCATCACGTTCTAGTTCAAAGGTTGTTAGGGCCCCAACAGGAGCTGCCTCTACCCGCCACAGCGCACGTGCCTGATCATCAGGGCGATACTTGCCATCGCTAATGCGATTCCACCAGCCACCTGCTTCACACCATCTAGATAAGACGGCATGAATGCGAAAGCGTTTTCCCTTATAGGTGAACTCAATAGGAGTTGTTGCCCCATCGATAGTCACATCAAGGGCGGAGTTAACCTGGCTGGCTGACATTTTTAAGGCTACCTTTCAAGGCTGTGGGTATTCGAACAGATGTTCGAAAAATAGCCCCTGCCACCGACAAATAGCAAGCCCGTGAGCGTGTTGAGCCTAGGCAGCCAAGGGGGCTGGGTGCCCCACACTTGTCACATGGAAATCGTTGGCGGGTTACTGGCAGGTGCCTTTATCGGGGCGGTCCTTGGATTCATCGGGGCGGGCGGGGCGATGCTCTCAGTCCCGATCCTTCTCTACATCTTTGATTTCACTCCCCAAGCCGCAACAACTGCCGCGTTGGCGGTAGTTCTATCGGCTGCAATTTCAGGGGTACTTCCAAAAATAAAAACAAAAGAGGTTTTGTTTAGGGAAGCTGGCATTATCTGGTCTTTGGGTCTTGTTACCAATCTTGGTTTTTCAATCATTGCCCATCGTTTAAGTGATTCAGTCATAACAACAGGTTTTTCATTGGTACTGCTAATTGCAGGAACATCTATGTTGATCAAACCAATAGCTGGCACTGAAAAGAAGGTTCCCTTCTTATGGCTAGTTGTCATCTCGTTAGCTATCGGAACGATGACTGGGTTATTTGGAATCGGTGGCGGCTTTCTTGCAATTCCCATTCTTGTTCTCTTCTTTAAAGTGCCGCAAGGAAAAGCTGCAGGAACATCACTTGCAATCATTGCGATCAACTCAATCACCGCATTTTTTGGACATTACCAAAGTTGGTCAGAGGTCACATGGACTGTGCCAATTGCTATGGCGATCTCAGCGGTCTTGGTTGCTCGTATGGCCTCAATTAAGAGTGGTCAAGTTAATCCTGCAATACTGAAAAAGGGTTTTGCATTCTTGCTCTATGCGATTGCGCTCTTAACACTTGTAGAAACTTGGTTTATTGCTTAAGCGCTCGCACTGTGATGTATTTTGATTGAAGACCAACCACCATATAGAGCAGCACCGGAAAGGCAAAAGCCACCGGCAATGAAGTAACTTCTGCGATCAAGCCAATAATCGTTGGTCCACCAAAGTAGGCAGCAATAGCAATTAACCCAACCCGAGCTAAACCAACTGATGGTGCGATTCCCGGAATAGATGCTGCTGCCAAGTTAAATGCTGGGAAAAATGGCCCCATTCCAAAACCAGCTGCACCAAAGCCTAAGCAGACAATGATTAATCCTGCTGTTGGATGAGAATCAGAGATCGACATTCCAACAAATAAACCTATTCCCCATAATCCGCCACCAAAATATCCACCGTATTTAACTGTGTTCACATGTCCCCACTTTTCAAAGGCACGATCACCTAACAAGCGACTTGCGATCATTGCCAAAGAAAAAGTTGTTGCAGCTGCAGCATTTAAGCCCTTGCCGATTCCCATATGGTCCTGCAAAAGGATGCCGCTCCATTCATATGCACCGCCTTCTGGAATCAAGGAACACATCAATCCGATACCAAGTGCCCACAAAATTAGGGACTCTTTTCCAAACAGTGACACCTTCCCAGCATCTCCTTCACCGGGTTCACCTAGGTGACCATCATGTTCGGCTGGAAGTAGATAATGGGCAATAAATTGATAAACAATCAAGCCAAAGATTGCAATAGCAATTAAGTTATCGCGCGGAGAAACAAAGTTTGCAACCAATCCCCCGACTAAGGTGGCAGCAAATGCCCCGATACTCCACAGTCCATGGAAACTAGACATCCAGCGACCTTTAGTATGTTTTTCAATTTCAACTGCTTGGCCATTAATTGCAATATCCATAAATGCGACATTAAAGCCAGTGATAAACAATCCAAGAAGCAAAATCTGAACGTTGTCAGCTAGACCAATCACAAAGACACCTACTGGAAGCAAGACTCCTGAAATTCGAACAACTAACTTTGATGAATACATGTGGACTACACGTCCTGCTAGTTGCGCCCCTGGAATTGATCCCACGGTGCTTGCAAGGAGCACAAGACCGAACTGACCATCACTTAAGTTAAGTGCATCCTTGATTTCAGGAATACGTGGAATCCAAGCAAGACCCAAGAATCCCAAAAAGAAAAAGCAAGCCCACACAGCATTTCGCGCTCTCATGCCCAGCGCATATAAATCAGTAGTCATATCATGCTGAGAGTACTTCAATAGTTCGATAATCTAGGAAGGTGGAAGGCGTAAAGGAAAAAGCTGCTGTTAAGCGGGTACTTGCCGCTTTGCACGAGCATGGACTTGAAGGTGAAGTCCACGTACTTTCAGATAGCGCCCGCACTGCGCAAGAAGCTGCAACGGCACTTGGCATTGAGGTCGGACAGATCGCTTCATCGCTTATCTTTAAACTTCCAGATGAGTCACCGCTATTGATTATTACCAGCGGACGTCACCGCGTTGATACAGATTTAGTTGCTAAGAATCTCGGTATTGAAAAGCTTGGCCGTGTTGATGCAGATTACGTTAAGGAAAAATCAGGGTTTTCAATTGGTGGGGTTGCTCCCATCGGCTGGGTCTCACCCGCAAAAATTCTTATTGATCAAGCGCTCAATGATTACGAGGTTGTGTGGGCAGCTGCTGGCCACCCCCACGCCGTTTATCCAACTAGTTATGCAGAATTAATTGAGTGCACAGGTGCGACGCCAATGATTGTTGGCGAATAATGATCGTTGCATACTTCTGGACAATCAAACCTAGTTCCATCCCTTTCGCACTACTTGCAATGGCT
>DAIMGQ010000061.1:0-5501 GCA_036723815.1 Candidatus Planktophila sp.
ACATCGATAGTTCCTTCTGGCAGACCCTCTGCGCCATATTTACGAGTTATCTCTGCGCCAAGCATGGTTCCCACTGTGCGATTAACGTTTCGCACGGGTAAATCAATTCGCACCGCTTCTGCCTTAACAAGGGCAGCTTCTGACAGCTTGATCAATGTGTTATCAAGTGCTGCATCGAGTCCGTGATCCTGCTTAATGGTGTTGTGCAATGGGCTATCAACATCTGGGCGAACCAAAAGTGGCTCAAGGTTTAATCCTGCAGCCTTCCAGTGCTCAACCGCCTTACGCGTATCAAGTGACTCAACGTGTCCCACAGCCTCAAGAAGTGTGCGATATCCAAGTTGGGCCAAGATTTCGCGAACCTCTTCTGCAATATATTCAAAGAATGTTTCAACAAACTCAGGCTTGCCCGTGAAGTTTTTACGAAGCTCTGGGTTTTGTGTTGCCACTCCAACAGGACATGTGTCCAAATGACACACGCGCATCATGATGCAACCAGAGACAACAAGTGGCGCAGTTGCAAATCCATACTCTTCAGCACCCAGCAGCGCCGCAATAACAACATCTCGACCTGTCTTTAGCTGTCCATCTGTCTGCACAACAATGCGATCGCGAAGTCCATTAAGCAGCAACGTCTGTTGGGTTTCAGCCAAACCTAACTCCCATGGCGCACCAGCGTGCTTGAGAGATGTAAGAGGTGATGCACCTGTTCCACCATCATGGCCAGAAATCAAAACCACATCTGCGTGTGCCTTAGAAACTCCAGCGGCAACAGTTCCAACGCCAACCTCTGCCACCAACTTCACGTGAACACGAGCATTCTTATTCGCATTCTTTAAATCGTGAATGAGCTGAGCAAGATCTTCAATTGAATAGATATCGTGATGTGGGGGTGGTGAAATCAATCCAACACCAGGTGTGGAGTAACGCGCCTTCGCTATCCACGGATAAACCTTGTTACCAGGTAGTTGACCACCTTCACCAGGCTTTGCACCTTGTGCGATCTTGATTTGAATGTCATCGCTATTGACCAAGTAATTACTGTTCACGCCAAATCGACCAGATGCAACCTGCTTGATTGCAGAACGCTTTGAATCACCATTTGCCATTGGGAGATTGCGCTCTGGCTCTTCGCCGCCTTCACCTGTGTTTGATTTTCCACCTAAACGATTCATTGCAATTGCTAATGTTTCGTGCGCCTCAGCCGAAATAGACCCATATGACATCGCACCCGTCGAGAAGCGCTTAATAATCTCGCTAATTGGTTCAACTTCATCAACTGAGATAGGCGCATTGACGCCATCTTTGAATTCGAACAACCCACGAAGTGTCATCAAACGTGTGCTTTGCTCATTAACGCGATCGGTATAGCGCTTGAAAATGTCATACCGCTTATTGCGTGTTGAGTGCTGCAATCTAAAGACAGTTTCTGGATCAAACAGGTGTGGTTCACCCTCACGGCGCCACTGGTACTCCCCGCCAATAGGAAGACGCTTTGTTCCTGGAACTTCTCCCCCAGGTGGATATGCAACGTGATGGCGAGCAATTGTTTCTTCGGCAATGATGTCCAGTGACACGCCACCAAGACGTGAGGTCGTTCCAACAAAGTATTCATCGACAACTTCTTGAGACAAACCAATAGCTTCGAATACTTGAGCTCCTGTGTAGGAAGCGATTGTGCTGATACCCATCTTGGACATCACCTTAAGCACGCCTTTACCAAGACTCTTGATGAGATTCTTAACAGCTTTTTCCGGAGTGATGCCAGTGATGACGCCTTGTAGCACTAAATCTTCTGCAGACTCCATCGCAAGGTATGGGTTAACACATGCTGCACCATAACCAATAAGAAGTGCCACATGGTGAACTTCTCTCACATCGCCAGCTTCAACAACAAGGCCAACCTTGGTGCGAGTCTTTTCGCGAATCAAGTGATGGTGAACTGCCGAAGTAAGAAGTAGTGATGGAATCGGAGCGTTCTCAGCATCGCCATCACGATCAGAAAGAACGATGATGTGTGCGCCATCGTTAATCGCTTGTGAAACTTCGGCCTTGATCTCATTTAAGCGATCACGCAATGAGTCTCCACCATCGGCGATATTGAACAAACCGCGAACCACGTGTGCACTTAAGCCTGGATAATCTCCATCTGCATTAACGTGAATAATCTTTGCAAGTTCATCATTATCGATGACAGGAAAAGCCAAAGAAATTTGGCGACAACTGGATGGACCTGGGTCCAACAAATTGTGCTCAGGACCCATTGAAGTTCCAAGACTTGTTACAAGCTCTTCACGGATTGCATCCAACGGTGGATTAGTAACCTGAGCAAATAGTTGTGAGAAGTAATCAAAGATTAAACGTGGCTTCTCAGAAAGAGCTGCAATCGGAGTATCTGTACCCATTGAACCAAGTGCTTCCATGCCGTTTTTGGCCATGGGAGTAACAAGGATGCGCAGATCCTCTTCGGTATACCCAAATGCACGTTGGCGGCGAACAACAGATGAGTGCGGATACACAATGTGCTCACGTGATGGAAGATCGCTGAGCTTGACCATCCCCGCATGCAGCCACTCTTTATAGGGGGCCGCATTTGCTAAGTCATCTTTAATTTCGCCATCTTCAATAATGCGGCCCTGCTCGATGTCTACCAAGAACATTTTTCCTGGCTGCAAGCGACCCTTGCGCTCAATGTTTTCAGCCGGAATATCAAGTACGCCAACTTCAGATGCGAGTACTACAAGACCATCCTTTGTAACCCAGAAACGTGATGGACGTAAGCCGTTGCGATCTAGTACCGCGCCAACTTGATGCCCATCTGTAAATGTCACACAGGCTGGTCCATCCCAAGGCTCCATCATGGATGCATGGAATGCGTAGAAATCACGACGATTCTGCGGCATCGTTGCGTGGTTTTCCCATGCTTCAGGAATCATCATTAAGACTGCGTGAGGTAAAGATCGTCCACCTAAATACAAAAGCTCTAGGACTTCATCAAATGATGCTGAATCTGAACCTGACATTTCAACGATTGGGAATAGGCGCTTTAGATCTCCCGGAATAACATCACTAGCAAGTAGAGATTCGCGAGCACGCATCCAGTTGCGATTTCCCTTAACGGTATTGATCTCACCATTGTGTGCAATGAAGCGATAAGGGTGGGCAAGTGGCCAAGAAGGAAAAGTATTAGTAGAAAATCGTGAGTGCACTAATGCAAGCGGAGAAACTACACGCTCATCTGAGAGCTCAGGGAAAAACTCTTCTAACTGTCCTGTTGTGAGCATTCCCTTGTAGACGATGGTCTGTGAGGACAACGAAGGAAAATACAGATCAAGTGTGTGCTCAGCGCGCTTGCGTAAACAAAAAGCTAAACGATCAAGTGCGATACCTGTCTCGCCATTCTTGCCTGCAACAAAAACTTGATGGAAATCTGGCATTACAGATAGTGCGGTTTTTCCTAATGATGTGGAGTTAATTGGAACTTCACGCCATCCCAAGACAGTTAGGCCCTCTTCTTCGGCGATCTTTGCAATATCGCTCTTTACATCTGCCCCACGTGCCACAAATGCGATACCAGTTGCATATGCATTTGCCGCTGGAAGTTTGAAATCAACAACTGCCTGGAAGTAAGCATCTGGGACACGAATTAAGATTCCGGCGCCATCACCGCTGTCTGGTTCAGCACCAGATGCCCCGCGGTGTTCCATATTACGAAGTGCGGTTAGAGCTTTTGCAACAATCTCATGTGTTGCAACTTTGTTGAGGGTGGCAACCATCGCAACACCACAAGCATCATGTTCTTGGGCAGGGTCATAGAGCCCTTGTGCTTGTGGATAATTGGATGCAAGTGCCATGTGCGAAGCTCCTACGGAATTGTCCTACGTGAATAGGGACATCCTTGGCCCGGGACTTACTTAGTGGGAAAGCGTAGCAATAAGTAGGTGAAAAGGAAGCCTAAGGTCAGGCTTACTTAGATGCCTGAGATGTTGGCGATTTGGCCAATTCCAGCGGTGATTGCCATACCTAGGCACCCGCCAAGTAACACCCGAACTGTTGGAGCTAACACCTTTGAACCTGAAATTCTGGCGCTAACCACACCTGTTAACACCAAACCGCCAAGAGTAAATATGACAATGCTCCACGCCTTAGCACCAAGTGTTGGAGCAAATGCACCAGCAAATGGAATCAAACCGCCGCATGTAAAGGCGATGGCCGAGGCAACTGCTGCCTGAACAGGTCTGGCTTTGGTCTCTGGACTTTGCCCAAGTTCATCTCGCAAATGCGCTTCTAATGGATCTTTGTGGTGCATTTCTAGCGCAACTTGTAGAGCAAGTGCCGGTGTAAGTCCGCGATTAATATAAATGTGTTGCAACTCCTGCAACTCGCCATCTGGATCTGCTGCTAAATGTTCAATCTCTAACAATCGATCTGAATCTTCGACATCATTTTGTGAACGCACTGAAACATATTCACCAACTGCCATCGACATTGCACCAGCTGTAATTCCTGCAATGCCTGCCGTAACCAAGAAGTCATTCTTACCTGCAGCTGCAACGCCAACCATTAATGATGCAGTTGAGACGAGGCCATCGTTTGCACCAAGGACTGCAGCACGTAGCCAACCTGCGCGGTGGGTACGGTGTTGAAGATTGCGCTTATAAACCTCTTCAAGTGCCATTTGGCTAGCCTACACGAAGCCTATGCATTCTTTCTTGAGGCACGGAGGAAAAATAGGGCCGAGCCAATACCAACGATCAGACTCACCCATACATTTACACGTAATCCCGCGATCGTATTGGCTGAATCAATGCGAATTAACTCAATGAAGAATCTTCCGAAGCAATAGGCAAATACATATGCTGCAAAGACCTGTCCGGCCTTGAGTGTGTTGCCAAATTTCAACAGTACCACTGCTACAAGAACACACCAGATTGCCTCATACAAAAATGTTGGGTGAAAGGACTCAAATTCGGTATAACCAAAAGGTCGATACTTAAATGGAACTTCAAGTGCCCACCAAGTATCTAAAGGTCGTCCAAAGAGTTCGCCGTTAAACCAATTTCCAAATCGACCGATTGCCTGGGCAAATAAAATCCCGGGAGCTAGCGCATCAGCAAAGACTGCAAATGAAGGCAGGTCGATCCGTTTTTGTAATGATCTGTATCGCAGATAAGCACCGACGAGCCCCAGAGAAATGGCGCCCCAGATACCTAATCCACCTTCCCAAATCTTGAATGCATCTAATGGATTGCCCTCTGAACCAAAATAAGCAGAGGGTGAAGAGATCACATGATAAATACGTCCACCGATTATGCCGACAGGAACTGCGGTAATTGCAACTTCAGAAACTACTGATTTGCCGTTAACTGCTTTTGCACAAAATCTCTTGTCACCCAACCAAATTGCAACAGCGATACCGGTGATGATGCAGAGTGCATAGAAATGAATTGTTAATGGACCGATTTCCAACGCCGATTGCGTTGGCGTTGGAAATGCGATCA
>DAIMGQ010000062.1:0-3611 GCA_036723815.1 Candidatus Planktophila sp.
CGAATACTCCCCAGCTTCGGTGTGAGTGCCGGTTAGTTCTAATTGCGCAGGCGTCAGTCGCTTGATGATGTCTAAGGATGCTGCTCGAACAGAGGTAAAGACAGCAATTGAGTTTTCAATAGGAAGTTCTGTGTATCCCAGAGTGGCATCTTTGGCCCATAAGTTCTCGTCATATCCCTGAATTACTGGGTTCGGCTCTGCCACTAATCGACGCAGGCGCGCATAAGACTGGGCTTCGCTATCTGCGCAGTGATGAATTACTTGGCGAGAACTCCAGTTTTCACCATCATTAACATCCAACTTATCTGCTGGCACAGAGGTTGCAATGTCTAGAAACTCTTTAGTTGCTGCTTCATAGGCAGCAGCAATTTCTGCAATATTCATGGCTATCCAATCTTTATGATCTGAGATGAGTGAGATTCGATCATGTGTTCATCGTCTTCGACTTTATCAACCAGCAAAACAATGACAATTACTAGCAATGCCGCGATGATGCCAAGCAGCAATCCAGATTTCTTATCTAAGTTGATCTGCATAACATCCTCTTTCACTCGATTCTTTAGTGTAACCCTGGAATCGATTAATGAGGAGGGTTAACTAAACTTTTAAGCTGGGAACTCGCCCTTAACAAGGAAGTACACACGGCGTGCAACAGCAACGGCATGGTCTGCAAAGCGCTCGTAGTAACGACCTAGCAAAGTAAGGTCAATGGCTGATTCAATTGTGATTGTTGAGCCATTGCTAATGATTCCTGAAATGACTTTTCTATGGAGGTCATCCATTTCATCATCATCTTTTTCAACCTGTAATGCCATATCGGTATCTCTGGTTGTAATAACTGTTGCAACCTTTGTTGCAAGCTTTTCTGCGACATAGCCCATCTCAGTAAATGCCAAAACTAAATCATTGGGGATGGCATTGTTTGGGTGGCGAAGTCGGGCAACCTTTGCAATGTGGTGTGAAAGATCGCCCATGCGCTCAAGGTCTGCGCTCATACGAAGGGCCGTGATCAAGGCACGAAGATCAGATGCCACAGGTTGCTGGCGGGCAATAATGTCGATGATGCGGGTATCGAGGTCATGCTGGTAATCATCGATTTTCGCATCGGTTGCGATTACTTCTTCAGCTAACTTGAGGTCTGCCGTTAGCAGCGCCTTAGAAGATTTAACGATTGATTCAGAAACCATGTTGGTGAGGTCCACCAAGGATTGTGAGACGCCATCTAACTCATCCTGAAACGCTGATCTAATAAGGGCCATGGGTGCAACCTAAGGCTCAATGGTTAACATATGCAATCCATTGGGTAAACGAGCGGTTAACTGGGGTTTTTGCGCGATAGAGTTTCATTATGTGGTTGAAGCGCCGGGTGATTGAAGAGGCCACAGACTCACGCCTACTGCCCGACATGCTTCTGAGCACTCTTAATAACCTCGATGGTGAAGCCCTCATTCTCGCACCTGGCGAATTTCCTATCTATGAATCCAAGGGAATAGAGCGCTTAGGAATTCTAAAGGATGGGCGAATTGATAGCCCAGAATTATTAGCAACTATTCGTGTAGTGCGCAGAAAAAATACAAAACATACCGGTCGCATAGATATTCCTCGTGGACCAATTGGTGAAGGTATTCATGAGTTAACGGTAAACATCTTTCCTTTAACCGAAGGTGATCTTGTCATTGTTCTTATCTCCGATGAGAGTGAAGCTCAGCGTGTTCACGAAGTACGCCGTGACTTTGTTGCAAATATTTCCCATGAATTAAAAACACCAATCGGTGCGCTTTCACTGTTAAGCGAAGCGGTCTTAGGTGCAAAAGATGAACCCGAAGCTGTCGCGATGTTTGCAACCCGAATGCAATCCGAATCCAAGCGCTTAACAGATTTAGTGCAAGAAATTATTAACCTCTCTCGCATTCAAGACTCTGATCCTTTGCAAGTTGCTGAAGAAGTCGAAGTTGGATACCTAGTAAAAGAGGCCATAGATCAAAGTCAGATCAACGCCGAAAACAGAAAGATCACAGTTACTTTTCAGGAAGAGCGAAGCCTGTCTGTGTGGGGCGATCGTGATCAGTTAACTATGGCGGCTCAAAATCTTATTGATAACGCGATTAATTACTCCCCAGAAAATACTAAGGTTGCAGTGACGAGCAAGCTAGTAGATGGCATTGTCGAAATTTCAGTCACAGATCAAGGAATTGGTATCCCTGAGGCTGATCTTTTAAGAATCTTCGAGCGTTTTTACAGAGTAGATCCAGCCCGTTCTCGCCAAACAGGTGGCACAGGCTTGGGTCTTTCAATTGTTAAGCACGTCGCATCAAAGCATGGCGGCGACGTGAAGGTGTGGAGCGCAGAAAATGTCGGAAGTACATTCACCTTACTTTTGCCTATTTACAACAAACAAGTGGAGGCCATTTAATGTCCAAGATTCTCATCGTTGAAGATGAAGCATCATTTTCAGAAGCGCTGGCATTCCTGCTCGGTAAAGAGGGATTTGAGACTTTGGTGGCAGAAGATGGCCGCAAGGCACTTGAGATCTTTGCCAAAGAAGGTGCTGACTTAATCCTTCTCGATCTCATGATTCCTGAAGTTTCAGGTGTTGAGGTGTGCCGAACAATTCGCACAACGTCCCAAGTTCCAATCATCATGTTGACAGCAAAAGATGCTGAAATCGACAAGGTTGTCGGACTTGAACTTGGCGCAGATGACTATGTCACTAAGCCTTATTCATCACGTGAATTAATTGCCCGCATTAAAGCGGTGTTGCGCCGTGGAAATACAGAAGATGGCTCAATCCAAGATCAAGATTTAATGGAAGTTGGACCGGTAAAGCTCAACATTGGCAAGCATCAGGTGTCAGTCAATGGCTCACCTGTTTCACTACCTCTCAAAGAGTTTGAACTACTTGAGTTCTTAATGCGCAACTCTGGTCGAGTTCTCACTCGCTCACAGTTGATTGATCGTGTGTGGGGCGGGGATTACTACGGTGATACCAAGACTCTAGATGTTCACATCAAGCGTTTGCGTGCAAAGATAGAAGCAGATCCTGCTAATCCAGTGCTCATTCAGACTATTCGCGGACTTGGCTACAAACTAGAAAACATCTAGCCGATACTTTTTCTAATCATTCGTTGGTGAAACTTTCCTGGCTGGCGCGTGCTTGGAGTGTCCTCGCCCATCTTCACAAAACCTAGCTTTTCATAGGCTGCAATAGCGCTGTAGTTATCGATCCACACACCTAATCCCTGAACCTGCCAGCCCCTGTCTTGCTCATCAACAAAACTCATCATGGCTCGCAATAATCCTTTTCCGCGATAGTCGGGATCACTCCAACAACCGCCGATCCAACATGTTGCACCGAAGTCACCAACAAGGACTTCGATAAACATCATGGCAGCATCTACGCCGTCAACTGATGCAATTAAAAAATCATTCTTAAGAAACTTCTCGCGCCAAACAGTTTCATTTTCTGCACTTTCAATCTCAAGCCTTCCTCCAAATGCCTCCGGATTAACGGCTAATGACTTAAGTCGTATTGCACGCAGGCGCTGCCACTCATTTGGATCAATAATCTCAACAACGACTTTTTCGTTCATGCTCAAATCATGCCATCTGCA
>DAIMGQ010000062.1:3711-5423 GCA_036723815.1 Candidatus Planktophila sp.
AAACTCTTAGTTGAAACAAACTTTAGTAACCAAGCAATTACTACATAGCCCACACCAAATGCCACAGCAGTAGCTGCAAAGGTTTCTGGAATCGAGAACACATTGGGCGCAGCATCTGCAGAAAATGCATCCTTTAATTGATAAAAACCACTACCGAAAACTGCAGGTAGGGCTAGCAAAAAGGAGTAGCGAAGAGCAGCTTCGCGGGAATACCCCAAGAAACGACCCATGGCAATCGTTGCACCAGATCGCGAGACTCCAGGAATTAATGCCAGAGCTTGTGCTGTGCCATAGAGAACACCGTGCTTGGTACTTAGTTGACCTAAGGAACGCTCGCTCTTTCCGTACTTATCTGCAATACCAAGGATCACACCAAAGATGATCATCACAGATGCAATCAACCACAGTGAGCGAAGATCATTTGTAATGATGTCTCTGCCAAAATAGCCAAGCACGACGATAGGAACGCTACCGATAATGATGAGCCAACCCATACGAGCTTGGCCTTTTTCTTCAGTGCTTAGCTCTGCGCGCTTTAGCACCTGTCTAAACCAAGAAACTAGTATCGCTTTGATGTCATTGCGGAAGAAGATAAGCACCGCTAGCTCTGTGCCGATCTGTGTGATTGCAGTAAACCGTGCGCCAGGATCTTGTGCCTTGTTCATGAACTCACCAACGATGCGAATGTGAGCACTTGATGAGATAGGTAAGAACTCAGTGAGGCCTTGAACAATGCCGAGAATTAACGCTTCAAGCACGAACTGCCTCCCTTCGCTGTAAGTAAGTCCCCATAGTAACTAGTTACTAGGAGGCTCTCCAGCAATACCATGCAACAACGCTTCGCATCCCAGCAAACTGGTCTCCTAAACCCTGCAAAACTTTAGGTTTAATGGGTTCTGAGTTTCCGTGCAAGTTATCCCACCCGCGACGCACAGCTAAGTCATCTACCGGCCACACATCCAAGCGTCCAAGGTGAAAGATCAAGAACATCTCAACCGTCCATCTGCCGATGCCAAATAACGGGACTAGTTCTCCAATAATCTCTTCATCAGACATGTGTGAAAACTTTCTAAAGTTGATCTCCCCCGATAGCGCAGCTGAAGTCAGCTCACTTATCGTGCGCACTTTTGCACCTGTTAATCCAACAGACTGCAGTTGCTTAAGTGAAAGTGCGCCAACTCTTTCGGCTGTGATGGATCCTGAGCACTTGGTTTCAAGTCTTGCCGAAATTGTTCGCGCTGCAGCAGTGCTTACTTGCTGAGCAATCACCGCCCGAATCAGTGATTGATACTGAGAAAGCTTTGGTTTAACTAATCCGAATGTGCAGGGCTCTAGATTTCTAATAGCAGGAACAAAAGCTGGATCAACCTTAGAAATCTTTTTCTTTATTGCTGCAAGCTCTTTAGCGCGATTTGTGTCCACGCTCAATGCATTGGGCGAAGTTCAACTTTTCTATTGCATGCCTTTGATGCCGAATACGCCAACCTTTCAGCTACTTCAGCATTTTCAGCCTCAATAATCCACAATCCACTGAAATTCTCTTTGGCATCAAATAGTGGTTTACCGGTGCTCAGATTTGCATCATTGCGGTTATCAATTACGTTTGCTGTCTCTGGCGGCTGTAATCCCCAAGCAAAGATCCACTGACCATTTGCGCGCAAGGAATCATTGAACTTATCAATCTCGACCATCTCAGCTGCGGTGCCTGGATT
>DAIMGQ010000063.1:0-5318 GCA_036723815.1 Candidatus Planktophila sp.
CCGCCACCAACGCCGAGTACAACCTCGCGGCCGATTAGTGACATTCGAAAGATTTTAAGCGGTTGGCTCGAGGTTTTCGATTGTTAGAAGACCTTCATTGATCTCGCGAAGTGCGATTGAAAGTGGCTTCTCATGCACATGTGTTTCAACTAGTGGTCCTACGTATTCAAGTAGTCCTTCGCCAAGTTGTGAGTAATAAGCGTTGATCTGACGAGCGCGCTTTGCAGCGTATAGAACAAGGCTGTACTTCGAGCCACTCTTGTCTAGAAGTTCGTCAATCGGTGGATTAGTAATTCCATCCATGGTTTACCCCGCTTCATTAATTTCCCAATTAATAACAACCTATTAATTATGGGCTAACTCTATCAGTTTCTCGACCACGGTCTCGACCTGGTCATTTATCAGGACTACATCAAAAAATGATGCTACGGCCAGCTCTTCTTGGGCTAATTTGAGGCGTTCAGCCCTTCTCTCAGGGCTATCAGTCCCCCGACCTTCAAGTCGAGCGACTAACTCCTCCCACGTTGGAGGCTCTAGAAAAACAAGAACTGATTGAGGCAAATGTGCTTTAACTTGTTTTGCTCCTTCAATTTCAATCTCTAATAAAACATTTTTACCAAGTAATAAAGCTTGCTCAACGCTTTCCTGAGGAGTGCCATAACGATTGCCTGCGAATTCTGCCCACTCTAAGAACTCATCTGCTTTAACCATGCGGCTGAACTCTTCTTCACTCACAAAGAAGTAATCTTTTCCATCAACTTCATTATCTCTAGGGCTTCTAGTTGTTGCACTTACGCTAACCCAGAAGTCACCGGCCTCACGAAGCCTTTTCGCGACAGTACTCTTACCAACACCGCCCGGACCTGAAAGAACAAGGAGCTTGCCAGGTTTGATTGCGTGATCTAACTTCATAAACTCCTCGCGCAACTGCTTAATCTGGAGCCGACCTAATCCCTGAATTCTACGGGTAGGAGAGATATCCAAACGCTCCATAAGTGATTGTGCGCGCACTTTACCAACTCCGGATAAAGACTCAAGTAACTCCTTCACTCGCATCTTTGCAACTGCGTCATCGGTTTTTGCCATCTCCAATATCGTATCGACGGAAAATTCACCGCTCTTGATCTTAATCTTGACCTCGGATCGACGTTTTCTTGACGCTGCAGCTTTTAGCAACGCTTGCTGGCGCTGCTCAGATGTTAACTGCGGAGGTAATCCCATGTGATAAATCTAGCGTTTAATCTAGATAAGTTCGGATGCAATCTGAGCGGCGCGATCGCGCATGGCCTCAGCTCCGGCGCTCCAACTTTGAGTGATCGGACGTCCAATCACAACCAAGTTTGCTCCGGTAGAGATTGCACCTTTCGGAGTCATGGTTCTTACTTGATCATCACCTGCTGCTGAATCTGCCGGTCTCACCCCGGGTGTAATGATGATTGGCGTGGGACCAACCGCTTTCCGAATAGCTGCAATCTCCAAAGGTGAACACACGATTGCACCCGCACCAGCCGCCACGGCAATTCTGGCCAAACCAACAGCAGAATCAAGGGCGTTTGTTCCATAACCTATTTCACTCACATCTTCTTCAGATAAAGAGGTCAAGATCGTAACTCCCGTTACATGTGTTTTTGGTGAAGCATCAACTGCTGCCTTGATCATTGCCGCACCACCTGATGCATGAACCGTTAAGTATCGCGGAGCTAGATTGGATACCGCTTTTGCAGCGCCACTTACTGTATGAGGAATGTCATGAAGTTTAAGGTCAAGGAAAATGTCAGAGTCAGTTACACCCTTAATTGCTTTTACACCTTCGCTGCCAAAAGTTAAGAAGAACTCCAAGCCGAGTTTGTAAACCGAAACATAGTCTTGTGTCGCCTTGACCCATTCAATAGCCATTGCTAACTCTGGTGTGTCAACTGCAAGAACAATCGGCGCTTTAGACATTTGCCTGCTCTGCTTCTGGTCTATGCGCATAGCCAATTGCCTGCTTCAGTGATGTAAAACCGCGATCTAGCAGCAACTGTTTTAATTCGTTTTGAATCTTCATGATGGCGGTTGGATTACCAAAGCTTGCCGTACCAATTGATACACCACTTGCTCCAGCTAAAACCATTTCCAGAGCATCTTTACCGGATGCAACTCCACCCATTCCTAGGATTGGAACTTGGGGAAGCGCTGCGTGTACTTGATACACAGCACGAACAGCAATCGGACGAATAGCAGGTCCGGATAACCCTCCGGTTTTCCCACCTAAATGAGGACGCATAGTGTCAACATTTATCACCATGCCGAGCACTGTATTGATCAATGCCAATCCATCGGCCCCAGCGTCAACAACACCACGTGCAATTGACACTAAATCAGTTACATCAGGAGACAGTTTTGCAATTATTGGAAGTTCTCCGCCAATTGTGCGTCTCACACCATCGATAACTCTTCTGGAAGCTTCAGGGTCACACGCAAAAACTAATCCGCGATTTTCAACATTTGGACAGGAAATATTGACTTCTATTGCACTGATGCCTGAGACAGAGCGGAGTTTTCTGGCAAGTGTCGAATACTCTTCAACAGTTTCACCCGCGATCGAAACAATAATTCGCGCTTTTTGCTCGATTAGGTAAGGAATATCCTTAGCGATGAATGCATCTATCCCAGGGCCTTGTAAACCAATTGAATTAAGCATTCCACTCGGGGTTTCAGCCATACGTGGAGTTGCTCGACCGGTTCGCACCTTCGACATTACAGACTTGGTGACTACTCCACCCATTTCTCGTAATGGGAAAAACTGTGCCAATTCACGGCCAGAACTAGCACATCCACTTGCTGTAAATGTTGGAGCAGGAAACCATGTGTTTCCAATTGTCGTTGAGAAATCTAAAGCGGTCATAGTTGTTTACCAACCAAACTCCACTGGACTTTAGATCCATCCATTACAGGCCCATCGATACATGAACGAAGCATCGAGACAGTCCCATCTTCGTTTTCGACTGGGAGAACACAGGTCATACAAACACCGATACCACAGGCCATCGCTTCTTCAACAGCGCATTGATGAACAACTGAGAGTGAATCAGTGATCTTTGTTATCGCCGACAACATTTGCATAGGGCCACACGAATACACGACAGCGACATCTAAGTCTTTAATTATTTCAGCTATTGGATCTGTGACTCGTCCTGTTTGTCCCATAGACCCATCTTCAGTATAAATACGCATTGAGTTAACAGCGCGCTTTCCCTCCATAGGAGCATATATTTTTGAGGCGGTACTTGCACCGAGCAACATATCAACCCTGCAACCACGCGCATTTAGTACTTCAGCTAATCCGAACAAAGGTGCTGATCCATAACCGCCGCCAACGAGCAACACAGGAACCGGTTCTGTAGGAATTCCGAAAGCGGTTCCAAGCGGTGCAACGATATCTAGAACAGCTCCTTCCCCTTGGGCGCATAGCCACTTACTCCCCTGACCATGCGGGGCAGCTATTAGCTCCATCGTTCCGCCAAAAGTGGAATTGATTGAGACGCGAGAGATAGCAAATGCTCGGCGCAAGATCATGCTTGATGAATCCCCACCAACATTTATTGCAACGAAATTTCCTGGTTTACATAAAGAGGCAAGATCTCCGATGTTAATGATTATCTGGTGGTATTGGCCCACCTTCTTATTGCTCACGATAGGTGCAAGCAGTTGAGCTGCGCTCTTATTTATTTGAGACATTTATGCCAACCACTCTTGCAAAGACTTAATGCTAAGAGGACTGCTTTGGAGGAAAGTGATTGCATCTACAGCAGCGCTAAATCCAGCAGTCGTTGTGATGCATGGGATAGAGCGTTGCACGGCAGCGGTCCGGATAGCCCAGCCATCTGCGCGAGTTCCACGTCCAACCGGCGTATTAATTACCAAATCAATCTCACCTGCGTTAATGATGTCAACGATTGTTTTCTCACCCATAGCGCCAGTTCCCTCAGAGTTTTTCCGCACTGGAGTGCACTCTATACCGTGCTTTTGCAAGAACAATGCTGTTCCATCTGTCGCAAGGATTCGGAAACCTAGATCCGAAAATCCCTTAGCGGGTTCGATCCCCGTCGCTTTGTCTTTGTCGGCCAAAGAGATAAACACTGTGCCAGATACAGGCAAAGGCCCAAATGCTGCGATCTGGCTTTTCGCATAACTCTCACCAAATGTTGGAGAGATTCCCATAACTTCACCGGTAGAACGCATCTCTGGTCCTAGAACTGCATCAACGCCTCGTCCATCGGTTCTGCGGAAGCGGTTCCATGGAAGCACCGCCTCTTTAACGGAAACTCCCTTAGCGACTCCATCCCCACGTGATGGGAGTATGCCCTCGGCACGCAACTCAGAAATAGTTGCACCTACTGAAATCCTTGCAGCAGCTTTTGCTAACGGCACACCCGTTGCCTTACTAACAAATGGAACAGTTCTAGAAGCTCGTGGATTTGCTTCTAGTACATAGAGTGAATTGTCGGCTATCGCGAATTGAATATTAATCAGCCCACGAACATCAACACCGCGAGCGATCTTCTCTGTTGCAATCCTAATCTCGACTCTCTGTTCATCTGTTACGGTCATTGACGGAAGCACGCATGCACTGTCACCACTATGGATGCCAGCCTCTTCAATGTGCTCCATTACTCCCCCAAGGAAGAGTTCAGTTCCATCAAAAAGGGCATCAACGTCTATTTCAATAGCGTTATCAAGGAATCTATCAACTAAGACAGGATGATCTGGAGTTATATCTGTTGCTCTCGTGATGAATCCACCGAGTGCAGCATCATCATAAACAATCTCCATGCCACGACCACCAAGAACAAATGATGGGCGAACTAATACTGGATATCCGATCTCATGAGCAATTGTTGTCGCCTCTAATTGAGAAGAAGCCATGCCAAATTGAGGAGCTGTTAAACCCTGATCAGCCAAAATATTTCCGAATGCTCCCCGCTCTTCAGCAAGATTTATTGCTTCTGGCGAAGTGCCAAGAATATTGACTCCATTAGCTTTTAACCCAGCAGCCAAACCAAGTGGAGTTTGACCACCCAATTGAGTGATCACACCTAGGACGGGTCCAGCCTGGGTTTCTGCATAAACAACTTCAAGGACATCTTCAAGCGTGAGTGGTTCAAAATAGAGTCGATTACTAGTGTCGTAGTCCGTTGAGACAGTTTCTGGATTGCAATTAATCATAATTGTTTCAAAACCAGCATCGCGCAATGTAAAAGATGCATGGACACATGAATAGTCAAATTCAATTCCTTGACCGATGCGATTGGGTCCGCTGCCCAGAATAATTACCG
>DAIMGQ010000064.1:0-5068 GCA_036723815.1 Candidatus Planktophila sp.
GGCAGGAATCGAACCTGCGACAACCCGCTTAGAAGGCGGGTGCTCTATCCGACTGAGCTACAGGCGCTTGTAGGAGGGTCGTAATGCATAGTCTACCCGTGACTACCACTAAGGTTTCATTCCATGGCTGAGTTCATTTATACGATGAAGAAGGCGCGTAAAGCGCATGGTGACAAGGTCATCCTTGATGACGTCACGATTATGTTTTATCCAGGCGCCAAGATTGGTGTGGTCGGTCCTAACGGTGCAGGTAAGTCAACTGTCCTACAGATCATGGCCGGACTACAGCAACCATCAAATGGTGAGGCCTACTTAACCCCCGGCTACACCGTGGGAATCTTGCTGCAAGAGCCTCATCTTGATGAGACAAAAAATGTTATTGATAACGTTAAAGAGGGCGTTGCAGAAACCGTTGCAATGCTTGCGCGCTTTGATGAGATTAGCGCCGAGATGGCAAACCCAGATGCAGACTATGACACTTTGTTAGCTGAGATGGGAAATCTGCAGGAACAACTAGATCACCGCAATGCCTGGGAGCTTGATTCACAGTTAGAACAAGCAATGGATGCACTTCGTTGCCCACCTGCCGATGCTGATGTTTCTGTCTTATCTGGTGGAGAAAAGCGCCGCGTTGCACTCTGCAAACTTCTTTTGCAAGCACCAGATTTGCTTCTTCTTGATGAGCCAACAAACCACTTAGATGCAGAATCTGTATTGTGGTTGGAACAACACCTTAATAAGTATGTTGGCGCAGTTGTTGCGATCACGCACGATAGATACTTCTTGGACAATGTTGCCCAGTGGATTCTTGAACTAGACCGTGGTCGTGCTTATCCATATGAAGGTAATTACTCGACCTATCTTGAAACAAAAGCAGCACGTTTAAAGGTTGAAGGTCAAAAGGATGCAAAGCGCGCAAAGCGTTTGGCAGAAGAGCTTGATTGGGTGCGCCAAAATGCAAAGGGCCGCCAAGCAAAGTCAAAGGCACGTCTTGCGCGATATGAAGAGATGGCAGCAGAGGCTGACAAGATGCGCAAACTCGACTTTGAAGAAATTCAGATTCCACCTGGCCCGCGCCTTGGAAATGTTGTTATTGAAGTTAACAACTTAACTAAGGGCTTTGGAGATCGCGTTCTTATTGAAGATCTTTCATTTACTCTACCCCGTAACGGAATCGTTGGAATCATTGGTCCTAACGGTGCTGGTAAAACGACGCTGTTTAAGACGTTGATGGGCATGGAAGAGCCAGATTCTGGCGCAGTTAAAATTGGTGAGACCGTAAAGATTTCATATGTTGATCAGAGCCGCGGTGGCATTGATCCAAAGAAATCATTGTGGGAAGTTGTTTCAGACGGCAATGACTTTATTAAGGTCGGCCAAGTTGAAATGCCATCACGTGCCTATGTTTCCTGCTTTGGTTTTAAGGGTCCAGATCAACAAAAAGCTGCAGGAGTTCTATCAGGTGGAGAACGTAACCGTTTGAACTTGGCGTTAACGCTTAA
Organism: Candidatus Planktophila sp.; assembly: GCA_036723815.1. Classification (GTDB taxonomy): domain Bacteria; phylum Actinomycetota; class Actinomycetes; order Nanopelagicales; family Nanopelagicaceae; genus Planktophila. Next base: position 1,503 of record DAIMGQ010000064.1, read on the forward strand.
GCAAGGTGGAAACCTGTTATTGCTGGATGAGCCAACAAATGATTTAGATGTTGAAACCTTGGGATCACTTGAAAATGCGTTACTGGAGTTTCCGGGATGCGCCGTAGTGATCTCTCACGATCGATGGTTCCTTGACCGCGTAGCAACACACATCTTGGCTTACGAGGGAGATGCGAAGTGGTTCTGGTTTGAAGGAAACTTTGAAAGTTATGAGGAAAACAAGTTAGAGCGATTGGGCGCTGAAGCCTCTCGACCACATCGCATGACATACCGAAAGTTAACTCGCTAATGAGATTCCAGGGTAAGCAGTATGTGCGCTGGGGCGATTTGGACGCATTTGGTCACGTCAACAATGCGACCTATTTGACCTATGCACAAGAAGCCCGCTTTGAGTGGTCCAAGATGCTTGAAATGGTTGTGGCTCGCGCCGAAGTAGATTTCATTGCACCTATCTACGAAGGAGATATCTTCATCGATGTTGCGATTTGGGTAAACAAAATCGGCAACTCTTCATTCGGGCTGACCTATGAGATGAAGAATGGTGACCAGCTCTTAGCTCGCGTGAAAACTGTTCAAGTAACTGTTGCATTAGATACAAAGAAATCTCGTCCCATTACAGATGTTGAGCGAGAATTCCTGACTAAGTACCTCGAAACGGAGTAACGATGCCACCATTAGCCCCTCGCACAGAACGCCCATGGTGGAGAGATGCGGTTACCTACCAGATCTATCCACGCTCCTTTGCTGATGCAAATGGCGATGGTATTGGTGATATTGAAGGCATTCGCTCACGACTTCCATACCTAAAGCAACTGGGCATTGATGCAATTTGGATTTCTCCTTGGTATCCATCACCACAACATGATCATGGCTATGACGTTGCTGATTACATGGATATCGAGCCAGCCTATGGAACATTGGCTCAGGCAGAACAGCTGATCAAAGAAACACATGAGCACGGAATTAAATTTATTGTGGACATTGTTCCTAACCACACATCAAGTGAGCACAAGTGGTTTCAAGCGGCGTTAAAAGCTGCACCTGGCTCACAAGAGCGTGAACGTTTCATCTTCCGTGATGGCAAGGGCGAAAACGGAGAACTTCCACCAAACAACTGGGAAGCAGTATTTGGTGGACCAGCTTGGGAAAGAATTACCGAAGCAGATGGAACTCCAGGGCAGTGGTACTTGCACCTGTTTGCAGTTGAACAGCCAGATCTAAACTGGGAAAACCAAGAGGTTAAAGATCACCTAGAAGATGTTTTAAAGTTTTGGTTAGATCGCGGTGTTGACGGATTCCGCATCGATGTTGCACACGGCATGGTCAAAGAAGCTGGCCTGCCAGATATTCGCCATGATGTGACTGCAGCAATGCTTGGAACAGAACACAAGCCATTCTGGGATCAAGAAGGCGTGCACGATATCTATCGTTCATGGCGCAAAATCTTTGACTCATACCCAGGAGATCGCATGGGAGTTGCAGAGGCTTGGGTATTTCCTGCTTCACGCATTGCTCGATATGTGCGCCCTGATGAACTTCAGAACTCATTTAACTTTGAAATGCTTACAACCTTGTGGGATGCCAAGCAGATTAAGTCAAAGATTGATAGCTCTATTGAAGCGATGGCCGAGGTTGGAGCACCAACATCGTGGGTGTTTAACAACCATGATGTTGTGCGATCAATTGACCGCTTAGATCTTGGTCTGACAAATGACGGCACTTCTACATTTACTCGCCAAGGCGATCCTGCAAAGTTCAATGTTGCGCGCGGAACATTGCGCGCGCGCAGTGCAACATTGATGACGCTGGCTTTACCAGGTGGAACATACTTGTACCAAGGTGAAGAGATCGGCTTGCCTGAAGTGCGCGATATTCCTGAAGATCGTCTAACTGATCCGCGATGGAAGATGAGTGGTTATGTAGATCGTGGCCGCGATGGTTGCCGTGTTCCATTGCCTTGGACTGCAGATCCAAAAGGTGGATTTGGTTTTTCAACAAATGATTCATTGAAACTCCATGAATCGTGGTTGCCACAATCTCCTTGGATGGGTGATTTCGCAGTCGATACTCAAGATGGCGTCGAAGGATCAACGCTTACGATGTATCGCACAGCACTTGCTATCCGTAAAACTGAAGCAGGTTTAGGTGATGGCCCAATGGAATGGATTCAAACAGGCGCAGATGTTGTTGCCTTCAAGCGTCCAGGAAATTTTGCCTGCTACATCAACTTTGGCGCACCGCTAGAACTACCAAGTGATAGCCAGATCTTGATTGCAAGTGGTCCAATCACAGGCCACACCTTGCCAACTGATACTGCTGTTTGGGTTCGCCTGGTTTCTTAATGCCACAAACAAGAAGATTTCATCCTGCATGGATTGCTGCGATTGTTACCTTCTTTACCCTTGTGGCAACAGCTGGCTTTAGATCAGCCCCATCTGTATTAATCGTTCCACTAGAGGATGCATTTGGTTGGGGCAGAGATCAGATCTCTTTTGCAATCGCAGTAAATGTGCTGCTCTTTGGTTTAACAGCTCCTTTTGCTGCTGCGTTGATGGAGCGATTTACAGTTCGAAAAGTTGTCATGGCGGCGCTAACTACTGTTAGTACCGGAGCTTTCTTAACAACATTTGTGAACGCACCATGGCAGTTAGTTCTAACCTGGGGCGTAATCGTTGGTATTGGTACCGGCTCTATGGCGTTGGTGTTTGCAGCAACTATTGCTAATCGTTGGTTTGTTAAGCGTCGCGGCTTAGTAGTTGGCGCATTAACAGCAGCGGCTGCAACCGGGCAATTAGTTTTCTTGCCGGGATTAACCTCACTTTCTGAATCATATGGTTGGAAATCAATTGGTCTAACTATTGGCGCAGCAGCAATGCTGATGGTTCCAATGATTTATTTCTTCTTGCGCGAAAAGCCAGCAGATTTAGGAATGTTGCCCTATGGCGCACCGGCTGATTGGCAAGCTCCAGCTAAGCCAACAATGAATGCAGCCACATTAGCTTTTGTAACATTAAAAGAGGCCAGTGCACATAGAGACTTCTGGATCTTGGTCGGTTCTTTCTTTGTCTGCGGTCTTTCCACCAGCGGACTAATTGGTACTCACTTTATTCCAGCCGCCCATGATCATGGCATGGGCCAAGTTGTGGCAGCCAGCTTGCTTGCACTAATTGGTGTCTTTGATGTGATTGGCACATTAGCCTCCGGCTGGCTTACTGATAAATATGATCCTAGAAAGCTTTTGTTTTTCTACTACTTCCTGCGCGGACTGTCCTTGTTCTTGCTTCCCTCTATTTTGTTTGCAACCGTGCACCCTTCAACCCTTGTCTTCGTAATCTTCTATGGACTGGATTGGGTTGCAACGGTTCCACCAACAATTATGTTGTGCCGAACAATTTTGGGTCCTGAGCGAGCAACTGTGATTTATGGCTGGGTTTTTGCTGCCCACCAAATTGGTGGATCTATTGCTGCCTTTGGCGCAGCGGTCTTACGTGTAAAGCTTGGCGATTACGCCGCCGCCTTCTATATAAGTGGTGCCCTTTGTTTAATCAGCAGTTACTTCGTCTTAC
>DAIMGQ010000065.1:0-4957 GCA_036723815.1 Candidatus Planktophila sp.
GCTTTTGCGAAGACCTCAGCAACTAGTTGAGACCCTTCATCCTGCACTCCGATCTTTCTTGCCTTGATTAAATCAAGTGCTCCCGGATTACCTTTCCAATTAGCACCATATGAAGAGAAATTCGTAGGTTCTCCCCCTATTTCAATCAAATCCTGCTGCGTGGAAAACCCCGGCCATGAAACTAATGTGGGTGTGGCCGCTTCGTTGTTAATTTTGAGCGCTGATTCAACTTCAGACCAGCTCTTAAGGAGATCGTAATAGGCTGAAACGATCCATTCTGGATGTGAATACTTGATGGAAAGTCTTTCAACAGGATCTGTGATTGCTTCTAACGGTGAAAACCAATCCTCGAGACTTTTTCGAGTAACGCTACGCAAAAGTGCGTTAACAAAACTTGCCTTTGACTCGCCGATTCGTTTGCGCGCAACTTCGACAGTTGCAGCAACAGCTGCGTGATCAGGTATTCGCATTTCATGGATTTGGTGAACCCCAAGGCGGCAGATGTCCGCAATTCCCGAGTCGACCTCAGCCCAAGGACGATCACTAACTTGGGATAGAACCCAATCATGCTTGCCTTGCATACGAATTGTTCCGTATAGGAGTTCGGTCACTAGAGAGCGATCACGATCATCTAATTTGCTGGCATTCAACGCTTGAGGTAAAAGAAGGTTTGAATAACCTTCATTACGATTTACTTCCGTTAAAAGATCAAAGGCTAATAATCGTGCCGCATCTGGTTTAGGCGACTTAAAAGTATTACGCCGCGCTTCAACCAAAGATTTCACCACCGGTCAGCCGTGCTCCACGTGCCCAATCAATTGCGTCCATTTCCTTCTTTCCTGAAGGAATAACTCTTAACAACTCCAAAGTGCCGGAGCCGGTAGCAACAACAACTGACTTGTCTATGACGGATATTTGTCCAGGTTTACCAAATGGACCATTTGATACTTTAGTCGCACATATCTTGAAAGATTCACCCTTCCATAGAGTCCACGCGCCAGGTTCGTATGTAAAGGCGCGGATGTCATTGGCAATCTTTACTGAATCTTGAGTGAAGTCGATCTTGGCTTCGGATTTACTTATCTTGGGTGCATTGGTTGCCAAACCTTCTTGATTCTTCGAACTCTCCCCATTTTGAATCATGTCAAAAGATTTCTGAACAACATCGGGTCCAAGATGTGAAAGATGCTGCAGTAATTCAAAACTTCTCCATGAGGGATCAATATTGATTGATTGCTGAGCGAAAATTGGCCCGGTGTCCATACCTTTATCTAATTGGAAGACCGTCACACCGGTGACAAGATCTCCATTCTGGAGCGCTCTTTGCGCAGGTGCAGCTCCCCTATAGGCGGGCAGCAAAGAGAAGTGCAGGTTTAAAAATCCATGTTTGGGCAAAGACAAAATACTTTCCGGCAACAAAACTCCGTACCCAATCGTCAGAACTAGATCCAAATCCTCGATTGTTCCTAGTAATTCTTGTGAACTCTCTGGTTTTATGACTGATATCTGATGCCCCTGCGCCCAATCAGCAACGACAGTTTGTTGAAGTAACTGGCCGCGACCTGCGGGTCGATCTGGTTGCGTGATGATGAGCGCAATTTCATGATCGGATTCAAGCAACCAATTCAGCGTTGGTATTGCTACATCCGGAGTAGCAGCTACTCCGATACGCACTAAGAGATCCGTCCGAAGATCGTGTGAGGTGAATCCTTAACCTGGATGGCACGTCCTTGCTCAGTGGCCAGATTGAACCATTCTGACTCACGAATTTCCTTCATGGCCAATTTACGATCTTCTGGGAGTAACTTGTCTATGAACAAAATTCCATCGAGATGATCTTTCTCATGTTGTAAAGCACGTGCTAAGAACTCCGAGCCTTCAACAGTGATTGGCTCCCCATACATGTTAAAACCCTTAGCAACTGCCCGCATCGCGCGTGGTGTTTGATAGCGAAGCTCTGGGAATGATAAACATCCCTCTTCTCCATCCTGCATTTCTTCACTCAAGGTTAAGCTCGGGTTGATCAAGTGACCAAGCGCTTCATCTACATCCCATACAAACACTCGTAATGGGACACCAATCTGAGGAGCAGCTAATCCAGCACCTGGTGCATCAAGCATTGTGTCAGTTAGATCTTTGACCAATACTCGCAACTCCTTGTCAAAATCGACAACTGGGGAGGCAGGTGTCGTGAGCACCGGGTCCCCAAAGAATCGAATTTGCTGAACTGACATAGCGCGAGTCTACCAATTCATCACAGAGAATATGGCTCAACCCTAAGCGTGAAGAGTTCCTTCTTAGCTATGCTGCGTCTGCGTTGAAGTTCATGAACAACATCAGTCAGAGCCTTTCCATCTGATTTATCAGCATGTATGACAATCTTTACCTGGCCCTTTGATATCTCAGTTGGACCATAGATGTTCGAGGATTTAGGGATACGTCCATCTACTAGACCCTTTCTCAGTCCATTCACGATCTGCATACCAATCGATTCATCCATTACCAATACGACTGAAAAAACAGAGGGTGGCAATTGCAATTCGGATCTCTCGCTAAGTTCTCTTTTTAGAAGTGGTGCCACGTTCCATCGAGCGATTGCAGAAACTATTGGGTGCACATCATCAATGACCAGAAGGACGATACCGTCTTGGGAAATTAGCGATGAGGTTTCAAAGAAGAGCTCTCGAGCACGTTCTTGTGTCCGCAAATCTGTGTGGGAGAAGAATCGCATTCCGTCCAAGATGACAACCGCTGCATATCCACCCTCTACTTGGGGTTGCGCCCCAGACGTTGCGAGAACCAAGGCAGGTTTATGTTCTATTCGGTCCTTGATCACATCGCCCGCCGAAATAATCACAGGAAAATGCGGAAACGCTCTCGAGATTTCCTCTGCTGCCCGCTCAATTCCTCGACCTGCCAGATACTGCTTATCTCGATCACAAAATGAACATCTCCAACCCGCAAATGTTGTCCCGCAATGAACGCAGGAGGGAGCCTTCGACTTTGCCGCAACCGATAGACGACCTCCACATCCACACATCGCAACATTTCGACAATGAGCACATAGAAGTGCATTTCCATAACCCTTACGTGGGGCTATGAACAAGACAGGACCAATCGTCAATGCCTTCTTTACCTCTGTGAATATTCGACCTGGAAGAAGTGCACCCTCGCTAGGAGTAAATGCTTTTATTGCAACTGTTTCTTTAGAATTTAGATACTTGACTTCACGCTCATCTATTAATTGTGAAACTTCGATTGATGGAGAAAACCCGGTGAGTATCAGCTTTACCGCCTCCATCTTCGATCGCATGAGTGCAACAGTGCGGCTATTCCATCCCGGAGAACGGACTTCATAATGGTCGTGAGAGGACTCCTTGTGAACAATGATCGTGCTCAAGTTATTTACTGGTGCAAATATTGCGCTGCGAGTACCAACCACAACACACTTCTGACCGTGCATAGCTAGCAAATAGTTGCGATATCTTTCTTCACGTGGCATCGCCGCAGTTAGTTTTAAAGCCGTAACACCATCTGCGTCTAGTGATTGAATAATCAAATCGACATCTTTTTCATCTGGGGCAATAACCAGCACTGAACCAGAGCCATTGTTGCTAAGAACCAGCTTTACTAGCTGATCGTGTGCCTGGGTATAAGGGGCGATTGTCTGGAACTCAACCGAGTGTTTGCCTTTGACCTGACTGAGCAAACCTTGGTGAGCGAAGTTCTTATCCACTGATGCCACGCGCGGTGGGATAGCAGATCGGATCACATCCCAGGGATTAGCAGCAAAGTGATCGGCGACGTTGTCTATCAAAACCAAACTTTGTGCCGAGGCAATGGGAATAGGAGATAAAACCCTGGTGATGCTTTTGAGTTCGCCGGCTCTTTCCGGAACACCAACACGCTCTACGACTATGCCTTCTGTTTCCCTGCCACCAAAAGGTAATTGCACTCGGACGCCCACTTGTATGACTTCACTTAACTTTTCAGGAATCTGATAGTCATACAACTGATCGAGATGAAAAACCCCGGTATCAACTCGTACACGTGCATACGGCAACACCAAAGCTTTAGGCCCAGAAGATGCGGGAGCAACTTCAGCCTTTAACCGAAAGAGCCTCGGAGCTGCCACCGACTACTTGATGGCGCTTTGAAGCGCTGCAACACGATCGGTTCGTTCCCATGCAAACTCAGGAAGTTCACGACCGAAGTGACCGTATGCGCTTGTTAGTGAATAGATTGGGCGAAGTAAATCAAGGTCACGGATGATTGCTGCAGGTCGCAGATCAAAGACTGAAAGAACTGCATCTTGGATCTTGGCTACGGGAACTGTCTCAGTGCCAAAAGTCTCAACGAATACGCCAACTGGTTGGGCTTTACCAATTGCATAAGCAACTTGAACTTCGCAACGACGAGCAAGTCCTGCGGCAACTACGTTCTTTGCTACCCAGCGCATTGCATAGGCCGCAGATCGATCTACCTTAGATGGATCCTTGCCACTAAAGGCTCCCCCGCCGTGTCGGGCCATGCCGCCATATGTGTCAACAATAATTTTACGGCCAGTTAGTCCAGCATCTCCCATTGGTCCACCAATAACGAAACGACCCGTTGGGTTGATTAGCGTTCGAAGATCTGACTTTGGAAGATCAATCGTTGCCAGGATGGGATTGATTACATATTCAATGACCTCTGGTGTCAACTTCTTAACAACGTCGACTTCTTCTGCGTGCTGGCTAGAGATTACAACGGTGTTGAGAGCAATCGCTCGATCACCGTCATACTCAATCGTTACCTGTGTTTTTCCATCCGGGCGAAGATATGGAAGCGCTCCTGATTTACGAACCTTAGTTAACTGCTGTGCCAGGGCATGTGCCAACCAAATGGGCAGTGGCATAAGTTCTTTAGTGTCATCGCAGGCATAACCAAACATTAATCCTTGATCACCGGCACCTTG
>DAIMGQ010000066.1:0-4767 GCA_036723815.1 Candidatus Planktophila sp.
AACTCCCTCTCCCCGGCCGCGCCCTTAGCCCGACTATTGATTTTGCCCATCGGTTGGGTTTAGCCGTCAACCCATACCAGTGTCGAGATATATTTTAATCTATTCTAGTTCCGCCAAGTTCTATTAGCTTTGCTAATATCATCATTAAATTTTCTAATCATCGCCATCATGGTGAGTTTCTCGACTATCTTCTTGTTTTTCTTTACCCAGGCCACGGCCTCATCGAAGGATTGGGCATCCTTCAGCCCCGCCTCAAACCTTGCCCATGCCTCTTTCTCGGTCACAGGTTTTGAAATACACGCCAGCTTTGACCTGTCGATGGACAAAGCTTGGTTGTGACCGACCTGCACTTGGCAATCGGCAACAGCCAGAACAGATCGTCACTCATCCCCCAGCAGGCCACGTAATCCACGCCAGTAATGGCACGCTTTGGGATGTTAAAACCATTTCCACTGCTGGTAGTGAAACGGTACTTGGTGCGGCCAGATTCTACGGCTTGCGCGGTCTTGACCTGGATGCGGTAAAACTTTCCACCCTTCTCCGCCACCACATCGTATCCAGAGAAATCCTCGTAAGGTGTAAGCACGCTATAACCGCACCGCAGCAACGCGCCGGTAACGCGAGCCACCCCGACTGCCCCAATCTGGCGTGACGACAATTTCATGCTTGACGGATTTGTGTTTGTCCTAGAGACTTTTTACATGAAAACAATAACAACTACAGTGCTGATGGCGATGCTGATGGCATCGGTGATGGCGGGGGAGGATGAGGCTGACGCTGCTGATTTTGTGGGAGCAGTACTAAAGCGTAACGGATTCTCGTGTGGTCGTGGATGCGTAATATCAGAGAATGGTGGAATGGCTTATTCATCGTCATCTGGTAGGTCAATAATTTCAACTGAAGGTTTTTACTATAAATCTGGAAGTAGTGTTGTTGGTAAAGATGAGACATTCATATCGAAGTCTGGAAATTTCTTTTATGGAACTTCTGCAACGATTAAGGCTGGTTCTGCCTATATGAATGGAGACGCTGTTTGGGTTGGATCTCAAGAAGAGGATAATGATTAGGCTCCAAAAAGAGCTAACCTATTCCGTATTCTGCTTTCGAGTCCTCCAATAAACTTCTTTCTGGCTGGGTTGCGTTGAGCCATTCGGTATTCGTCCTCAAGCTGGGCTTGGCTGGTCGCACGCATTAACGCCTTCGGGTCAACTTGGTTAATTGCTTGTAATGTCTTCGGACCTAGCCCTCCGTCAACAGTTACCTTCTGCCCCAGCGTATTTAGTCCCTGTTGGATGTATTTCGTTGCACCGCCCATCCCGCGATTAAACGCGAGATCCTGCGCGAATGGCTGGACTGCTTCTGGCAATTTTGAGACAAATGGTCTGGTGTACTCCTTGACGTACTGCGCCGCAGCCTGCGCTCTTTCTTGCGCTGGGAGCGATGAGATTCTTTTGAAGGCATCTGGATGATACTTGTCGTTAATACCAGCAACCTCAAAATTACCACCCATATCTCCTGCTGGCAATTTATAGACCTGCACGTTGCCTTGTTTGTCCTTTCTTGCCTCCCAATCAATCGTTTTTAACGCTGCTGCTTGCAGTGCATCTTGTTCTGGTTTTGCTTGCATGGGTTGTTGTTCCTCTATAAATTCAAATGTTGGCTGTTCTGGAGTGACTTGGGGCATTTGCTTGGCGTTTTCTCTGGCCTTCTCGATTGGAGCGATCCTTCTCACCTCTTCTGGCACTGGCTCATATCCAGTACCAGTAAGCTCCCTAGCCACCATATCGTTTCGCAAAGAAATGTCTTTAGATGGGTTCATTGAAAACTTCATTGCTTTTGACCTCGCTTAATTCTGTTGCCATATTTTGATATAAACTGCCTCCGAACATCATCGCCAACTTGAGCATACGCACTGCGCAAGACGATTACCTTGTCTTCATCCTTCATTCTCTTAAAGGTCTTGTCATCAAACATAGCCTCTGCCGCCCTTCTGTTTGCCCTTCCGCGCATTCTTGCATAATCCTCGTATAGCTCTGGATCGAGCCTGTACTTGACATTATCCAGCGTGAAATTGCGCAGCGGCTTTGGAGGAACAACGTCACCATCATCCGTTGCCTTGAATATCTTGTAGATTCCAAGCGTAATTGGATCATAGGAAACCTCTCGGCCTTTTGTAATGTCAAAGAAATTGTATGCAATCGGATCTGCGCCTTCCGGAGTCTGCGGAACTTCTCTTCCCCAGATGTCAATCCTCCTTGGCATATCTTCATCCATACTCGGCAACCTTCTGCTCAATACTTCTCCAAACACGTTAATCATTCTTTCAACACCATCTCCAGGCACATCCTTGATCTGGAACTTTTCTGGCATTGTTTCACGCATAGACCTAGAAACAGCAGTAAGCGTGTTTGGGAATGGAATGGATGCCACAACTCCGTAGTAATCTGAAATCCATTTGTCAAGCGTTGCCCCGCTTCCATCTAACATAGCTGAAAGCAAGCTATTTGTGCCTTTCAAGAAACTTTGGTTAAATGCAAACGAAAGCGTTTCTGGAAGTAATGATGACAATTCAAGACCACCTTCCTTTCCTTGCTTGGTCGCATCCATTGCAGAATTGATTATTGAAAGAATTGCACCAGTAATACCCATCTTGTCCAAGGAGATCACCTTATCCCCTGGTTCAATTTCAGTTGATTCACCATTTGCAAACCTATTCAACGCTGAGATATTTATATTTCTTGGAGCAAGAGTTTGATACTGGACATCCCTAATCTTTTCGGATGTCGATGGTTTTGATCCAATTATGCCTTGATCTGAAAGAGTTTTTGCCACTCCAATCAATACTGACCCAGTCAATGCCTTGCCAAGAAGCATTTGAGATTTTCTATAATCTTTTGCATTTGCAGCTATTGCCGACTTTCCAAGTGACCAGGCTGGAAGTGCAAAATCAAGCATTTCATCAATCACGTTTGCTGGTGTCTTTGCGTATGGGATGATTGATTTGCCAATCAATCTTGCTATTCCAGATTTGTTTCCAGCACCAAACAGGTTGGCCGCGCTAAGTGCTGCCCTTGTCAATATCGTATCCTGCTGGAATACTGCTTCTGCCGCCTCTTGCTCAATCTTGGATAGCTGTTGTGCTGTTGGAAGACGAACTGCTGTTTGTAATGCCTTTCCAGTTAGGCCAGCTAATTGTGCCTGTTCGGATAGCAACCTAGCTTGGGCTATTCTTCTGAACGGAGCGTCACCAAGTTGCAATAAGCGCAACATAGTTTCGGCTGGAACTCCTAATGTTGCCTCTGTCGCAAGCCTTAACCTATCCAATGCTTGGGTTGACGCACCCCTAAATCCCTTTTGGATTGGTTTTGCCAGACCTTCTCCTGTCCAGAATTGCTTGAACGCAGTAAGGGGCTTGAATCCCTTGATCTTTTCGCCGGACAACAAGCCTTCCGCACTTAATCCACGCCGTACACCAACAAGACCTTCACCAAGCCCGCGCAGTCCAGCTTTTCCAGCTTCAATTGTTCTGGTTATTCCTCCAGTTGGAGGTGCAATTAGCCTTGGTCCAAGCTCTTTCCCAGCAAGTTTTTGAAATGCCCTGCCAACCTCTTGCGTAACAAACGCTCCTTGCCTACTAGCCATTCGCAGTGGCGAGTTAATGACGTTGCTCCAAAGATTTGTTACTAGAGATATTGGAGAAAGAAGATTGCCTTGGATTATCGTTGGCAGCGTTTCGGCAAATAGCTTCTTTGGGATAAGCCTTCCTTCAACAACTTGTAAATCATATAGTGATTTTGTGTAATTCTTTTCGGCATTTATCGCTGCCTTTATGTCAACATCATCAAGACTATTCCTAGCCTTTTCAGCCAATGAATTAAATTTATTTTCCGCGCTATTGGCAAGTTTCTTTAGGTTTGCAATCCTTGCAGCCATAGCCTCATCTATTCTGTATCCACTCTTTTCAACAACCTTTGCAACTGCGCTTGCGTAAGCTGATGGCTCCATCTTGATTAGCTTGAAAACATTAAGCCTTTGACCAAGGTCAGTTCCAGGCTTAGTGACCATCTCAAGATATTGGTTCGCACGAACAGCGTCACCAGCATCGGCGTACCGCTTATACATCGTGACCTTTGCCACATCGCCAACAATGTCATTCCTTGAGTTGGCCGCGCTAATAACATCTTCGTTTGGAAGATCCAAGAATTGCTGCTCAAGCTCCTTGATTGATTTGGTCTTGTAAAGAACATCACCCTTGGCAACCTCACGCATCGTTGCTTCTGGAGCTAACTTCTGTTCAATGATTCTCTGCGGTGTCTTTCTGATCTTCTCGCCAACACCTGGAGTTGGAAGCCGGATTGGTTCTGCTGCTGCTCTTCCAGCAACTTCTTCGGCCTTCGGAGCAACAGCCTCAACTGCTCTTGGCAAAGCACCCTCAACCGCTGGAGCAACAGCAGGCGCAACAGCTTCAGTAACTTGAGTGGTTGGACGAGTTAATGCACCACGAACTCCTTTAGCCAATCCAACCAATCCACCGCCAGTAGGCGTGAGAATGGATGCCGCCGTTGTGGTTATTGGATACTTCTCAACATCGCGCTGTAATACTTCGCTGATGCGAGCCATACGCTCTGGGCCTAGCAATGCCTTGCCAGCGGCCGCTTGACCCTTTTGGCCTGCGATGAATCCACCGATACCAGCAATCGCACCAGTAGCAAGCTTGGGCAGTATGCCTCCAGGTGTAAGCGCGGCAGCGGTTTCAGCAGCCACAGC
>DAIMGQ010000067.1:0-3141 GCA_036723815.1 Candidatus Planktophila sp.
GACGCAACAACGTGAAACAAACAGCACACCGCCAGAGGATAGTTTCGGAGCTTAACCCGCTACAGATCGCGCACGATCTGCGATGTAAATTCCAATAAGCACAACTACTGCGCCAATTAACTGAATACCATTCCAGCTTTGCTCCAACCAGACCCATGCAAATACTCCTGCAAAAACTGGTTCCATCATTCCGATGACACTAGATGTTGATGCTGATAACAGGCGCAATCCTGCGATAACAAAGAGATAAGGAACGATTGTTCCCATAACAACAATCCACAAAATCAAAGCCCAGCCCGGCAAGGTGTTGCCAGCAAAAACGCCTTTAAGATCCATGTCAATTGTGAAAACTTCAAATGGGAATTCCCAGACTGGCATCGATGAGCTCCAGGCAATTGTTGCCATGCAAAGTCCCCACACCGTCAACGACAACGCTGATCGACTGGTTCCAAAACTTTTACCAATTAAAAAGTAAGCAGTTAATGCAAAAGCGCTAAAGAGTGCGCCTAGTAAACCGATCAAATCAAAACTTAGACCATTCCATACCTGTGCCAGCAAAATTAAACCAAGCAAGGACAAGGCGATTGCGCCCCACATTGATGCAGGGACATACATTTTGCGAACATATTTGATCCATAAAGCGATCCAAATCGGTGCGGTGAATTCAATGATTAAAACAAGGCTAAGTGGAACCCCGCGTTGGATACCCAGGAAATAACCCGCTTGAACTGCAGCAAAACCGATGATTCCGTAGGCCGCCAGTTTAGGAATTAGCTGCTTAGGAGTCTTTAAGGAATCACGGTCAATAAATAAAGCGATGACCAAAAGAATAAGGAAGGCACCAATAGAGCGCACCTGCGCTAAACGAAAGGGCGAGATATGGTCTAGAACGATGGTTGAGATAATCCCGTTAAAGGAGAAAACCAACCCTCCCATAATCAGGTAAAACTCTCCGCGGTGCTTTGTGAGCATCCGAGAAGGTTACCTCACAAAGTTAGAAAGCAGATTCAGATAGCTCCATGATTGAACCATCAGTTGCTTCAACGATCTTACGATCTGCGGTGATGTGTGGCAGATAGTTATGAACGAAGAACTTTGCTGCAGCTATCTTGCCGGTGTAGAAATCTGTGTCTTTGCCAGCGTTAGGAAGTTTTTCAGCCGCGATATCTGCTTGGCGTAGTAACAACCATGAGGTGATGATGTCGCCAACAGCCATTAAGCAGCGTGATGTATTAAGACCTACTGTGTAAATCTTTACTGGATCACTTTGAGATTCCATTGCATGTCCAACAAGAACAGCGATGATTCCATTTAGGTCACCAAGTGCCTTAAGAAGTGCTTGCTTCTCATCGGCATGCACTCCACCAGTTTCAGCAAAGGCTTGAATCTCTTTACCGAGCAAACCAATTGCTCGTCCACCATCTTTAACAATCTTGCGGAAGAAGAAGTCCAGACCCTGAATTGCAGTTGTGCCTTCATACAAAGTGTCGATCTTTGCATCGCGCACATATTGTTCTAGTGGCCAATCGCGTGTGAAGCCTGCGCCACCAAATGTTTGTAGTGATTCAGTGCCAAGTAGTGTCCAAGACTTTTCAGATCCGTAACCCTTAACAACTGGAAGCAATAGGTCATTGAGTGCTTCCATATCGGCAACGCGATCTTTGTCGCCGGCCTGAATTGCAAGCTCGATCTCATCTTGGATAGAAGCGGTATAGAGCACTAGTGCGCGCATACCTTCGCTATATGACTTTTGAACCATTAACGAGCGGCGCACATCAGGGTGCTTAATGATTGTGACGCGAGGTGATGCCTTGTCATTCATTACCTTCATGTCACCGCCCTGCACGCGTTCTTTTGCATAAGACAGAGCCTGCATATAGCCAGCAGATAGCGTTGCAATAGCTTTTGTTCCCACCATCATGCGAGCAAACTCAATAACCTTAAACATCTGTGCAATACCTTCATGGACTTCACCTAGCAAGTAACCAACTGCAGGTTCTTTTTCACCTAAGTTAACTTCACAGGTTGCAGAAACGTTAAGTCCCATTTTGTCTTCAAGTTGAGTTACAAAAACACCGTTGCGCTTGCCCAACTCCCCTGTTTCAAAATCAAACATAAACTTAGGAATAAGAAATAGTGAAAGCCCTTTTGTTCCTGGTCCGCCACCTTCACGGCGTGCAAGTACGAAGTGAACAACGTTGTCATAGAAGTCCGCGTCCCCTGATGTGATGTAACGCTTTGTTCCGGTGATGTGCCATGTTCCATCTGCCTGCTGCACAGCCTTGGTGCGACCTGCGCCAACATCAGAACCTGCATCAGGTTCTGTGAGCTGCATTGTTGCACCCCAGTGCTTTTCAACCATGTGCTTTGCAATCTTCTTTTGCTCATCAGTTCCAAGAACATAAGCAACATGTGCGAATGCATACCCTGATGCGTAGATGTGAATTGCCGGATTTGATCCCAAAACCATCTCAGCGATTGCCCAACGAACTGATGGAGGAATTTTCATTCCACCAAGATCAACGGGTGCATCAACACGCCACCATTCACCATCAACATATGCTTTGTATGACTTTTTAAAACTTTCTGGCAACGTTACATTGCCAGTTTCTTTATTAAGAATTGCACCAACACGATCGCCTTCAACAAAAGATGCGGCCAAATCGTTTTCACACAAACGCTTTACCTCTTCAAGCATTCCTATTGCAGTTTCGCGATCAACTTCACCGTATGGGTTTGTGCCCATAACTTTGTCGCGACCTAATAGGTCAAAGAGGCAGAATTCGATGTCACGAAGGTTTGCTGTGTAATGGCTCATGGCGTAATTGTGCTACCCACCAGTAACATAAGCAAGATAAAGCGCGACAGTTTGCCTAACCGTCGCGTGGGATAAACCTGCTGTTCAGGCAGGCAGAGGAGAGTGCCAACCATGAAGATTGTCATCATTGGCGGCGGGATCATCGGAACCGCCCATGCCTTTGAGGCGATCAAGTGCGGCCACCAGGTAATCCAGCTGGAACGAGATGAAGTTGCCCGAAGCGCATCAGTTCGAAACTTTGGTCTGGTTTGGGTCAGCGGTAGAAAAAGTGGCGCTGAATTACAAGCAGCAGTTCGCGCTCGCCAACTCTGGGATGAAATACA
>DAIMGQ010000067.1:3241-4699 GCA_036723815.1 Candidatus Planktophila sp.
AATAATCTAGATGTTGTTGATGTCCGTAGCGATACAAGTAGTGCGGTAGTCGTTGCCCGAAATGGTGAACTATTCGAAGGCGATGTTGTAATTGTCTGCCCTGGAGCAGATCACACATCCCTGTTTAAAGAACAGTTTGATACTGCGCCAATTCGACGTGTGCGCTTACAGATGATGAGCACAGAACCACTTGATGAAATCTTAACGACATCAATTGCCGATGGTGATTCAATGCGTTACTACCCAGGATATGAAGTGCCAACACGTGAGAATTTGCCACCACAGCACCACATCGCATCAACTAACCATATGCAGCTACTTATGGTGCAACGGGCAGATGGCAGCCTAACTATTGGTGATACACATGAATACGCCGAACCATTTGAATTTAAATTAGATGAGGACCCTTACACATACCTGCATGAAGTTGCTAGCAATTTATTAGGAAAGAAATTGCCACCAATTGCACAGCGTTGGGATGGCGTATATAGCCAGCGCACAGATGGCGCCGTTTGCGATCGTCGCAAGATGGCACACAACATCATTTCAGTAACAGGACCTGGAGGTCGAGGAAATACCCTGGCCCCGGCAATTGCAGAAGAGACAATAAAGGGGCTTTAATGAACGTAGAAATGGTTGCTTTTGATGTTGCAGGAACTGTTCTAAACGATGATGGTTTAGTCATTGCAGCATTTAAAAACGCCTTTGAAGCAACACAGCCCGATTTGTGGCCTACACACGGGGAGCAATGGACTCAGTATGCAATCGACACTATGGGTCAATCAAAGATCCATGTCTTTACAGAGCTATTAGGTGATGCAGAAAAAGCACACACAGCAAATGTTGCATTTGAAGAGTCCTATGTCAGTGAAATCGCAGAAGTAGGTGCAGTAGCAATTGCAGGTGCTGAAGATTTGTTTAAGTACCTGCGCGCTAAAGGAGTTGCAATTGCACTTACAACTGGATTTAGCCGATCAACATTAGACACATTGCTAATCGAATTAGGCTGGAAAGACCTGATTGACATATCAGTAACACCCGGAGAAGCAGGTCGTGGTCGCCCACATCCAGATATGTTACAAAAAGCTGCAACTACTTTAGGAATCACCAATCCTGCAAGCGTGATTGTTGTGGGAGATACCGCGGCGGACATGCAGGCGGCTGTTTCTTTTGGTGCAGGTCAAGCAATTGGGGTTTTAAGTGGAGCACATGATGAGCACAGGCTCCATGATGCCGGCGCGACATCTGTTATTAACTCTGTAGCCGATTTAAAGTCACTTATTTAACACTGAGTTTTTCATGAGAGTTCACCCTCATGACTCTACTTCGACACTTCTAGAACACCGATTGTTTCCTTTCCGGGTAAAGAGTGCGCTCACAATCCTTAGGAAGGGATCCCACATATGCGCGCAAAGCGTCTAGTAGCTGCAGCAACCGCTGCAGTGCTTGCAGTTGGAA
>DAIMGQ010000068.1:0-4544 GCA_036723815.1 Candidatus Planktophila sp.
TGCATGAACTTATCAACTAGTACCAAGCTTGCAGAAAGAACAGCCGTGATAATCGAGGTGCGAACAATTGGTGCACGATCAATCTTTGAAAATGCCAGTCCCACAAAGACTGCTGTAGTGATCAAAACACATGCCATGAGGAAGATGCTTAGGGCACCAGGGTAGTTATCAAATACCCAGTTAACTGGGTAGAAAGCCACAACCGATAGTCCTGCCATCGTTAATGAAGCACGAAGAGCGGCCTTATTAATAAGTCCTACTGAAAGTTGAGTAACACCAAAAGCGATTCCGATAGATAGGAGTAGCACAACAACTGGGCCAAGTGATGGATTGAGCAACCAACCCGTAATGTCAAAAATAGTTACCAAAGCACTTGATGCCGCAAATGCCACACCATACGTCGTCCAATAAGTTTTTCGTGACCCACCAACTACTGAGGCCCAGAACAATCCGCTAACAAGTCCAATACCGATGATCCAATTAATAGGGATGTTAGGTTCACGTAAGAAGTTGTTAAATGAGATTGCTAGGTACTCCTTCAAAAGCACTGCAACCCAAAAAACTGGAAGTGAGAAAAGCAAGAAAGCAATAAAAGTCATTGAGTAGTCAAAGCGGCTGTATTGGCGAAGTGCTGTAACGATTCCGATCATGATGCCAAGCACTGCTGCAAACAATGTTGCGGCGGCTACAAGGCGCAAAGTAACTGGAATAGCAAGAGCTAATGAATCGACAACTGCTGATCCATCACGGCCCATACCAAAATCAGGGTTTCCTACAAATACCCCTAGGACACCCTTTAGCCAAAAGAAGTAACGCAATGGCGGTGGGACATCTAATTGAAGTTCGCGCGTTAATGATGCAATAAGAAAGTCGCGGTTTGGATCTGTACTTAAACGCAGATCTGCCGTTGGGTCACCTGAGATTGCGGCAACGTTATACAAAATAAAACTTGAACCAAAGAGAATGACACCCAAAACTCCGAGCCGTCTTAGAACAAAGGCAACCATCGCGTGTGTATTCCCCTCACAATTAAGAAAATTTTAAGTAACGCCCGACTATACAGCCAAAGGACGCCCGGAGAGTGATCTCCGAGCGTCCAAAGGACTGCAATAGGTAATGCTAACTAAGGGGGTTAATCCTTAGTATGACCACTCCCAGTAGTTCCAAACGATTGTTGGAGATAGTGGGCCTGGCTTTACATTCTTTAGATCCTTGTTAACAGCAACAACACCTGGGTGAATGAACACACCAATTGTTACTGCATCAGCGTTAGTTAGACGCTCGATCTGAATGTACTTAGCGATCAAGAGTGACTCTGGAAGTGGTGAATCCAAAGTATCGATGATCGCATCTACAGCCTTGTTGCTGTAACCAGTGATGTTGTTTCCGCCATCAGTATCAAATACTTCAGCTGACTGACGCTGTGTTACAGATGATGCAACCCATGCGAAGAAGTAAACATCGTAATCTGAGTTACCAAGCTTTGAAGGCCAGTCAGTACGTACGTCACCAACTAGATCAAAACCAACCTTTGCCATGTTTGCCTTTGCAAGTGCAAATTCAGCAGCACGACGTGGGTTGTTACCTGGAACAAGTACGCGAACCTTTAGTGGGCTCGTTAATGCATTTGGATAGAACTTCTGAACCAATGCAAGTGCTGACTTGTTACGTGACTCTTGTGTTCCACGTGAGTAGAAAGCAGAACCGTTAGCAGCAATGAGCTTGTCATATGCAGCTGATCCTGGAGCTAACCATGTTGAACGAATTGGCTCTGTTACACCGTTAATTGGTGCAATCAACTTCTCCATGATTTCGTTGCGTGGAATTGCAAGCAAGAATGCCTGACGTAGTGCCTTTGAACGAGCGCCATCCTTTACAGAGAACAAACCTGTGTATGGAGCCTCATCAGGAACTGTGTCGTAGTGAAGATCCCAGTGCTCGTAAGCAACTTCGTCCTTACCAACAACGTTTACGTTCTTGATTGCCTTTAGCTTTGCTACACCGTCAGCAGTTGCCTGACCTGAGTAAACATCTAGCTCGCCGTTTGCAAGAGCCTGAGCTGCAGCTGTTCCGTCACCAATGAACTTGAATACAACTGTATCTACTGAACCGCTTAGAGCTGGTCCTGAGTTGTACTTAGGGTTCTTCTTTAGTGTTACAGAAGTCTTTGCAACTGCGCTTTCAATCTGGAATCCACCGTTACCAACAAGAAGCAATGGGTTTGTCTTGTCGTTAACAGTTGTAATTGTGTAATCCTTTGACCAGATGTCACCCATCTTCTTAAGAAGAGCTGTGTCCTTATTCTGGAAAGCCTTTACAAAGCGCTCACGAGCTGCAACGTTTTCAGCAACAGTTCCAAGCTTGTCCTTGCCTTCAGCCATCAATACAAGTGTGTGTACTGCTGCTGGTCCTGGGCCGTATAGATCCCAGTTAGCAATCTTCTTCTTGAACTGCAATGTAACTGTCATCTTGTCAGCAGAAAGAACTGGCTCTCCAACAATGTTGTTTGCATAAACGCCTGAGTAACCAAGACCGTTGAATGCAGGAGGAGTCTTCTTATCTGTTGGATCTCCAAGGCCAGCAGCCTTTGAGTATGCATCAGATGACAAAACGTGTGAAAGTAGAAGGTCTTCACCAGTAATTGGTGTTCCGTCTGACCATACGCGGCCAGGGTTAACTGTCCACTGGGTACGGAAATCAGTTGCTGTGTTCTTTACAATCTTGTAAGAACCAAAAACTGTGTTCTTTACTAGTTCCTTCTTGTTGTTGTAATAGTTAAATCCAGCACCTTGTAGGTATGAAACTGCAGAACAAGTTGTTGAGTTTGTAGCTGAAAGGCTGCAGTTCAAACCTGTAATTGGGTTAGTTTCATGCAAGATAACCGTTGAACGAGTTGCAGCCTGTGCTGGTGTTAGCAATGTAAATGCCAACGCCGCTGAGGCTGCAGTTGCGAGCGCAAACTTTGCGCTACGTGTGAACTTCATAGTTCCTCCTTGAGGGTTAAAGAAAAGCGTCTGTGGAGAGTCGACCTACCCCATAGGCGCTTTTTGGTGGTCGAAGTCTGCCTTAGTAAACGCCAGGTGAGCAACAGGAGAACAGTTTGCATCTACGCCTGCTTTATAACGGCTAGATAAAGATTTGCTGGGAGTAAGGGTGATTTCTTGACTATTGGGAAGGCTTGGCGGTCTCTGCGATATTGAGCAAGAAGCCGATTGATAAGAAGGCAAGAGTTGTTGCGATGACTCCCCCAACATACATCGGCAACCGCAGGCTGTAGTGGGCAAGCACTCCACCTAGCAATGATCCGATCGGCATCATCCCCCATACCAAAGTACGGCGGGTTCCATGGATGCGCCCATAAAGCTCATTAGGAATAACTGTTTGATACGTAGCCATCAAAAGAATATTCCATTGCGAAATAGCAAAGCCCCCAAAGGTTGCAAGGGCCACGAAGATATAAATGTTGGGCGAAAATCCTTGGAGCAATAAGACAAGTGAACTTGAAACAATGCCAAAGGTCATCACATTGCTACGTCCAAATTTCTTGGATAATCGTGGCGCCACAAATGCACCCGCAACAGCGCCAATACCCTGAATTGTAAGGATGACACCAAAGAGCTTTTCTGGAAGTTCAAGTTCCTTAATGATGAATAAGACCATGGTCGCCGTACCCATGGAATAACACACACCAATAGAGGCGGTAGTGATGACAAGTCGGCGCAATACCTTCTCACTAAATAGGTATTTAATACCAAACTTCATATCTGCCACAAACTTAGTTTTCTCTTTTTCAACTTTATCGGTGCGCACATCTTGGAGATACTTAATTGGAATTGATAGTGCCAACAATGAAGCTACTGCCAAACCAAGGCTGTTAATGAAGAAAGGCAGGGCAATTGCTATGGCATATATGAAACCACTAACGGGCGCACCCACAAATCCCTGAATAACCGTCTCTGAGATTTGTAGACGTGAATTGCCTTTCTCAAAGTTCTTCTCTTCCAAAATCTGAGGGATTAGAGATTGCGCAGTTGTATCGGCTGCTACTTCACACACCCCAACTACAAATGAGGCGAAAAGTAACCAATAGATAGTCACATGATCTGTTGCAATCAAAAGTGCCAGTACGCCAACAACGGCGCTTCGTATGGCATTTGCACCGGCCAGGATGAAACGCCTGTCAACGCGGTCAACCATTGCGCCAATTGGGATTGCAAATAGCAACCAAGGCAGCATCACCATGGCACCAATTGCTGAAATTAAGACTGTGCTGTCGGTTAGAGAGATAGCCAGCAAAGGTGCTGCTGCAATGAGGATGCCGTCTGAAAGGTTTGAAACGATGCTAGATGCCCACATGCGGTTAAAAGCTGGACCCATGAGTCCAAGGCTAACTCAGCTCTCTACCTACTTATTACAGTGCCAAATTCTGCTTGATTTGATCAGCATGATTATTTGCATGGCGTGTGTAGGTCTCAAGCCAACGCTTGAGCGAATACTCCCCAGCTTCGGTGTGAGTGCCGGTTAGTTCTAATTGCGCAGGCGTC
>DAIMGQ010000069.1:0-4454 GCA_036723815.1 Candidatus Planktophila sp.
CCACGACGAGGTTCAGGATTAGCTGCTGCTACAACAATTACTAGTTGATCAATATTTGCAACGATTGTGCGTTCTACTTGTGCCGCATCATCAACTGTACGACTCAAAGAGTTTCGACGATCTTGCACAGCAACGATTCGGGCAAGTGAGCCTTCTGAGCCAGTTACATCTCCAACGATAGAAACATTGTCACCTGTGACAACAGACTTTGGCCCAAGTTCGCGGGCGCGCATTGCTGTGACGATTGTTCCGTCTTCAGTAATGCAGGTTTGTCGTCCACGATCAACAGTTGTTACTAAGGCAGATATCGCATCACTATGTGATGGACGATCTTTGCTTCGCGGGCGTGTACTACGAGATGGGCGAACTCGCGCATCTGATTCATCGTATTCGCGTGGACTCATAGTAAAAGTGAGCTCCACAGCCCTGGAAAATCTGGCAAGGTTTTTCGCGTTGTTGCAATGTTTTCTACTTCAATTCCTTCAACCACAAGCCCTAGTACTGCGCCAGCTGTTGCTAAGCGGTGATCGTCATAGGTGTGAAAAACCCCTGCATGTAAAGGTGCTGGGGTTATGTGTAGTGCCGTTACTTCTTCTGTGACATTGCCACCTAGTGCGTTTATCTCACGGGTTAACGCCGCTAAACGATCAGTTTCATGTTTGCGCAAATGACCAATTCCACGCAAATGTGAAGGTGAATCAGCAAGTGCGGCCAAGGCTGCAATAGACGGAGTTAATTCACCAACATCATGTAGATCAACATCTATACCGTGAATCTTTCCAGTGCCAATAATTGTTAATCCGTTATCGCCAAAAGAGAATTGCGCGCCCATATCTGAAAGGATTGTTCGTAGTTGATCACCTGGTTGCGTAGTTTTCTTCGGCCAATCAGCAATTGCGACTCGACCACCACACACCATTGCTATTGAAAGAAAGGGTGCGGCATTAGAAAGGTCTGGCTCAATTACAAGATCTAAGCCATGCAGAGCACCAGGCTTAACACTCCAAGTTTGTGCAGCTGAATCAACCTCCACTGTCGCACCAAATTGCCGCAACATATCTACAGTCATTTCAATATGTGGCATTGATGGCAATGAGCCACCTTTGTGCTTAACAGTTATTCCATTAGTAAAACTTGGTGCTACTAAAAGCAGTGCTGAAAGGAACTGACTTGATTCGCTGGCATCAATTGTTATCTCTCCGCCGTCGATTTTTCCAGTTCCATTTAATTTCAGAGGCAAGCTATAGCGATCTTCATGATCAATTGATACGCCGAGCTCTTCAAGTGCCTTGATTACTGGCCCTAGCGGACGTTCATATGAACGTGGGTCTCCATCAAAAACAACCTCGCCGGTTGCAAGAGCAGCTAGCGGCGGCAAAAATCGCATTACTGTTCCGGCATTTCCCACATCTACCCGCACTCCACCTCGCATCGGTGCCGGCGTAACTGCCCATTGCAACTCTTTATCTCCATCGACAACAGCTGTGGTCTCTTCAATTCCAATCCCTAACGCCTTTAAGCCGGCAACCATTAATTCGCTATCACGCGAGACAAGGGGGCGTCGCAATGTTGAGGGGCTCTTTGCTTGGGCTGCCAAAATCAAGGCACGGTTGGTAACAGATTTGGATCCAGGAATGACAACGCTGATATCAACTGGTGTTGCGCCGCGATAAATCGCTGGCCAGTGAGCGTTGTTTGTCATCGTCTTATTCTAACCCGTGCCGATACCTGCGATACCCTTGAATTATGTGTGGTCGTTATGCGCAAACAGCCGATATGCGCGAGCTAATGGAGCAGTTCGAGGTCACCGGCACATCACCAGAAAGCTCTCTGCCGCTGAATTGGAACATTGCACCAACTAATCAGATTTACATCGTTCGAGCCAATGATCGCTCTGGCAATGACATTAAGAGCCAAAGAGCACTAGCAACAGTGTCTTGGGGATTAATTGGTCCATGGTTAACAGATCTGCAAGAAGCACGTGCTTCGCAATCAAGAGCAATCAACGCCCGCAGTGAATCCATTCATGAAAAGCCAACATTTAGAAATGCATTTAGATCTACGCGCTGTTTGATTCCTGCATCTGGATACTACGAGTGGGCAACGGCTTTAGGTCAATACCGACCAAAACAGCCTTTCTATATCTCTGCTCGCGATGGCATGGCCCTTCCAATTGCTGGAATCTGGAGTAGTTGGACAGCACCAAATGGTGAAGTAATTGAAACCGCATCGATCATCACACAAGAAGCACAAGGTGAACTAGAAACTATTCACAGCCGCATGCCAGTTTTTATGCCGCCTGATCGTTGGGACTTATGGCTCAACCCCCGCAATACCGATGTGAATGAATTGAAATCCTTAATGGTTGTTGAGCATCCAGAGTCCATCGTGATTGCTCGCCCTGTTTCAGATGCGGTGAACAGTGTGGCAAATAATGGAAAAGAGTTAACCGTTGAAACGCCTTTGGGAGAGCCAGAAACCCTGTTTTAGCGATAGTGTTTTACGCGATGTCAACACAACTAGTCAAAGTGAACTCCGCGGACAGTGCTGTCCGCTTCGAGTCAAATACTCAAGGCGATAACCATGCATCCTGATGAAGAGGTCCTTGGCGCTGTTGGATTAACTGAAATGATTGTGCGTCCCGGCGATACTTCTGTTGCTATTGGTATTGGTGATCTTCCGATCATCGCGCCATCAATACTAATCAACTTAATGGAGCATGCAGCAATACTGTCGCTAGATCTTTTCCTGGAACCAGAAGAGACCACTATCCCAATAAGTGTTGAATTCATTTCATTATCGCCGGCAAGTATTGGCGCTGAACTACGCGGCACATCACGCGTTATTGAAATTGAAGGAAAAGAATTAACCTTTGAATGCGAAGTCTATGAGCATGATCGCCAGATTGCAGCAGCCTTAATAAAAAGATCAACGGTGGAGCGAGTATCTTTCCTCGCCCGCACCGCTGCTCTTAATCTTGTTCAGGATACAAATAAAAACTAAGCCTTCTTTGTGGCCCAGAAAATCTCTGCAATCTCATCGATCTTTGCGATCAATGAATCTGCAACTGCAACATCTTGAGTTCCCTTTGTCCCTGCAGCACCTGCAAGCTTTGTTGCCTCATTAAACAATGAGTGCAACTGTGGGTATGCCTCAAAGTGTGGAGCCTTGAAGTAATCAGTCCACAGCACCCATAGGTGCTCCTTAACCTGATGTGAACGCTCTTCCTTGATCGCCACTGAACGTGAGCGGAAATCTGCATCTGAGTTAGCTGCGTACTTTTCCATGCATGCCTTTACAGATAGCGCTTCAATCTTTGCCTGCGCTGGATCGTAAACACCACATGGAAGATCGCAGTGCGCGTAGACGGTTGTCTTTGGTGCAAACATTTTTTCTCCCTATTGCCACTAAATTGCTTGGTTATGGTGCGAGACTACCGCCCATGAGCAAATTTGGCACAGTCAGGGTCGCAGGCGGCTCAATGCTTCCCGCATACCGAGATGGCGACTGGTTGTTTGTTAGCTGGCTCGATTCGGCTCCAGGTTTAGAGGCGGTTGGGAACTCCCTTGTTAGCAAGGTTGTAGTTGTTGAGCGGGAAGAACGCCCAGGAATCTTTCTGATTAAACGTGTGCAAAAGTTTCATGCAGGAAATTATTGGGTGCAGGGTGACAATGAAGAAAGCACTGATTCACGCAGCTGGGGATGGATACCGGCTAGTGAGGTTGTGGGTGTTGTGTTGTTGCGAATCAAGAGAGGTAGAAAGTAAGCCCCTAGCGCGTAAAGGCTTCAAGCAACAACGCTTTTTGCTCATCCTCATGCAAGTGATGACTTCCAGTTGCAGGAGATGCGGTTGCACGACGAGAGATACGACGCAATGTACGAGCACCAAATCCATGTCCACCATGTGCCTCTGATGTTCGCAATGCAATGTGTGACCAAGGACCTTGGTTTGCAGGTTCATCTTGAACCCACAGCAAGTTTGCATTTGGATGCTTGTTAGCTTCAGCCACCATTTCATCTACAGGAAGTGGATACAAAAGTTCAACTCTTACGATTGCTGTTCCAGACTCGCCAAGCTTTGCTCGCTCTGCTACTAGATCGTGATAAATCTTGCCTGAACAGAAAATCACACGAGAAGCGTTTTGTACTGAATCATCACCAATTACTTCTTGGAAGTGACCTGTTGTGAAATCTGACAACGCAGATGCTGCAGCCTTCAGGCGAAGCATTGACTTAGGTGTAAAGACGACCAACGGACGACGTGCAGGATTCTTTGCGTGCCAACGTAGTAAGTGGAAGTAATTTGCTGGGCTTGCAGGTTGTGCAACGGTCATGTTCTGCTCTGCACACAGCTGCAAGAATCGCTCGATGCGTCCAGAAGAGTGATCTGGTCCTTGTCCTTCATAACCATGTGGCAGAAGTAGTACAACCGAAGATCGCTCGCCCCACTTTTG
>DAIMGQ010000070.1:0-4367 GCA_036723815.1 Candidatus Planktophila sp.
TTGATTTTGGTGATCGCCAAGCATTTGCCAACCTATTGCGCGAATGCGGGAAAATCGATGGCTTGGAGCGAGTTCGCTTCATGTCCCCACATCCTCGAGATTTCACAGATGATGTGATCGAAGCGATGGCCGAGACACCTAACGTTATGCCTCATCTGCATATGCCATTGCAGTCTGGATCAGATCGAGTGTTGCAGCAGATGCGCCGCTCATATCGTTCCGATCGATACTTAGGAATATTAGATCGTGTGCGCACAGCAATCCCACATGCAGCAATCACAACTGACATCATCGTTGGATTCCCGGGGGAGAGCGAAGCAGATTTCCAAGCAACTCTTGATGTGTGCTCAACTGCGCGCTTTACCGCTGCATACACCTATCAATACTCAAAGCGTCCTGGAACACCGGCTGCAACGATGCCAGATCAAATTAGTGATGAGGTTGTCGCAGATCGTTACACCCGTCTTCACAACCATCAGCAGGCGATTTCATTGTCAGTTAATCAAGAGGCAATCGGTACACAGCACAAGATTTTGGTAGGGGATTACGAAGGTCGCCGTGACGAAGCACAGGCTCGCCTGACTGGCCGCAGTGAAGATTTCCGCTTGGTGCACTTTGATAATCAATTTGTGGCTCGTCCTGGTGATGAAGTTACTGTGTCGATTACAGATGCATCAGCGCATTACTTGATTGGTGATCCACTCTCTGTCCGCCAAACACGAGGCGCTGAAGCCCATGCCGCACGTATTGCACAACCAGGTCCTGCTTCAACAATGCTCGGAATTCCAACGGTTAAACGATGAAATTGATTGTCATCTGCGGGGCAACAGCTACTGGCAAAAGTGATTTAGCGGTGACACTTGCACACGAGATCGATGCTGAGATTATCAACGCTGACTCCATGCAACTCTATAAAGGTATGGATATTGGCACTGCGAAAATTACGAATGAAGAACGCAAAGGGATTCCACATCATCTGATGGACCTGCTAGAAGTAACAGAGGATGCAAATGTCGCCTGGTATCAGGAAAAAGCGCGTGCCGCTATCACAGAAATACATGCACGCGGCAAAAATGTAGTTATCGTTGGAGGCACCGGTTTATATATAAAGGCGATCTTGGATGAACTCAATTTTCCAGACACAGATCCTGTCGTCCGCGCTGAATTAGAGTTGGAGTTTGCGACAAAAGGAATTGCTCCACTTTTTGAGAGATTAGAGAAATTAGACCCTGCTGCAGCCCTTGCCATAGACAAAGCTAATTCTCGTCGCGTCATTCGTGCACTCGAGGTAATCAAAATTACAGGTAAACCTTTTACAGCTAACTTGCCACGAGAAGAGAGCTCTCGCTATCCAAATGCGCAGCAGTTTGGTTTAGTAATGGACCGAGATGCACTTTCTGAGCGGATCTCAATTCGTGTGGAGCGAATGTGGGAACAGGGATTGGTTGTAGAGGCTGAAAAGTTGATAGCTGCAGGAATCACTCAAGGAGTAACAGCCCAGCGTGCTTTGGGATATGCCCAAGTTATTGCTCAGATTGAAGGAAAGGTCACAGAAGAGGAAGCAAAGGAAGAGACTAAGCGCGCAACCAGACAGTACGCGCGCCGACAAGAAACATGGTTCTCACGAGATGAGCGCATTACCTGGATCTCTCCAACACAAAATGCACTCCAGCGCATACTTGAGTCGATAAACTAAGAACAATGATTGCAACATATGGCCACGGTACCGAAAATGATTTTGTACTCATTTTTGACCCAAAGGATGAGAACTCGATAACAACTGCCCAGACAGCAGCGATTTGTAATCGAGAAACGGGCATTGGCGCTGATGGCTTGATCCGCATGATTAAGCGCGATGAAAAATGGTTTATGGATTACAGAAATGCCGATGGTTCACTGGCTGAAATGTGCGGCAATGGAATTCGTGTCATGGCTCGATACCTCGTTGAAAGAGGTCATCAGCCTGAGGGAATATTTGCTATTAATACTCGGGACGGAATCAAACACTTACGGGTGCCTCTCACCGATGACATCTCAGTCAACATGGGCCAAGTAACCGATGAAGATGAAGCGATTACAGCTGCAACTAATGGGCATATTTGGAATGGATACAACATCAGCGTTGGCAATCCTCACGCCGTTGTCTTTGTTGAGGATATGGCTGACATCGGAGCACTTGATGTTGCACCTGTCGTGCGTCCACGGGATTCCTACCCTGAAGGCGTCAACGTTGAATTTGTGAAGATAATCGAAGGCAACACAATTGCAATGCGAGTTTTTGAACGCGGCTCTGGAGAAACTCGTTCATGTGGCACCGGCACATGTGCAGTAGCACTTGCTGCAACCTTGCATACCAAGGCAAAGCTGCCAGCAACCTGGATTATTAATCCACCAGGTGGCCGCTTAGAAGTTTCAATCGATGGACATTCAAATGCCACATTAACTGGGCCTGCAGTTCTTGTTCGCGATGTAGACATCTCGAGGTTTCTGGTTGAGTAAAGACTTCGATGACGAGTTCGAGTCATTGCTGCGCGAGAGCGCCCGAGTTGCTGCTGAATACGATGCCAGCGAAGAAGATGAACACAGTGATCAATCATTGGAGCTCTCTGAGCGCCATGCACTTCGTCGCGTTAAGGGTTTCTCCACCGAACTTCAAGATATTTCTGAGGCTGAGTATCGCCAACTACAACTAGAACGAGTTGTTTTAGTTGGTGTGTGGACTGAAGGCACAATTAAAGATGCAGAGAATTCACTTGCAGAGCTCAAAGCATTGGCAGAGACAGCTGGTTCTGAAGTTCTAGAGGGTTTGATTCAGCGAAGAGATAAACCAGACCCTGCGACTTATATTGGTTCAGGAAAGGTAATCGAGCTAAAGCAAGTTGTTATGTCTACAGGAGCTGACACGGTTGTTTGTGACGGAGAACTTTCACCTTCGCAGCTGCGACAACTAGAAGATAAGTTGAAGGTCAAAGTTGTCGATCGCACCGCATTAATTTTGGATATCTTTGCCCAGCATGCAAAAAGCAAAGAGGGTAAGGCTCAGGTTGAGTTAGCACAGATTGCTTATCTATTGCCGCGTCTTCGCGGTTGGGGAGATTCACTGTCTCGCCAGGTAGGTGGTCGCGCAGCCGGTGGCGCAGGTATTGGTGGTCGCGGACCGGGTGAAACAAAGATTGAAACAGATAGACGTCGCATCAGAGACAAGATGGCAAAACTTCGACGCGAGATCGCCGAAATGAAGGTTTCCAGAGATACCAAGCGACAAGAGCGTCGTCGTTTCAATATCCCATCTGTTGCTATTGCTGGTTACACAAATGCTGGCAAATCATCGTTGCTCAACAAATTAACAAATGCTGGCGTTCTTGTAGAAAACGCCCTGTTTGCAACACTAGATCCCACCGTGCGCAAGTCTGAAACCGCAGATGGTCGTGTCTATACATTAAGTGACACTGTCGGCTTTGTTCGACACCTGCCACATCAATTGATCGATGCATTCAAATCAACCCTAGAAGAGGTTTCTGAATCAGATCTAATCGTGCACGTTGTTGATGGATCTCATCCTGATCCATTTGAACAAATCCGAGCTGTCAGATTAGTCATTGATGAAATCGGCGGAAAAGATATTCCCGAAATTATTGCCATAAATAAGGTTGATATTGCCGACCCTGAAGTGATTTTGGAAATTTTGCGAAAAGAGCCAAATAGTTACGCCTTTTCAGTTCGTACCGGTTTTGGAATCGAAGGCTTATTGCATGCAATTGAAAGTTCGTTGCCAAAGCCCTCGGTAGAGATCAATGTGGTAATTCCATATGATCGAGGAGATCTAGTCCACGCGATCCATGAAAGTGGAGAAATCTTTTCTGAGCAGTATTTACCTGAAGGAACATCGATTCACGCCCGAGTTAATGGGGGGTTGGCTCAAAGGATCGAGAATTCCCACACGAGTGGGGAATAACACCGACACGCCGCCCCGCATATCCGACATAACCCAGCCAAATGCGCCATGATGCGCCCGAAAGCATTTGCGAAGGATTATTGAAGGGCGGTGAGAGCAATGGCAACAGATTACGACACACCCAGAAAAACTGATGAGGAACTTCATGAGGAGTCTCTAGAAGAACTCAAGGCTAAGCGTGTTGATGCTCAATCCGGTCAGATCGATGTAGATGAAGCAGAAGCTGCAGAAAATCTTGAGTTACCTGGTGCAGATCTGTCAGGTGAAGAGTTAGCGGTTCGAGTTGTGCCAAAGCAAGTTGATGAGTTCACATGCTCACGATGCTTCTTGGTTCATCACATCACCCAGCTTGCTAAAGGCGAAGGCGCTAAAGCTGTTTGTAAAGAGTGCAATTAGCTCTTTAGTTTTTTAT
>DAIMGQ010000071.1:0-4268 GCA_036723815.1 Candidatus Planktophila sp.
GGCGAAGGCGCTAAAGCTGTTTGTAAAGAGTGCAATTAGCTCTTTAGTTTTTTATAGCTTTTATCAATGCAGCACCGGCGTTACTACTAATTAACCAGTATGGCGTTGAATCGCGATTGTCATTTATCGCGATTTGAATACCTTTAGGGGCCCAAAATCTAATTGCTAGGAATGCTTGGGGATCTGCATCTCGAGTTCTAACCCGTTTGATTCCTTCATTATCTAGATTTATGCAATCGCCAATAAATCCGAGAGCGATATGTGCCTTGCCAACTCGAAGTTCTTTTTCATTGACCTCAATATTTAAGGCGGTTGCAAAATACATCCAGACCAGAGCACCAGTAACCAAAAGCAAGGCAATTAAGGCTGCATTGTCTCCGAGGGCAGACCAAATCGAAATGACCAATGAGAGCATGAAGAAGTAAATAACGGCCAATAGCCATAGTGGTGCACGTATCACTTCGCGGTAACGCATGGGTATTACCGTATCGGATATGAAGGCGGTAACCTTGCCATATGGCTCGGATTCCAAGCACTACAGCTCCTGAGGGTTCACCTATACCGGAGCGTCACGAGCAAGCACCAGTTCCTGGTTCAAAAATTCCTTCACACTTTGGACATTGTTTTGGTTGTGGCGAATTACATCCAACTGGATTGCATCTTGTTGCTTATGCTGGAGAAGGTTTAGAAATCTCAGCAGAATTCACCGTTACTGAAAACCATCAAGGAGCACCTGGTCTGGCTCATGGTGGACTCTTATCTTTGGCATTTGATGAAGCACTTGGCAAGTTGATGTGGTTGCTACGCGCACCTGCCGTAACTGGCCGGTTAGAAACCGACTTCATTAAGCCGGTGCCTATGGGCAGCACATTGCACATCACCGCAGAAATCACCGGTCAGGTAAATCGTAAGGTTTACACATCTGCGATCGGTCGCCTTAACTCACCAGACGGTGAAATCGCTGTTCGAGCTGCAGCACTTTATATAATTGTTCCTATGGATCACTTCTTGAATAATGCACCTAAGGAGTACTTAGAGCACATTGCAAAGACTCCAGAGTTATTGGCATTTGTTGATCCAACTTTCGAGATCAACCCATAATTATGGCGAATTTGCAGGTGTTGATTACACGTTTAGATCCATCGATTCCGCTTCCGGTATATGCCAAAGGTGGCGATGCTGGCGCAGACATCGTTACTCGCATTGATGTGACTTTGCAGCCAGGGGAGCGGGCGTTAGTACCTACAGGTATCGCTATCGCATTGCCAGATGGTTATGTGGCGCTGGTTCATCCGAGATCAGGATTAGCAATTAAGCATGGCGTAACAATGGTCAATGCTCCAGGAACTGTTGATGCTGGCTATCGCGGAGAGTTGCAATGCATCATGATTAATCACGACCCAAAGGAAGCAATAACTTTTCACAAAGGCGATCGCATTGCACAGTTGGTAATTCAGAAAGTAGAACGCGCGGAATTCGTTGAAGTTAAAGATCTGCCGGGTTCTGGCCGCGGCACGGGTGGTTTTGGATCTACGGGAAAATCATGAGCCAGCATCACGAAGATCGCGACAAAGTTGTTAACGCTTTAGGCGGAAAAAAAGGCCTGATCGATTCCGGAGTGCCAGCTGTTGTTTTCTTAATTGTTTTTAACTTTACACAAGAGGTAAACACCGCGATTTGGGCCTCACTTTCACTCTCAATCACCTTAGCCATTATTCGATTGATCATGAAAGATACGATCCAGCATTCTGTTTCTGGGGTAATCGGAGTTTTGATTTGCGCCTATTTTGCTAATCGCAGCGGAAACGCATCAGATTTTTATATTCCGAAGCTGCTCACAAACCTTGGATATGGAACGGTGTATTTAGTTGCCAATGTTGCTGGGTGGCCAATCTTAGGACTTGTTCTAGGTCCACTTTTGGGCGAGAACCTGACTTGGCGCAAGAATCCTGCGCGCAAGAAGATGTATATCAAGGCAAGTTGGCTTTGGGTTGCGATGTTCTTCCTGCGAATTGCAGTTCAGTATCCGATCTACAAGAGTGGAAACGTGAATCTGTTAGGCACCGTAAATCTTGCTATGGGATATCCGTTATTTTTCATTACGGCGTATGCAACATGGTTGGTGATTAAGGCTGGACCGCCTGCACAAAAGGTAGCTGATTAAGAAATAAAGCAGGCTTTAATTTGAGCTTCGGCATCTGCTGATGCCACAAAGAGCAATTCATCTCCAGCAGCAAAAACATCATGTGCTTTAGCTGTAATTACTCGGCCGTCTCTAACTATGGCTGCGATTGCTGCATTTTCAGGTAGTTCAATCTCTTCAACAGTCTTTCCAATACATGCAGAACCATCCGGCAAGGTGAGTTCTACGAGGTTTGCTTGACCTTTTCTAAATGAGAATAAGCGAACAACGTCACCAACACTTACTGCCTCTTCAACCAGAGCTGAAATGATACGAGGCGTGGAAACAGCAACATCTACTCCCCATGAAGAATCAAACAACCATTCATTCTTTGGGTGATTAATTCTGGCAACTACGCGTGGGACGCCGTACTCAGTCTTTCCAAGAAGGGAGGTCACAAGGTTTGCTTTGTCATCCCCAGTTGCTGCAACTAGTACCTGGCAGTTATTGAGGTGGGCGTTATCAAGGGATGTAATCTCACATGCATCAGCCATGAGCCATTCAGCATCTGGGACGCTCTCTAACTTCAAAGCCTTCGGATCTTTGTCAATCAAGAGAACTTGATGTCCATTGTCCAAGAGTTCGCGAGCAATAGCTCGTCCAACATTTCCGGCTCCTGCTATTGCAATTCTCATTGACGTTCACCTTCTGGGCTACTTGCAAGAATTTCTTCAGTACGTTCAACATCAGCATCTGAGACCATCACATGGATTAGATCGCCCTGTTGCAAAACAGTGTGTTCGTCAGGGATCAAGCCTTCACCTAAGCGCGTAATGAATGCAACGCGTGCGGGTGTGAGGGCATCAATGAGAAGAATTGGACGACCGTACCAATCATTGTGTGGGTGCACTTCACACAACTGAACCATTCCAGTCGCATCGCGCCATTCAGATTTAGAACCCTCTGGAGAAAGACGTCTCAAAATCTGATCTGTTGCCCATAAAACTGTTGCAACGGTTGGAATACCTAAACGCTGGTAAATTTCTGCACGGCCTGGATCATAAATACGAGCAACAACATTTTGAACACCATATGTTTCGCGGGCCACGCGAGCTGCGAGAATATTTGAGTTATCACCATTACTTACAGCTGCAAATGCATCTGCATCTTGAATACCTGCTTCAAGTAGAACTTCGCGGTCAAAGCCAACTCCAGTGACTGTGCGTCCTTTGAAATTAGGGCCTAGACGGCGGAATGCTTCACGAGCCTGGTCGATGACTGCGACAGTATGGCCGGCTGCTTCGAGTTCGGTCGCCAGTGATGAACCAACTCGACCGCAACCCATGATGACTACGTGCACAGGAGGTAACTTACACCCATAGGCTTACATCCATGGCATCGAACAAGAGTTCAACCCTAAAAACCGGCGATCTCGTGCAGGTCACCATCGAAAAGGTGGCACACGGGGGACATTTTATTGCGCGCCATGACGGGGCCGTGATCTTCGTTCGGCATGCGATTCCAGGTGAAAACTGCACAATTCAAATTACCAGCACCGGATCATCATTTAATCGTGCCGATGTAGTCTCCGTAGAAGCGCCATCTGAGTTTCGAGTTAATGCCCCATGTTCATTTGCCAATCGAAATGGTTGCGGCGGATGCGATTTTCAGCATATTTCAGTTGAACATCAACGAACACTAAAGTCTGATGTAATTGCCGAGCAATTCTCGCGTATTGCAAAGATAGAGATGCGGGTAGAGGTCGAAGAAGTTGGGGAGAGCACCCATTGGCGGACACGGGCTATTGCAACTACTGACCGTAATGGAAAACTGGGATTCTATAAATCAAGGTCTCACGCGATTGCTCCTGTTACAGATTGCATAATTTGTGTTGAAGGTATGGACTTTAGTGAAATTGCAAGCCGTGACCTTAAGGGTGATGTACGAGTTGAAATTAGTGCCTCAAATACCGGTGAACGCTCTATTGCTCTAGCGCCAACACGTGGCGAAGAAAAAGCCAGATTGACTGAAGGCCCTGCAGTACTGCACGAAAATGTATTAGGAAGATCATTAGAAGTCAGTCAAGAGTCATTTTGGCAAAGTCACAAAAAAGCACCAGAAGTACTAACGCAAGTTATCCTTGAAT
>DAIMGQ010000072.1:0-4238 GCA_036723815.1 Candidatus Planktophila sp.
ATTGTGTTTGCAAGTGCAAGGAGTTCTGAATCTTTTGATGTTTTAAGAGCAATGTTTGAAATATCAATCGCTTGCTGGTGATGAGGAACCATCATCTGCAAGAACATCACATCGGCACCTGTATATGTGGCAGTTCCTGAGTTGTGACGCATACCCATGGAATCGTTTCCACGCATCCCAAAGAATCCTTCGTCGCTATTCCTGCTTATTGAAAATCCTAGAATTATTCCAAGCAGAACAACGATGATTGCAACGAGCGAACCAGTCTTCTTATCAATATTTATCTGCATCTCTAACCCCTTTGATATTGCAACCATACTCGCAGTTTCTGAGAGTTTTCTGTCAGACTTAAGGAACTATGGAATATCCTGCCGCTTGCACTGCTCGCTCGATTGAGTCCTGTGGTATTTCTGAGTCAGCGCTGATAATGGCATTCCCATTTTCGGCGCTGGCAACGACTTTGATTACACCCGGAATTGCCATAATCTCCTTGCTTACACGGCCTTCACAGTGGCCACATGTCATTCCTTTTATTCCAACAGTCTTTCCTGCCATGTATTTCTCCTTTGATTACAAAACCTAGTCTGATCGCCATCTGCTATTGAATGCACGAAACAGAAAAAGGAAATTGCTTATTTTAGGAAATTTTCCTAAAAAACTTACCCATATTTTTTGATGTATAGATATCTGAGCCCACGGTCACCAAGATCAACTGGTCACTGGCGCTAAGAATTCCAGTAGCTCCTTTAAATATATTGAGCTTATTCCAGCTGTTTCCAAGGTCCGATGACATGTAAAGAGAAGTGCCACTTAAAGCGTAAAGGCCAGAATCGCGCCATTCGACCTGTGTAAATTTGAGAGTACTTTTCAATTCTTTTGTGGATTTAAGGGCATTCCTAGTGAGGAGCAATTTAGAGCCCTTTATCGCCACAGCAATACCTGACATATCTGGCGAAACCGCAATATCTGTAAAGCTGTTTGCTCCTAGCGAGCTCCAACTCTTTCCAGAATCTGCTGAATACATCAAGTTTCCACTCTGCGAATCAGCACCATAAAGATCAGTCCCAGCACCTTCTAGAAAGTGGAAATCTACTTTCCCGACTAGCGAAACAGATTTCCAACTTAATCCGCCATCGGTTGACTTCACGAGGCCGATAGGATTTAACGCTTTTGACCCTTGAGCAGGGTGCCCGCTTGCAAATATATTCTTACCTGAAGATGTAAACCCCATCACATCAATTTTATCTTGCCCAACTAACTTCATTTTATTTTTGCCAACGAGCTCATAGAGACCTTCGTGAGTCATTACCAGAACTTTGTTGCCCACAACTTTCACATGATGAATATGTGAGACGGAATCAAGTGTCTGAGCGATAGCGCCGTTGTTTACTGTCATCAGTGCAACAATTGCAAAGCAAGAAAATCTGAACCTAAAACTTTTAATATTTTGCGTATTCACATTAATCCATTCTCTGTTTGATGATTTTCTTCTAAACTCGGCCAGCAAATGGCATCATTCCTTGAACACTATAAATATTTGAATACTTCAGGCCTGTTGCAGTAGACCTTGCTTCCCACATCATTCCATTCCCAGCATAAATACTCATGTGATGAATTGTGCTCTGGGTGCCTTTATAAGAGTAAAAAATTAAGTCGCCCGGTTGCATTTCAGCGATTGGAACTTGTTTTGTATAGGTGTAATAGAGTCCTGAGTTGAGTCGATCCCAATTAGGCCAGCCAAGCCCTGCGTACTTGTACGCTGCATAAACTAAACCTGAGCAATCAAAAGAATTAGGACCTTCGCTACCCCACACATATGGTTTCTTTGCCAAAACTTGTCGCTTCGCAAATTCAACCGCCTTCAGACGTTGCTCAACAGTTGTTCTCGAAGATGACGCACCGTTTGGGCCACCGCCCTTCCAAACTTTAGCCTGGTTTGGAGCTTTGGTAGCTTCATTAGATCTTGTTTCTTCAAGGATGGCGAGTTGGCGTTTTTGTTCGAGTGTTAGCCTTACTTTTTTAGCCGAGGCTAACTCCTTTTGTAGCTTGTCCTGTACGGCCTGAAGCTTGTCCACTTCCTTTTGTTGAGCATCACGGACAGAATCTGCTTCTTGCTTTGCTATCGCAACCTTCTCAGTTGCTCGCAATTGGAGCTCTTTAGCGGCTTCAGCAACTTTTCTAGCCTCTTTCGCGATGATCTCTGCAGCCTTGAATTGTTCGAGAGCAACTTTGTTCTTAGAGCCCAAATTTTCGAGAATGGAAATAGTGTCGATTACATCTTGTGGACCGTTTGCACTAAGAAATGTTTCAATATTTCCCATATTTCCTCCCGTCATATATGCAGCGACAGCTAACTTTCCAATATTTCGGTGAGTTGCTGAGACCTCAGCCTCGGCAGCTTGAACAGCTTTCGTCGCTGAATTTAATTCTTTCACAGCTACTGCTAATTCATTCTTGGCAGAGAGGTACCTTTTGTTTACCTCCGCAGCAAGCGCTGCAAGTTTTCTAAGGCTTCCTTGTGCAGCTACAAGTTTTTTAGCAGCATTTGCAGCATTTTGTTTTTTCTGCAGTTCAAGTTTTTTGGCTGCTTCTATCTGTGCAAGCGTTGGTTTGTGATTAGCGCCAAATGCATTAGGCGAGATTGTAGTTAGGATAGTAAATGATAGGAGGACTGAATGTAACTTCTTCACACGTAATAGCTTCATAACCTAGTAGCCCCCACGAATGGTTTTCTTCCAAACATCTTTGTCAGTGGAACTACTTCAACCTTCTTCCCAGGCCGCGGTGCTTGAACCATTTTTCCACCACCCATATAGATCGAAACATGGCTAATTGGTTTACCAAAGAAAAGTAAATCCCCAGGCTTTAATGATGAGTAAGAAATGGGCTTCCCATATTTAATTTGAATGCGTGATGAATGTGGTAGCGAAACTCCTGCCGCCTGAAATGCTCGCATTGTGAGTCCTGAACAATCCCACCTTGTTGGGCCCGCGGCTGCCCACACATAAACATCACCTATCTGTTGAAGTGCGAACTTAAGGGCGATGGATCCACGTGTGTTGTCACCTTTGTAAGAAGCGGCATATCCTTTCGAAGCAATCAGAATCTTATTCTCTCGATCTGTTTCCTCTCGAAGAAGACGCTCTCTATCAGCCTTTGCAAGTGAATTAAGAAGTTTTTCTGCCTTTGCTAAGGCACTCTTCGCTTGGGTTACTTGTTGATTGAGTCGTTTTTGTTCCACAAGTAGTAGCGCAGTACGATCGCCCAAAACTAACTGTGTGGCTTGAACTCTTTGTTTGGTAGCTGCGTACTCACGTAACTGTTTCGAATATCCTCGACTGACACTATCTAGTACAGATAAATCCGTCAGATATTTCGTTGGATCGGAGGAAAAAAGCAATTCAAAGGAATTACCAAAACCACTTCCTTGATATTTGGAAATCGCAATTTTTGCTAGAACTTTACTTACTACGCTCAGCTCTTTTTGAATTACTTCCTCGCGCTGTTGCAGCACCCCTGTCTCTTTTTGAAGTGCTTTAATTTTCAAGGTTGCTTCATTCGCGGCTTCATATTTTTCTGCAGCCAGAGTCCGCAGTCGATCAATCTCGCGCTGCACAGATGCCACAGTTGGCGCAGCCTGTGCCTGTATCGACTGCGCCATGAAAACTGCAACGAGCAGTAAGGCAAGGACTCTTTTCATAAATTGACCTATGACCTTACTTACTCTTAGCCAATAATTTCTTCATGAGAGTGATTTCAGCTGATTGTCCAGACCGAATATCAACCGCAATCTTCTTGGCTTCACCATTCTTTGTACCGTCGAGCATAGAAACCATCTCTAAAGCGCCTTCATGATGAGCAATCATCGATTGAAGAAACGCCCTGTCGAATTTGCCACCTTTGAGTTTTTTCAAGGTAGTCATTGAGCTCTCAGGGAGCATTCCACTCATACCCATGTCGTGGTCCATGGTCATTGACGAGTTAGTTGCAGTCAACCAATATTTCAGCTGGGCCATTTCTTTACTCTGTGCGGAAATAATCGCCTTTGCCAAATTCTTAACCTTTGGGCTAGCACTATTTTTGAGTGCCATCTTGGATATTTCTATTGCCTGTTGGTGATGAGGAGCCATGCTCTGCGCAAACATAATTTCGTTCGTGCCTAAGTTCTTCAAGCTCTTGGCATGAGAACTTGCTGATGCGGGTTGGATAAAGAATGGGAGGGAAATTACGGTAAGCAG
>DAIMGQ010000073.1:0-4151 GCA_036723815.1 Candidatus Planktophila sp.
ATTAGAACTCCGAAAGTTACAAGTGGTTGCAACCACCACTTATCTGTGCGAAGCGTGCGCTCTTTGATCTTGGCGCGTGTTGGTGAAAAGACACCTGACATGTACAACTCCCCTGGTGTAAGCCCGATTGTTACTAGGGGCTAAGTCTCCTCCGGACATGAAAAAGTGGCTAGGTCTATACGCGCTTACGCGGTATGAACTCAGCCACAACTTCACAAAAAATGGCGGAGGGCGTGGGATTTGAACCCACGAAACTTTCGTTTGCCGGTTTTCAAGACCGGTGCACTCGGCCGCTATGCGAGCCCTCCGTGGGAGAGATTACCCGAATTTAGCCCTAGCGAAAAATCGGCCAGGTATTAGGCGGGAAGATCCAAGAGTTCTTCGATGATCTTTGCAACACCATCAGCTTCACATGGTTCTGCAACCCCTTTTGCAAATGTTGGTGCATCTGGGTGCCCATCCGACATTGCATATGAACGAGCTGTCCAATTAAGCATTGAGAAATCATTTGGGTTATCACCAAAGGAAACACAATCCTCGGCTGTTAAACCTAGACGCTTTGCCATCATTGCAAGAGTTGTTCCCTTTGAAACATTAAGTGCTGAGATTTCAATTAATGAATCTCTAGATGTTGAGTGTGTGACGGTTACAAGACCGTGTAATTCACGATGGGCAACTTCAACCATTTCATCTGAGGTGAATTCGTGGTTACTGCACCTTCCCAAAATCTTTAATGCAGGGCGCTTGATTGCATCTTCAATTTTGTTTACACCAACATTATCTAAACCAATATCCCATTTAGGGATGTATGCGATTTCGCGGTGGTAGTGATCGTTAGATTCAACAGCAAATGACATCTCTGGCATTGCAACTCTCATGCGTCGCACAACTTCTAATTGTTCATCAACAGAGATCATCCACTCTTCAAGAACGGCGTCATTCATTAAGTCATACAACATCGCACCGTTGCAACAAATAGCTTCTCCGAAACCAAATGCCTCACGAATTTCACCCATCCAACGTGGTGGGCGTCCTGTTACAAAGAAAACGTGCACACCTAGATCGCGTGCTCGAGTAAATACATCAATCGTGCGCTGTGAAATTACACCGTTATGCGAAACAATCGTTCCATCTAAATCCGTGGCAATTAATTTAGGGCGTTTGTTCACACCAGCTCAAATCGTGTCACACCTAAGTAAGGTTGCAGCGCTGCTGGAACATTTACTGATCCATCTGCATTTTGGTGGTTTTCTAAAATCGCAACAATCATGCGAGGAATAGCTACTAATGTGCCATTTAATGTGGCAACAGCTTTTGTGCCGTCTGCATCCTTAAAGCGAATGTTTAGGCGGCGGGCCTGAAACTCAGTGCAATTAGAGGTACTTGTGACCTCGCGGTATGCATTTTGTGTAGGAATCCACGCTTCAATATCAAACTTACGGTTCGCGCTCGACCCTAAATCACCTGAAGCAACATCGATAACTCGGTATGGAATCTCCATCGCATTAAGGAAATCTTTCTCCCATTGCAA
Source organism: Candidatus Planktophila sp. (assembly GCA_036723815.1). GTDB lineage: Bacteria > Actinomycetota > Actinomycetes > Nanopelagicales > Nanopelagicaceae > Planktophila. The sequence goes on from DAIMGQ010000073.1 coordinate 1,532, forward strand.
CAAACGTTTGTGCTCTTCTTTCGCCTGGTCTGGATGGCAGAAGGAAAACATTTCAACTTTATCAAATTGATGCACGCGAATGATTCCACGAGTGTCCTTGCCGTATGTGCCAGCTTCGCGGCGGAAGCATGATGAATATCCGGCATATCGCATAGGAAGTTTGTCAGCTGGTAGAACTTCATCCATATGCATTGCAGCAAGTGGAACTTCAGATGTACCAACTAAATACACATCATCTTTTTCAAGATGGTAAACATTCTCTGCTGCTTGTCCTAGAAAACCGGTGCCTTCCATCGCAGCCGGATTAACAAGTACAGGTGGAATAACTGGCGTGAAGCCTGCTTTGTTGGCAGATGCAATTGCGTAATTAACAAGTGCGAATTCAAGCATCGCACCAACACCTGTTAAGTAGTAAGAGCGAGAACCTGCAACCTTTGCACCACGTTCTGTATCAATTGCGCCCAGTAACTTACCGAGCTCAACGTGATCCTTTGGTTCAAAATCAAATGTACGCGGTGTGCCAATATGTTCAATAACTACAAAATCTGCTTCTCCACCGATAGGAGCTTCTGGATCTAAAACATTTGATAGTTGCATTATCAATTGTTTTGCTTGTTCTTCAACCTCTGCGCGCTTTGAATCCGCGTCCTTTACCTTGTTTGCAAGCTCTTTTGCATTTTCTAGGAGGGCTGTCTTTTCAGCGCCACTTGCTGCACCAACTGATTTAGACAATACGTTTTGCTCTGCACGTAATGTTTCAAATTTATCGAGCGCGGCGCGGCGAATTTCATCAATTGCTAAAACTTTATCCACGATCGTTACATCTTCACCACGACCCTTTTGGGATGCGCGTACCGCATCAGGGTTTTCACGCAGGTACTTGATGTCGATCATTTACTTGCCTTTTCTCGTGGGTATGAGCCAAGGAATCGGATGTCTTCGCAGATTGCTCGAAGGCTTTCTACTGCCTCCTTCACAGGTGCATCTGCAATGTGACCCTCAGCGTCAATAATGAAATGGTAATGGCCAAGGACTGAACCGGTCGGACGTGACTGAATAAAAGTTAAGTTAACTTCGCGCTTGGCGAACTCAGTCAAGATATCGAGCAAAGCACCAGCGTGGTCAACACCGATAAAGACAGCTAGTGAGGTGCGATCCCAACCAGTGTTCTTTGGAATTGCACCTGGCTTTGCAACCACAATAAATCTAGTAACTGCGCCTGGGTTATCGCCAATGTTGTCTGCAATAACGCGAAGTCCGTAGTGCGCCGCTGCAACTGGTGCTGCAATTGCTGCATCAAATTCACCACGTGATATTGCCTCCGCTGCTGCAGCAGTTGATGCTGTTGAAATTAGCTCTGCATCTGGATAGTTGGTAGCAACATAGTTGCGGCATTGCGCCTCTGCGTGAGGGTGTGTAGCAATTCGCAAAATCTCTTTTTCATCACCTTTAATCATTAATGCAAAAGAAACAGGCAAAGTAACTTCGCCAACGATTGCTAATGGCTCACCAGTTGCAAGCTCATCAAGGGTGCGAGCAACAACACCTTCAACTGAATTTTCAATAGGAACTAATGCGAAGTGGGCTTTACCAAGACGGACAGCATCTAATGCTGCAGTTACGTTGGCATAAGGCATAAGGCGATCATTAGAAGAAGTGATCTTTTTAAGAGCCGCCTCTGTAAATGTTCCCTTGGGACCGAGATAGGCGTATGTACTCACTTGCTAATTGTACCCGAGTACCGACCTTGCATATGACGGGGTATTTGTGATCAAGACATCAACACCGTTATCAGCGCAAAAGCGCATATCGTCGGCATCATCAACGGTCCACACGAAGAGATTGCGTGGATCTTGATTCAAATGAGGTTTTTGTCTAAATGCTGTAATTCCTGGGCCGATTGAATGTGCTGATGTAAACCTTCTCATCGCAAAAGAAAATGTGTCATGAAGCAATGCAACTGTTTTTTGTTCAGGATCAATCTTTCTTATATTTTCTAAAGCTAACCAGGAAAATGACATAACATGAATATCTGCAACCGGTTTTTCTTGGTGCAACAGTTGCATCACCTTCTTTTCTACCGCACTTGCAGATGGCACTGGGTGTTTGGTTTCAATTGCTAACTCTTTTTTGTTATCTCGAGCAAGAGTTAGTAGTTCATCAAGAATCATTGCTTGGGGATAGTGAGACTTGATTTCCTTAAAGGTTGAATCTGCAATACGCGCTGCGTTGCCTGCAATCCTTTGCATGTCTGCGTCATGCCACAAAACCAATTGATTGTCTTTACTTAAACGCACATCACATTCAAAACCATCAGCGCCTTCATCGACGGCGGCCTTATAGGCGGCCATCGTTAACTCAGGATGGGCAACCGAGGATCCGCGGTGTGCGTAGATCTTCATCTTTGTAGGTTACACCGTTAGGCTTACATCATGAGCGCGCACTTCTTTGAAACCTCTGCGCGTTCGGCTATTGGTTTAGTTCGCCAAGGAAATGAAGACTCGGCTTTTGTATCTGACCAACTAATCGCGGTTGCTGACGGTATGGGTGGCCACGCCGCAGGTGAAGTCGCATCCCGAATCGCAGTAAAGGTTTTAGAAAAGTTAGCACCAACACTTAC
>DAIMGQ010000074.1:0-4150 GCA_036723815.1 Candidatus Planktophila sp.
TATGGAACCAACTGCGACAAAGGATTATCAGGATCTGCAATGCGATCTAGAAACTCAAGGCGCGCAGGAGATGCTGCATCACAGATATGGATGTCACTTAAGTGAATGAAAGCTGCAACTACTTGGGCGTTAAGTGGTTCATCGCCAATAACATTTTCACCTTTATCAAGGAGTAACTCTCGCCAATTTGAATTTGGTGAAACTTTAGATCTGACAATTCTGTTTGTTGATGTACTAGACATTAGCGACGAGGACCTCAGAACTTAAGACTCGCAGTTGAACAGATGATCCTGGATGCAGATCTCCAGTTGAAGCACTTGTCATCAGTGATTGAACAATAGTTCCATCTGCTGTCTGACAAATAATATTTGATGAAGCGCCCATAAAGGAACGCGTTAGTACCTTTGCATTTCCTTGGGTGGTGGCTTCAACAGCGATTGATTCTGGACGGATCAAGGCATGCACCTTTCCGGATTCATTGCCGCGCTTAAGAGCAACAATCTTGCTACCAAAGATTTCAACCATGCCATCTGTGATGTGAGCAGGGATTCTGTTCATTGTGCCAACAAAGCTTGCAACAAATGATGAGGCTGGCTTGTTATAGAGAGCATCAGGTGTGTCGATCTGCTCTAGGACACCGTTGTTCATGACGCCCACACGATCTGAAATTGCCATTGCCTCTTCTTGATCATGTGTGACAAACAAAGTTGTAGTTCCTAAAGAGAGTTGTAAGCGGCGAATTTCTTCACGTAGGTTCACGCGCACCTGGGCATCAAGTGCTGATAAAGGCTCATCGAGCAAGAGAATTTCAGGCTCAAAGGCAAGGGCTCTAGCCAGTGCCACACGCTGTTGTTGGCCACCTGAGAGCTGATGAGTAAATCGCTTGCTCTGTGAATCTAAACCAACTAAATCCAATAATTCGTGTGCTTTCTTTAGTCGCACGTGCTTGTTGACTTTTCTCATCTGCAAACCAAAAGCGACGTTTTCCTCAACAGTCAGGTTTGGAAACAGTGAGTAGGCCTGAAAAACCATTCCCATATTTCGCTTATGTGCGGGTACATCTGAAATATTCTGATCTGCAACCAAGACCGTGCCACTATCTTGATGTTCCAGGCCTGCTACAACTCGAAGAGCTGTTGTCTTACCGCATCCTGATGGCCCGAGGAGTGCAACCAGTTCGCCCACTCCCACCTCAAGGTTGAAGTTGTCTAGCGCATTAACATTTCCAAATCGCTTTGAAATGTTTCTTAAGGTCAGACTTTTACTAGACATTACTTTCTCCCTTGCGTAGAACGTTCTGGAACAAATAGCGTGATAATTGTCAAAATTAGGAATGGAATTATCAAAGACATCATTGAAATTGCGATTGCCCCAAGAATGTTGTCTTGTGCAACATATGTGACCCAGGTTGGGAACGTGTCCCAGTGAAGTAGGACAGTCAATGTGTATTCACCAAGTGAGAGGGCAAATGTCAATGCAATTGTTGCCATGACCGAGCCTCTGATCACTGGAACAATCACAGCTATAATTGTCCTCCACCAGTTTGCACCAGCGCTACGGGCTGCCTCTGTAATTGTTTTTAAAGGAATTGAGTTCAGTCCGATATCAAGAGATCGATAGGCGTATGGGAGCGCCAAAACAAAATAGAGAAATGGAAGTTCTAAAACAGTGTTTTGAACAAACTCGGGAAACGAAATTTGTGCACCAACTGCAAAAGCAACTACTGGAATGACCAGTGGTAGCAGTGAGAGCCCATCGATTACACCGCGCACCTTTGAGCCAGATAAATGGAGCCAGGTAAGGGTTGGTACTAACACAAATAAGGTGATTAAAACCGTTACCCCGGCTAGCCACATAGATCTAAGGATGTAGTGGAAGAAGTCCTCTTCTGTAACGGCCCAAATGTAATGAGTCCATCCATATCCACCAGTTAGCGGTGTGCGAATCGAGTATTCAAAAGCTGAGATCATTGGAACGAAAACAAAGAAACCTAGAATCAGAAGTGTGATTGCCAGCGGTGGCTGGAACTTAACTCTTAACGCTTTTGCCATTTGGCACTCCTACGTTGAATTACAAGATATGGAATAACCGCACACGCTGAGATCACAATCATCACAACACCCAATGCTTTTCCAAGGTTTAATTGTGCTGCCGAAACATTCCCATCTAACAATCCACCAATTTGTAAAGGTGTCAGTGGCAGATTTCCAACAGTTAACGCATTAGCCGTTGCATAGGCTGAAAACCCGCTAGCAAAAAGTAATAAGAAGGATGCAATGAAGCTTGGGAAAAGTAAGGGTATTCCGATTCGAATCCAGTAATTAAATTGGCTTGCACCTAAGTTGCGTGCAGCTTCAGACCATTCGCGGCGAAGAGAGACAATTGCTGGTGAAAACACAATTACCATCAAAGGCAATTGGAAATATAGATACACAATCAATAAACCGAGGAAGGAACCTAGTGAGAATGTTCCTGAATACAAATCCCAGCCTAAGTACTTTAAAAACTTTGTAAGGAAGCCCTGAATTCCAAGCGCGGCATAAAACATAAATGCCAGTGGAACGCCGCCAGTGTTAGCGAGAACACCGCTCATGACTGCAATAGTCCGGCGCAGTTTAGAACTTCCTCGGGTTTCAATGAAGTAGGCAGCTATCGCACCAGGAAATGCAGCGATGGCTGCGGAGAAAACTCCAATTTTTATTGAGTTAAGAAATCCTGTTCGGTATGGCTCTTGAACGGCCGTTTTAAAGTTATCAATTGTAAAAGTATTGTCGTTAGATAAAAATGATACGTAAATTAGACGTGCAATTGGGAAAAGAAAAAAGAAGCCAACGATCAGTAAAAGCGGAACCGCTGGAAGAATATTCTTTAAAAAAGAAGCGAGGAAGGCGCGTCCCCTTGAAGGCGCGCCTCCCTCTATGACTTGGGAGGTCATATTCCTTTTTTACAAGCTAGCCCATGAAGAGATGATCTGCTCACGTGCAGTTAGTACGTCTGCAATAGTTGCAGGTCCGACAACCTTTGCTGTTGAAGGAACCTTGAAGTCAAGAAGTGATGGAACAAGCAACTTCTTCTTTGTCATTGCTGCAGACATGATTGGATCTGCACCTGACTGCTGGAAGTAGTTCTGTCCACCTTGCATCAATGCGAACAACTTAGAACCAGGAAGCTTTAGATCAGCTTCAGTTAGTTCCTTAGCTGTCTTTCCCTTGTTCTGTGAGTACACAAACTCTTGCCACAAACGAGCGTTTGCGCAGTTTGGTGACTTAGCGTTGATTGCGTTGATGTATGGAGGTGCTTGTAGAACGAAGTCTGATGGGTAAACAAACTTAAGATCTAGTCCGGCTGCCTTAGCTGCAGGAATAATTCCAAGTGCGTTGAAGTCCCACATGAAGCCAAGCTTTGCGGTACCAGTAGCTAGGTTTGTTCCGTTTACCTTAACTAGTGGTGCCTGTGCCTTTACAGACTTGAATAGAGCAAGACCCTTAGTTACATCTGAAAGATTCTTTTCTCCACCGTTACCGATGCTTGCTGCCAAAACTGACATGAACGCCTGGTTTGATGAAGTTGGGTCTCCAGTGATACCTACAAAGCCCTTGTATTCAGGCTTTGCGAAATCTGCTGCCTTTGTTGGTACTGATGGAAGAGATGTGTTGTACACAATCGCTAGCTTTCCACCGTAGTTTCCGTACCAAAGACCTGATGGATCCTTAGCCGCGTTTGGAATGTCATTCCAGTTAATAACTTGGTAAGGAGATGAAAGAGGCTTTGATCCTGGAGGAGTCAACTGAGCAACTACTAGAGGTCCAATATCAATTGAATCTGGTTGCTTTGACTTAGGAGCTGTCTTCATTGTGTCGATCTCGTACTGTGATGATCCATCTGGATTATCTACAGTGATCTTTACGCCAAAAGCCTTCTCGTATGCATCAAATGCATTGCCGTAGTTTGCCCAGTCGCGTGGTGTTGTAATGAGAGCAAGCTTGCCCTCTTTCTTAGCTAGCTTGATTAGGTTGTCTAATCCGCCTGCTTCTTTAACATTCTTTGCCTTACAGATATCTACTGCTGCTGTAGCTGGTGTTGCGATTGCAACGATTCCAACTGCAAGCACTGCAGCGGTTGCTGCAGCTACTAGACGCTTTGCGCGCAT
>DAIMGQ010000075.1:0-4041 GCA_036723815.1 Candidatus Planktophila sp.
TACGTATTGAAAGAGCACGCCTTCGGTTAGTCGGTGTTTCCCTTGAAAACCTCAGCGAGGGTGCACCTGTTCAGATGATTCTGGGCGAGCGGGAAAAGGGCTGGCGCGAGGCGGAAGGGGCAATGGATAAAGCCCGTGAGCGTTTTGGCGATGGCTCTGTCAGACCTGCACGTTTGATCAAACCTTCCGCAGAAGATGCTGAAGAGTAGATAAAAGAAGTAGCGGGCTTAGGAAATCTGTTCTATTGTGCGCATATGGAACTTTCAGATCGCGAAAAGCGCTTACTTGATGAGATGGAGGCTGCCCTCTTAACTGAGGATCCACGCCTTGTTTCTGCGCTCTCTGCCGGTCCTGCTTCCCCTAACCGCAAGCGCATCATGATCGCTGCGGGGCTAGTTCTATTGGGTCTTGTCACATTATTTGGTGGCCTAGTTTCAAAGGTAACTCCGGTTGGAATCCTCGGATTTCTGATTGCACTTAGTGGAGTAATCAGCGCGATTTCTAGCTTTACCCCTGGCATCGGCAAAAAGGCAGCTAAGAAGCCACGCTCACGCTCATCACTTAGTGAGCGCATGGAAAAGCGCTGGGACAACAGAGGTCAAGAGGATTAATTCGTAGGTAAGTCACGCTCAAGCCCCTCCATGTGAGGGGCTTTTTTATGCCCTCAAAGTGGGGAGAGGTGGGGCGCAAATGGGTAAAAAGTGGGAAAAGGTGGTTGAAAAAGGGGAAAAGTGGAGTAAAGTGGGGAATTAAGCGGGCACGGAAGTCCGCAGCGAACCTGGGGAAGGGGGCGCTGAAAATGTTTCTAGGCACCCACGAGCCACGTCTTGATGACAAAGGTCGCTTGATCCTTCCCGCAAAATTCCGCGAAGAGTTAGCTGCAGGTTTAGTTATTACTAAAGGACAAGAACGTTGTCTCTATGTTTTTCCATCGAATGAATTTTCAGTAATTACAGAGACGCTAAAACAAGCGCCAGTCACTGCAAAATCAGCACGTGATTACAGCCGTGTGATGTTTGCTGGCGCACACGATGAAATTCCTGATCGCCAAGGTCGCGTAACAATTCCTCAATCACTTCGCACATATGCAGGTTTAGAAAAAGAGTGCGTTGTTATTGGTGCAAACACTCGCGTTGAAATTTGGGACGCAACTTCTTGGAATGAATATTTAGCAGATCGTGAAAAGAGCTTCGCTGATGTTTCAGAGGAGGTCTTTCCAGGTTTGTTCTAACTCTCATTTGTGGCCACTGCCGACCCTTCGAACGCAGCGACACCCCTTCCCCGGTGCCGTTGCTAAACCAAGATCCGTCGGCCGGCAGTGACCAGAGGTGAGAGTTAAAAAGTTAGTTCTATCTATAGCTGAAAGGGGGAAGAGATGACCAGTACGACAGAGCATGTATCTGTAATGCGTGATCGTTGCGTCGATCTTTTGTCCCCGGCCATAGCCGCATCTACTAACCCTGTAGTTGTTGATGCAACCTTGGGCCTTGGTGGTCACACAGAAGCTTTGCTCCAAAAGTTCCCACACTTGACAGTTATTGGTATTGATCGCGACCTTGATGCAATTGCAAAGGCAACAACCCGCCTTGCACCATTTGCTGATCGCTTAAAGACAGCACATTCAACTTTTGATGGCATTGCAAATGTTGTCGCAGGATTTGGATATAAGCACATCGATGGCGCTTTGTTTGATCTAGGTGTTTCTTCTATGCAACTTGATCAACAAGAGCGCGGATTTTCTTATTCACAGGATGCACCCCTTGATATGCGTATGGATCGCACGCAATCACTAACTGCGGGGGAGATCATCAATACTTACGAGCCAGGCCAATTGGTTCGAATCCTTCGCACATATGGTGAAGAGAAGTTTGCAACTCGCATCGTTGAGTCAATTGTGAAACAACGAGCAATTGCCCCAATGAATTCAACAATTCAGCTAGCAGAGATGGTTAAAGAGGCTATTCCGGCAGCAACTCGTCGTACTGGTGGCAATCCTGCAAAGCGCACGTTCCAGGCACTTCGCATTGAAACAAATGATGAATTGGGCACGATAACTCGCGCATTACCTGCAGCCCTAGAACTTCTAAATGTTGGCGCTCGATTAGTTGTTATGTCATTTCAGTCCCTAGAAGACCGCATTGTGAAGCAGCTATTTGTTGCCTCCACAACTTCTGGTACTCCTCGCAATCTGCCTTTCGATCTTCCAGAGTATGCGGCCAAGTTTTCAATGATTACCCGCGGCAGTGAAACACCAACAGATGCTGAACTTGCTGAGAACTCACGTGCTCAATCTGTTCGTCTTCGCGCGATTGAAAGGGTGGCTGCGTAATGGCAATGACCGCCTTTGCTCCTGCGATTACTCGCTCAAAAGAAATTTTCGCTGAAAAGTCATCACAAGTTGTTCTCAAGCTTGTGCCAGATGTATCAAGCGGAAAGCAGGCAGATCGAAAGTTCTTCGCAACATTTGTAACTGTTGTTGGCGTTATTGGTCTCATGTTCCTTCTCCTGATCAATACCTTGCTGGCACAAGATGCATTTGAACTTACTAGCTTGAAGCTTGAGGCCAAGCTAGTAAGTGATGAGCGCGAAGCAATCGCACGACAGATGGACAAGTTATCTTCCCCAGATGCACTTGCGAGAGCTGCTACCGAACTTGGCATGAAACCTTCAGAGAATCCAACCTTCTTGTCTCTCGACAAGCCTGTTATAGAGACGCCGGTAAAAAATGGGTAACTTTTCCTTAACGCATAACAGAATCAGAGCCCTTATTTTTATGATGGCTGTGATCATGTTTTTGTTTGGACTACGTCTAGTCCAGGTTCAGGCGTTACAAGCGAACAATTATCGTGAACGCGCTGTGAATGAGATGGAAAAGGTCAAGACGCTTCAAGCCCCACGTGGTGACATCACCGATATAAATGGTGTGCCATTTGCACGCAGCGTGGCAGCAACAAGCATTGTTGTGGATCAGACCCAGATCCTAAATCCAGCCAAAGTTGCCGCTTTTGTTGCACCAATTCTCGATATGAGCGTTTCTGATGTGCAAACAGCGCTGACAGGTACGCGTAAATGGAGCATGGTTGCCCAGAATGCAAAGCCAGCCACTTGGTTAAAGCTCACAAGTGCTATTGATCAGTACAACTCTAAGTTACCTGGGATGAGTCCAGAGCGCATCATTGGCTTCCTCCCTGAGCGCAGTTACATCCGCGAGTATCCATCTGGTTCACTCATTGCATCACTTATTGGCTTTGTTAATCATGATGGAGTCGGTGCAACTGGCCTTGAATCAAGCATGAACTCAACGATCTCTGGCAAGCAAGGTAAGTACTCATATGCCAATGGTTATAAGGCTGAGATTCCTGGCTCACAATCTGAAATCATTCCGGCACAAGCTGGAACATCAATTCGCCTAACAGTTGACCGAGATATTCAGTGGGTGGCATCTAAGGCAATTGCAGATGTAGTCAAATCTACTCGGGCGCTAAGTGGCACAGTAATTGTTATGGATCCAAAGACCGGCCAAGTTTTGGCTCATGCCACAGCACCTACCTTTGATCCAAACAACACCTCAAAGGTTTCATTGGTAGCAATGCGCAATCCGTCAGTTCAAGATGTTTACGAACCTGGTTCAACCGGCAAGGTAATGACACTTGCTGCAGCATTAGAGGAAAAGAAAGTTACTCCAGAAACAGTTCTAACTATTCCTTATGCATTAAAGCGATCTACAAAAGTTTTCCATGATCATGAGCCACATCCAACTCAACGCTTAACAACAGCTGGAGTTTTGGCAGTTTCAAGTAATACAGGCTCAATCAAAATCGGTGAAATGCTTTCAAATGACCAGCTCTACGATTATTTAACAAAATTTGGAATCGGTACAAAAACTGGTTCCGGCCTACCTGGTGAGTCTCGAGGAATTCTTAGGAAAGTCTCTGATTGGTCGGGAACAACCGCGCCAACTGTCGCTTTCGGACAGGGCTACTCACTGACTGCGATGCAAGCAACCAGCGTCTTTGCAACTATCGCCAATGATGGCGTTCG
>DAIMGQ010000076.1:0-2042 GCA_036723815.1 Candidatus Planktophila sp.
AACGGGAAGACGGGCCAACCCTAAGGCAGAGGGGTTATTTATGAGAAATCGAAATGGGTTTAGAAACTGTGAGTTTGAGCGTGGTCTCTGGACTATTCACGGCCGAAACGGAGCCAGACCAGGTAGATGGCCCCACTGATTCCGACGAGCAGGCCGATCAGGGTGAAAATCCCCTTGTCTAGCCACTTGTCCAACCCATAGCCAATGCCGCCCCAGAAAATCAGGCCAGATAGGAGGTAACCAAAGATGGACCACATTGCATTCTCATCGCGATTTGCCATGGTGACTCCTTCTAATCCTCTTCAGGCTTCTTGGTTACGGGCAGGGGTAAATGTAGGCGCAGTTTCATGTAACTGGCAATCTCGCCCCATAGCCAGGCAATCGTAAGTGCGACCGCGGTGACTCCAAAGGCGATTCGGTTAATGGTGGCCCGATCTGTGTATTTGGCGATAGCCCATAACAAAATCCCCAACGCAAAGAGCTTGGCAAAGTATGAAAACAGCGCCATCGCCATTGTTGAAATGGGATCCAGATTACGAGTCATACGTGAGACAGCGATGTGAATGACAAAAAAGATTATGACTACAAACTGTGCAAGCAACGCGCCCCAAAAACCACTCTTACCCTGAACAACTGCAGATACAGCGATTGCAACAATACTGACGATGAGCGTTGGAACAAAAGCCCCTCGTAACAATTGCGACTCATTACTTGGCTGACTCATGCCAGCACCTTTTTTCTATACTTCATCACAACTGCACTTAGTAAGGCAAAGAACAGTGCAGTCAAGACTGCAATCCACCATGGTGCAAAAGCCAAAACCGTCACAGGAAATGCAATTGTTGCCGTCCATGAATACACAATTAACACCGTCTGGCCAGTTGAGTTACCTGCACTTAGCAAACGATGATGTAAGTGCAAGTTATCTGGTGCAAAAGGAGACTTGCCCGCTTTGATGCGACGGCTGACCGCAAGTACTAAATCTAAAAATGGAATTGCAAGGACTGCAAATGGAAGCAAAAGCGGCAAAAGCGTTGGCCCAAGTTTTTCTGCAGAGATTGCATTGGGATCAACTTGGCCCGTTAAAGTAATTGCAGAGACAGATAGCAATAGACCAAGCAGCATCGAGCCACTATCGCCCATGAATATCTTTGCTGGGCTCAAGTTATGGGGTAAGAAACCAATGCAAATGCCTATTAAAACGGCTGTTATGAGCGATGGCGCACCTGCGCGACTAAAGCCGTAATCAACTGCCAATAGGTAGGCAAATGCGAAAAAGGCAATACCTGAAATCGCAACAACGCCTGCTGCAAGCCCATCCATTCCATCAATGAAGTTAACGGCGTTGATTACAACTAGGACAATAAGCACTGTCAACAGCTGTCCGATACTTGGTGGCAAGGTAATCACACCGTTTATTGGAAGCCACAAAATTTGAATTCCATAGAGCAACAAAATGCCTGCTGTGAAAACTTGTCCAGCAAGTTTTGTAAGTGCATCTAGTTCGAAGCGATCATCTGCCATTCCGAGTAAAACAATTGACGTTGCTGCTAAAAATATTCCTTGGGCTTCATGACCAATAGATTTTCCAACAAGAGGCAGATTGCTCACGATCAGGAAGGTAAGAGCCATTGCTGCCCACATCGCAACCCCGCCCCAACGCGCAGTTGGTGTGCTGTGAATATCACGCTCTCGAATGCCAGCAACTGCGCCAAAGCGAATTGCTTGTGAGCGAACAACCGGAGTAATTAGATAACACAATGCAGCCGATATCAGCAGGGTTACTAAATACTCGCGCATTACTAAATGTTATGCCTGGTAGATAGGAAAACGTGCTGTTAACGCATGAACTTCAGTCTTAATATCCGCATGTGCTGATGGATCATCAGTTTTGATCGCACGTGAAATCAAAGTTGCGATCTGCTTCATCTCATCAACACCCATTCCCTGGGTCGTTGTTGCAGGTGAACCAACGCGAATGCCGCTTGTGATGCCAGGCTTTTCTGGATCGTAAGGAATTGAGTTCTTGTTCATAACAATTC
>DAIMGQ010000076.1:2142-4037 GCA_036723815.1 Candidatus Planktophila sp.
GTGATGCCAGGCTTTTCTGGATCGTAAGGAATTGAGTTCTTGTTCATAACAATTCCTGCAGCTCCGCAACGCTCATCTGCCACCTTGCCGGTAACACCAGTGCTGCGAATATCCATCAGTGCCAAGTGAGTCTCGGTGCCACCAGATACTGCGCGCATGCCTTCTGCTTCAAGGGCTGCAGCAAGTGCCTTTGCGTTAACAATTACATCTTTTGCATACTTTTGATAGGCAGGTGTTGCACACTCGGCAAGCGCAATAGCCTTACCGGCAACTGCAGACATGATTGGTCCGCCCTGCATTCCTGGAAAGACCGCCTTATCAATTGCCGCGGCATGTTCTGCTTTAGCCAAAATCATGCCACCACGTGGTCCACGCAAAACTTTATGTGTAGTAAAGGAAACAACATCTGCATATGGCACAGGTGATGGGATTGCCTTACCGGCAACCAACCCAATGAAGTGAGCAGCATCGACCCACATAATCGCACCGACCTCATCGCAAATTTCACGGATCTTTGCAAAGTCAACAAGTGATGGATAGGCCGTTGCGCCAGAACAAATCATCTTTGGCTTTGTTGCAATTGCTTGATCGCGTAACTGGTCGTAATCGATCAGCTCGTTATCTTGGCGAACACCATATGACTCGACGTTAAACCACTTACCGGAAAAGTTAACGGGAGATCCATGAGTTAAGTGACCACCATGTGCCAAAGACATTGCAAGCACGGTGTCCCCCGGCTTAGTAAATGCTTGATAAATCGCAATGTTTGCAGAAGCACCTGAGTGAGGCTGAACGTTGGCATGTTCTGCACCGAACAAACTCTTTGCGCGATCAATTGCAAGGTACTCGGCCTTATCAACCTCTTCGCACCCACCGTAGTAACGCTTTCCCGGATAACCCTCTGCATACTTATTGGAAAGAGTTGATCCAAGTGCGGCTAAGACTGCGCGTGATGTGAAATTTTCAGATGCAATCAACTGCAGGTTGGTCTGTTGACGCTTGAGTTCAGACAAAAGAACTGCAGCAATGTCAGGGTCCTGCTGGGTTAATAAGTTGAAATCTGGGCCATAGAAAGTTTCGGACATGTTCAAACCCTATAGGGCGATGGCCTTACTCGCCTGTAGCCCCAGGGACGATCGCTTTGATTTCGGCTAGTGAGATGGCTCCCACGCGCAACACCCGAACTCCTGTTTCATCAGCCTCGACCACCGTTGATATCGGGCCTTTCCGAAGATTTCCATTGTCAAACTTGAGTGCCACATCAGAGTCCAAAACAAAGATATCACCGAGAGATTTTGCAGGTGCCATTCCCTTGCGAGAAGCACTTGCAATTGCCAATGGACCAGTCTGTGCGGCAAGTGCCTTTGCAAACTTTGCTCGTGGAATACGAACACTGACACGATCTAATTGATTGTTATCTCCAAGGTCCCAGCTAAGTCCCAATTGTGGTCGCAAGTTAAGCGAGAGCATCCCAGGCCAAAACTTTTTCATCAAACCTTTTATTTCAGGAGTTACTTCGCGAATGATTCCTTCAGTTGTTTTAACGCTGCCAACAATTACTTGGGCGGCTGTAAATAATGGATCTCCACGAAGTACGTGCATCTGTCGCACTGTGTCTGCTCTAAAGGCATCGCAGGCAAAGGCATAACTATTTTCCATTGGAATAACGATGATGTATCCATCTGCAATCGCTTTGGCAGCCTTATTAACGTGGCGAGTGAGTTCACCCTTTTTAAGATCAATATCTTTTGCCATGGCTACCTCCTCACCGCACTTGTCCAACGTGGTCGACCTACTAGGTCATCATGCAGGGCTATTTCTAGAAAATCTACACCAAGTGCAGCAGCAATCGCTGCGCCTTGATCCTCTGTATGTTCAATCACCAAGACTCCCCC
>DAIMGQ010000077.1:0-4035 GCA_036723815.1 Candidatus Planktophila sp.
CTTGCAGATCGCACCTATAAAAAGAGTTGGTATGAGCAAAACAAAGATTTCTATTGCAACTACAAAGAGCGTGCAACTAAGGCTCAGCAGACTCCATTCTTATTGCAGTTAGCTGCTGAGAACTGCGTCGATGGTGACAAGGTTCGCGCAGGAGACGCCGTTAACTTCTCTATTGGTCAAGGTGACACCGTTGTAACACCGCTTAAGTTGACCCAGATGTATGCAGCAATCGGTAATGGCGGAACCATCTGGCAAGCAAAGATTGCAAAGGCAATTGTTAAGACTGATGGAACGGTTATTCAGACATTCACCCCCAATAAACTAGGAACACTTTCTGCTGCACCATCAACAATTAAGTTCTTGCAAAAGTCGCTGCGAGAAGTAGTTGTTAGCGGAACAGGTGCTGGAGTCTTTGCAGGTTTTCCAATTGAAGTCAGTGGTAAAACAGGAACTGGTCAGGTTTTTGGTCGAAATCCAAATGGTTCACTCAAAGATGACACATCCTGGTTTGCATCCTATGCACCTAGCAAGAACCCTCGGTATGCAGTTGTCATGATGGTTGGCCAGGGTGGATTTGGTGCATCAACATCTGGTGTTGGCGTGCGACAGATTTACTCAACCCTCTTTGGAGTAACCGGAAATAAAGTTGTTCCTGGCGCGGCGTTGTTCCCAGAAGGAAAACCACCAACACAGTTGCCTAAGATTTCTCCTGCTACTAAACCTAAGGAGGCGAGTAAGTGAGTCAGATCCATACTCGCCAGCGTTTATATCGACGCAATCGTCAATCCTTAGTACATGGCTTTGACCCAGTATTAACAGCAGTAGTTGGGCTACTTCTGTTCATTGGCACCTTGCTTGTTTGGGCAGCAACTAGGGATTGGTATACCCGCAACGGTTTAGATGGCCAGTACTACCTCAAGCGCCACATCATTAATATCTTGATTGGTTTGGTCTTGGCATATGGAGTGACAGTTATTGATTACCGCTTACTCCGTGCATACACACCATTCTTATGGGGTGCTGGCGTTCTCGGATTAGTAATTGTTTTGATTCCAGGCCTTGGCGCAGAGATCAATGGTGCAAAGGCATGGATTGCATTGCCTGGTGGTTTTCAGATTCAACCGGCAGAGCTAGCCAAGATCGCAATCATCATTGGTATGTCCATGATTTTATCTGAGCGCTCCCATGACAGTGATGGGCCGACAACTAGAGATGTGTTGCAATCACTTGCCGTGGCTGCAATTCCAGTTCTACTCATCATCTTGCAGCCTGACATGGGCACAGTTCTTATAATCTCTGCAGCAGTTGTCACAATTGTTGCAGTATCAGGAGTTCCAGCACGTTGGGTCACAGGACTTCTTTTGATTGCAGTCTTAGGTGGCTTTGTTGCCGTTAAGGCCGGAGTTATCAGTGAGTATCAAGTAAATCGCTTGCAAACATTTGTTGATCCAACCGCTGACACCCAAGGTGCTGGTTATCAATTGCGCCAAGCTCGCATCACAGTGGGATCTGGTGGATTAATTGGCACAGGATTATTTAATGGCCCACAAACAAATGGTCGCTTTGTGCCAGAGCAACAGACAGACTTTATTTTCACAGTAGCTGGTGAACAATTAGGTTTTATTGGTAGCGGTGCAATTTTGATTTTATATCTAATTTTATTGATGCGAGGATTTTCAATTGCTCGCAGAACCAACGACCCTTTTGGACGTTTGGTGTGCACGGGGGTAATCGCCTGGTTTGCCTTCCAGATATTTGAAAACATAGGAATGACGTTGGGGTTGATGCCGATGACCGGTGTGCCATTGCCGTTTATTTCCTATGGAGGATCCTCGATGTTTGCCACCTTGATCGGAATCGGCTTGTTGCAGAACGTTCACGCTCGATTACGGGGTTAAATAGGCAAACAGCCCCTGCTCTGCCATAATTAGGGCACCAGTTCAGCGCGGCTCGCGATCAATCGCGAAACAAGCCCAGCGCGAACGGTACGGAAAACCCAACAGGATTTTTTAAGAAAACAGTCTGCACAAGCAGACATAAAGGATTTGGTGCCATGGCGATTGAGCCTAAAACACCGCGCAAGCGTGCGGTGAAGAAAGCTTCTGCTAAAACAGAAGCTCCAGTTACTGAGGTAACGGAAGAAAAGAAAGCCCCCCGTAAAAAAGCAGCAGCTATTCCTGTTGCAATCTTTCAAGCAGCTCCTGAAAAGCCTGCTGCCAAGAAAGAGGTAGCAGATGCAAAGCCGCGCAAGAAGGCTGCTGCTAAAAAGGATGCACCTGAAGTTTCAGAAAAGCCGGCCATTTCGGCAGAGTCAGACTCTGGTGATTCTGAAGAGCGCGCCAACCGTAATCGCCGTCGACGTCGTGGTGGCCGTGGTCGCCGCAAGCCAGGTGCTGTGGATGCAAACACAGAAAACAATGATGAGAATTCAAGTGAAGAGTCAACAGATGAGGAATCAACTGAAGGCTCTACTTCCACACGTCGTCGCCGTCGCCGCCGTGCAACAGGTGATGGTGTAACACCAGGGGAGACCATTGAAGAAGATGGTGTCATTACTGTTGTTAAGGTCCGCGAAAAGCGTGAACGCCCAGCACGTGCTGAGCGCGCAGAACGTAGTAACAACAACCGCAACCGTCGTGACCGCAATGATCGTTATGACCGTAACGACCGTGGTGGTCGCAGTGATTACCGCGAGCCATATCGCAAGCGCGGAACCATCATTACTGATGGCGAGTTCTTAGCCCGTCGTGAAAATGTTGATCGTGAGATGTTGGTTCGCCAGATTGCAGATCGCACACAGATCGCAGTAATCGAAGATGGCATCATGGTTGAGCACTACGTCAACCGAAACAGCAACCAGTCATATGTTGGAAACGTTTATTTGGGTCGCGTACAAAACGTGCTTCCTTCAATGGAAGCTGCATTCGTTGATATTGGTAAGGGTCGTAACGCTGTTCTCTATGCTGGTGAAGTTAATTGGGATGCTGCAGGTATTTCAGAGTCAGCACCACGAAAGATTGAAACAGTATTAAAGACAGGCCAGCCTGTTCTTGTTCAAGTTACTAAGGATCCAATTGGCCAAAAGGGTGCACGCCTAACAAGCCAAATTTCATTGCCGGGACGCTACGTTGTCTATGTTCCAGGTGGCGGAATGTCAGGTATCTCAAAGCGAC
Organism: Candidatus Planktophila sp.; assembly: GCA_036723815.1. Classification (GTDB taxonomy): domain Bacteria; phylum Actinomycetota; class Actinomycetes; order Nanopelagicales; family Nanopelagicaceae; genus Planktophila. Next base: position 3,174 of record DAIMGQ010000077.1, read on the forward strand.
TTCCTGAAGAAGAGCGCACACGTTTGAAAGCAATCTTAAAGAACTTAATTCCTGAAGAAGCTGGTGTGATTGTTCGTACCGCTGCAGAAGGTGTCAGTGAAGAAGATTTAACAAATGATGTGGCACGTCTTAAGGCGCAATGGGATGACATCTATGCCAAGAGCCAGAACGCTAACTTCCATCCACCTGCTGCTCTTTATGAAGAGCCAGACTTAGCTGTTCGTGTTATCCGCGATATCTTCAATGAAGATTTCCGCAAGTTAACTGTTCAGGGATCTACTGCCTGGGATGAAGTTACAAACTACCTTGGCTTTATTGCACCAGAGTTAACTCAAAAGATTGAGAAATACACCGGAACCGGCGACTTGTTTGCTGACTTCCGCGTTGAAGAACAACTTGCAAAGGCATTTGATCGCAAGGTCTATCTGCCTTCAGGTGGATCACTTGTTATTGATCGCACAGAAGCAATGATTGTGATCGACGTTAACACCGGTAAGTTCATCGGTAAGGGTGGAAACCTGGAAGAGACTGTTACTAAGAACAACCTAGAAGCAGCTGAAGAGATTGCTCGCCAGCTACGCCTTCGCGACCTTGGTGGAATCGTTGTTATCGACTTCATCGATATGATTCTTGAATCAAACCGTGAAGCAGTACTGCGTCGCTTAGTTGAATGTTTGGGCCGCGATCGCACAAAGCACCAGGTCGCTGAAGTTACTTCCCTTGGCCTTGTTCAGATGACACGTAAGCGTGTTGGTCAGGGACTTATCGAAGCCTTCTCAACTACCTGTGATTCATGTAGCGGACGCGGAATTCATATTCACATGGAGCCAGTCAAGATGAAGGCTCCAGCACCTCAGATTGA
>DAIMGQ010000078.1:0-4034 GCA_036723815.1 Candidatus Planktophila sp.
ATCGCAACGATCTAGGGCGTTAAGAGGTACTGATTCAAGCAACAACTGTTCTGACATATCTCTCTCCGTTTCCGTGTTCTTCTCTATGGAAGAGGATTCCACATTTGTTTATTCTCCGCTTGTTATATTTAATGTTTTTTGCATAATTAACACTGAATTAACGCTGAGAGTCGACAATTTCCACTATCTGAGATGTGTTCGGCGCGCTTACACAGGAAAACGGGGTGAGGAAGATAATCTTTCGCCCCATGGCCGAGAAAGATGCAGTTGCGACCCCTTCGCAAGATAGCTATACCGCAAAAGATTTAGCGGTTCTTGAAGGTCTTGATGCAGTTCGCAAACGCCCAGGTATGTATATCGGTTCCACCGATTCACGTGGCCTCATGCACTGCTTGTGGGAAATTATTGATAACTCTGTCGATGAGGCACTTGCTGGTCATTGCAAGAAAATTGAAATCAATCTTGAATCAGATGGTTCTGTTGAAGTCCATGATGATGGTCGCGGTATTCCGGTAGATAAGGAACAAAAAACTGGTTTAACTGGTGTTGAAGTTGTTCTTACAAAATTACATGCTGGTGGAAAATTTGGTGGCGGATCGTATGCAGCCTCTGGTGGTCTCCACGGTGTTGGTGCATCTGTAGTAAACGCACTTGCTTCACGTCTTGATGCTGAGGTAGATCGCGATGGCAAGATTTATTGGATGTCATTCCAACGCGGAACTGCAGGTATTTTTGATGGCGATGGCCCGAAGGCTCCTTTTGAACCAAAATCAGGTTTGCGTGTTATCGGAAAGATTTCATCAAAGGTAACTGGCACACGTATTAAGTGGTGGAGTGATCGCCAGATCTTCCTTAAAGAAGCAGAGCTGGACCTAGAAGAAATTTACGCACGTGCACGTCAAACATCGTATTTAGTGCCTGGATTAACGCTGATTGTTAATGACAATCGCACAAAGACAAAGACTTCTGAGACCTTCTTTCACAAGAGCGGTATTACTGAATACTGTAATTATCTGCAGCCAGATGAGGCTGTTGGCGATGTTATTCGTATTTACGGCACCGGTCACTACCAGGAGACAGTTCCTGTTCTAGATGACAAGGGCCATATGGTCTCAACTGAGGTTGAGCGCGATATGGAAGTTGATATCGCAATGAAGTGGGGCAATGGTTTTGAGACTACTCAGCGCTCATTTGTAAACATTATTGCAACCCCTAAGGGTGGAACTCACGTTGTTGGTTTTGAAAAGGCACTAGTCAAGGTTGTGAACGAAGCACTTCGCTCAACTAAGACTTTGTCTAACAAAGAAATCGATGTCATTAAAGACGATGTCCTTGAGGGATTAACAGCTGTTGTGACAGTTCGTATGTCTGAGCCACAGTTTGAAGGTCAGACAAAGGAAGTTCTCGGAACTGCAGCAGCTACACGAATTGTTTCAGCAGTAGTTGCAGACAAGATGAAGGAATACTTCAACACAACAAAGCGTATTGATAAGGCAAATGGTCGCCTTGTTCTTGAAAAGATTGCCGCAGCATCTCGCACACGCATTAGTGCTCGTGCCCACAAGGACCTGCAGCGTCGCAAGAACGCACTGGAATCCTCATCTCTTCCTACCAAGCTGTCAGATTGCCGATCAGAGGATGTAACGCGCACAGAGTTGTTCATCGTAGAAGGTGACTCAGCCCTTGGCACAACAAAGGCTGCCCGCAATAGTGAGTTCCAAGCGATCTTGCCTATTCGAGGCAAAATTCTTAATGTGCAAAAGGCATCGCTATCGCAGATGCTAGAAGATAAAGAGTGTGGCTCGATTATTCAGGTAATCGGTGCTGGTTCTGGAAAGTCTTTTGAATTAGATGAAGCACGCTATGGCCGCATCATTTTGATGTCAGATGCTGACGTTGATGGAGCGCACATTCGTTGTTTGTTATTGACCCTGATGTATCGCTACATGCGTCCACTAATTGACTCAGGCCGTGTTTTTGCTGCAATTCCACCTCTACACCGCATTGAAGTAATGGGCGGGGGAGGCAAGAAGGGCGAATACATCTACACCTATAGCGATGATGAGATGAAGAAGGTAACTGCAGATCTTAAAAAGACAGGCAAGCGCTGGAAGGAACCAATTCAGCGTTACAAAGGCCTGGGCGAAATGGATGCAGATCAGCTTCGTGAAACAACAATGGATCCAGATGCTCGCACTTTGCGCCGAATTACAGTTTCAGATGGCGCGGCTTCAGAGGCAATGTTTGAACTTTTGATGGGTAGCGATGTTGCCCCACGCAAGGAGTTCATTGCTAACGCTGAAATCGATCGCGAACACATCGACGCTTAGCAGCGAAGTTTTCTGAGAGTTTGCAAGAACTTAACCTAATCACTCCATCTTGAAGTAGCAGCTCGCTGTCTACTTATCCCATGGATGAGATCGAATTTATGGTTGAAGAGCAAGATATCGAAGATATTTCTGCTCAGTTAATTAGAGATCACTGCCTTTGCTCCCAATGCCGAGATCCACATAGCGGCCAACGTCTGCGCTCTGTTCTAGAGCTAGACCCTGAGCTTGTTGTCACCGAGATTGAAGAGGATGAAGAAGGCGGCGTTGTTACCTTCATTTTAAGTGATGGTCACTCAGTTGAACTTAGCGCTGAAACTGTTGAAGACATTACCCAAGAGTTAGTGCCACTTAACCTGCGCGGTGAAGGGGCCAAAGTTTTATGGGATGCTGAAAATGCTCCTACTGAAAGTTTTAATTGGCTCGAAATAAGTATTGATAATGCTTTGATGTATGAGATGTTAGATCAAATCTTAACCTTTGGCTTTGCAGTCGTTGAAAATCTGCCAACACAGGATCGGGCAGTGCTCGATTTGATTAAGAGCTTTGGATATCCACGAGTTACAAATTATGGAGATATCTTTGAGGTGCGCATTGAAAATGATGCAAACAACCTAGCCTTTACAAACCTGCCTATTGCTCCCCACACAGATAATCCCTACCGAGATCCCGTACCAACTTTGCAACTGTTGCACTGCCTCGAAACAAATGTTGAGGGTGGCAACTCTGGGCTAGTAGATGGATTTAGAGCAGCGATCGTGTTGCGGGAAAATGATCCTGAAAGTTTTGATGTTTTATCCAACAGACTGTTTCATTTTGAGTACCTCAATCCAACTACCCACTTGACCAATACAGCTCCAATAATCAAAGTGGACAGCATGGAAGAGATTGTTGAGATTCGATGGAATGATCGATCAATGCAACCGCCATATAACGATGTCGATATCGAAGAGGTTTACGACGCTTTGCGGGCATTTGCAGTAATTGTTAATGACCCTGCAAATATGCATGAGTTTCGTTTAGAACCAGGGCACTGTGTCATTTTTGATAACACTCGTTTATTGCACTCTCGCACGGGTTTTGAATCATCTGGCAAGCGCCACCTACAAGGTGCTTACGCTGACCTTGATAGCTTGATTAGCAAGTGGAGCATCCTGGAAGACACCTTAGATTCATGAGCGCATATCTAGAGATAAAAGAGTTGTTTGAATCAGCTAAAGCTGAAGAGTATCTAGGTGAAGATATAACTTTGGTAGAACACATGATTCAGTGCGCAGAAAACGCGCAGGCAGATGGTGCCCAAGATTGGTTGATCATCGCCGCACTGTTGCATGACATTGGTCATCTATTGGTCCCAGATGCTGCATCTGCTCAAGATTCAGGCATTGATATGCATCATGATGATGTTGGTGCTGAATGGATCTCGAAGAGATTTCCGAACAATATTGTTCAGGCAGTTAGATTGCATGTTGATGCAAAGAAATACTTGGTAGCAACAGATGCTGATTATTTCGATCAGTTATCTGAGGCCAGCCAGATAACTTTAGATATCCAAGGTGGCGTATTTTCAGAGTCTGAGGCAACTGATTTCATTCAACAGCAATACGCTCACGAGGCGGTTCTACTTCGCAAGTGGGATGACGCCGGCAAGGTTCGCGGAGCGGCAAAGACTGATATTTCTGATTATGAAGATTTGATCAACGAGGT
>DAIMGQ010000079.1:0-3789 GCA_036723815.1 Candidatus Planktophila sp.
CTGATGAATCAATGTTGCGTGGTGCAAGACGAGAGATAACAACACCAAGAAGTGTTACTGCATCGCGGCCACCTTCTTTACGGATTGCAATCTGTTGGGCCTGATCAATGATGTAGATGCGCTCTGAAAGAATTGGACCTGCAAAACGTTCGATCTTTTCAATCGGAATATTGTTATCGCGTGCGATTTGTTCTGCAGTTTGTCCTGCACGAAGCAATCGCTGAACCTCTTTGATTGAAATAGATGGTTCTTCAGTAGTTGGAACTGACATGAGTCGCTGCTGATTTACTGTTGCACGCAATGTGTCGCTCACGCGGACGGTGTACTCATTACCGTCATTGTCGTGTAATGAAAGGTGCAGACCATCTTCGGTCTTTCCATTTAGTCGTAGCTCAGTCACGAGCACGAGGGTAGCCGATGAGGGCCTTATAAGTGTTGAAGTAAGGCAGCGTGGCTGCACATGCCGCAATCATGAATCCCAGCGGTACCCAAAATGCAATGTCTGCACCAAAGCGATCGATGACCTGGCCCGATAACGCACTAGAGATCGCACCCCCCAATGGCATTCCGGCAACGACCCAGGTCAATGTTTCTGTGATCTGATCAGCAGGGACCGCGCCTTCTGCAACTCCGTATGCGTTGATAACAAGGGGTGCGATTGCAAATCCATTAAAGAATAAAGCAACAGCTAACCAGAGCAATGAGTGTGTGAAAAGCATTGGAACTGACAGCAATGTCAGGGCGAATAAGAAGATTAAGAAGCGAGAAGCACTTGAGAGCTTCCACTTAATCGTGCCGTTGATGATTGCAGCTATTCCACTTCCCAGAGCCCAGATAGCAAGCAGTAAACCTGATTTACTTTCTTGTCCTCGCTGCTCAGCAAATGCCACCGTCACAATTGCAATCGAACCAAAGAAGCCGCCCAGAAGAGTTGTTGCAAGCACAACTGCTTGAACCCGCTTATTTAGAATTACAGCAGGATGTGGATCAACAGTGCGCTTGGGTGTGGCAGGGGGTTCTGTGGACTTTTGCATGACAAAGAGCGGAACGCCGATGAGCACAAAGATGATTCCGGAGATGATTCCGGCAGCAGGTGCAATTGTTGTTGCGCACGCCGTAACAATGATTGGCCCAAGAATAAAGACGACCTCATCCATGATCGCTTCAAATGAGTATGCAGTATTGACCAAGTGGCGGTCTTGTTCATCTTCGGCGGTACTTGTCTTATCGGGACTAAGGATGTGTAGCCAGCGGCGACGAACAAGTCCTCCAGTATTTACAGACATAGATTCGGCCAGAATGATTGTTGCAAACCAACTCCAGACAGGTGCTTCATTTAAGACCAAAACCGTAAAGAGTGAAAGACCGATTACCTTAAAGGGAATAACACGCACCAGCATTGCGCTTTGGCCAATGCGATCTGCAACCCGTGACCAGTGAGGCGTTGCCAAAGACATAACCACTGAAGCGGTTGCGCTAAGTGCCCCAGCAAGTGCATATGAATCACTAACGGCTACCACGATGAAAATAAGTGCAAGTGAATCCATGGAGATTGGCATACGCGCGATTAAGCCAGGTATTGAAAATCTCATCGCCCCAGGAGTGCTAATCAAGGTTTTATATCCTGAGAACATAGGCAAGAGTCTATCCCGCAGTTAGACTGCAGCTATGACTGATACTCAGCAATTACTTGAATTAGCCCTAAAGATTGCGCGTCAAGCGGGTGAATTATTAGTAGATCGTCCTGCATCGTGGGATCTGACAGTTAAATCAACGGCAATCGATATTGCAACACAAATGGATCTCGCATCTGAAAAGTTAATTGTTGAGAGTATTTTGGCTGCAAGGCCTGATGATGGAATCATCGGTGAAGAAGGTGCATCACGTGAAAGCAAAAGTGGTGTCACCTGGGTGATTGATCCAGTCGATGGCACAGTTAATTACTTTTATGGATTACCTGGTTGGGCAGTCAGTATTGCCGCTAAGGATGAAAGCGGAACCTTGGTTGGCGTTGTGCACTCACCAACAGTTAACGCTACCTGGCATGCATCAAAAGGCGGGGGAGCATTCTTAAATAATGTGAAGATTGCATGTAATGACCCCATTGAACTTAACCGCGCGCTAATCTCTTCAGGTTTTGCATATGATGTTAACAATCGTCTTGAGCAGGTAAAGATTGTGAATGCTTTGTTGCCAAAGATTCGAGACCTTCGTCGTATTGGATCTGCTGCGGCTGATATTTGTCATGTGGCCACCGGAATGGTTGATGGGTATTTTGAAACAGGATTATTTGAGTGGGATTTAGCTGCTGCAGAGTTGATTGCCCGTGAGTCGGGAGCGACGGTCACCACCCGCCCATGGCATGGGCTGAATCTGACTGTGGCAGCTGGGCCGCACTTATACGAGGCCCTGAACGCTCAGATCCCCGAGTGATCTAGCCCCATTTCACCGATTTACGCTCAGGCCACCCTCTGTGGCACAATACGCAGTCTGCACCGCCAAAGCGTGTGCTTAATAGAAATGACAAAAGGATCCGAATATGAACATTCTTGACGCCGTAGATGCAGTATCCCTGCGCAAAGACATCCCACAGTTTCGTGCTGGTGATGAACTCAAGGTCCATGTTCGCGTTATCGAAGGTAACAAGAGCCGTCTTCAGGTTTTCCAGGGAATCGTTATCCGTCGTCAAGGCGATGGCGTTCGCGAAACTTTCACAATCCGTAAGGTTTCTTACGGTGTTGGTGTTGAGCGTACTTTCCCAGTTCACACTCCAGTTATTGAAAAGATCGAGCTAGTAAAGAAGGGCGAAGTACGTCGCGCCAAGCTGTACTACCTACGCGATCTTCGCGGTAAGGCTGCAAAGATTCGCGAAAAGCGCGATGGCATTGAAGGTTACGGCGATGGAATTCTTTCTACACCAGAACCAGTAGTAGTTGCAGTTGCAGCCGCCGCTGTTGTTGAAGAGGCAGTAGAGGCACCTGCAGTTGTTGAAGTAGTTGTCGAAACTCCTGCAGAAGCAGTTGTTGAAACTCCTGCTGAAGCAGTTGTAGAAGCTCTAGCGGTAGATGCTGTAGCAACTGACGCACCAGCTACTGAATAATCTTCGCAATGCGTAAAAAGGGATCGCTCCTTAGAGAGCTCCCCGTCCTGGTTGTTGTCGCACTCGTTGTTTCGCTCCTTATAAAAACTTTTGTTGTTCAGTTTTTCTATATTCCTTCTGGCTCTATGGAAAACACGCTGCAGATTAAAGATCGAGTTGCAGTAAACAAGGTCCCATTTATTTCAAATTCAATTAGTCGCGGTGATGTAGTTGTATTCCGTGATCCTGATGACTGGTTGCCTGAAATCGTTGATTACGACACTAACAAATATGTTTCAAAGGCCAAGAGTGCACTTGTTGCAGTCGGTGTGCTTCCAAACCCTGCCAAGCAGTACTTAGTTAAGCGTGTTGTGGGCGTTGCAGGCGATCACATCGTGTGTTGCACAAAAGGTGGCAAGCTAACAATTAACGATGTTGAAGTTACAGAGCCATATATTTTTGCGGGTAATAAGCCATCTGAGATGAAATTTGATGTGACAGTACCTGAAGGCAAACTGTGGGTAATGGGCGATCACCGCGGTGCAAGTGCGGATTCTCGCTATCACCAAGATGACATCAACAAGGGTTTTATTCCACTTTCAAGAGTCACTGGCCGGGTAGTTGCAGTCATCTGGCCATTTAAAAATATTACATATGTGCCAAAAGTGGATGTATTAAAAAAGTAACCTGATGAAGGTTATCGAGCAACT
>DAIMGQ010000080.1:0-3762 GCA_036723815.1 Candidatus Planktophila sp.
CCGGGGTGGGTGCACAAAGAAAAGCACAAAGAAGGTAGGCGCAAGCCCACCCTTTGTTGGTTTCCTCTCATCCGGACTTTAACCGTCGGTCTCAGAATTTCACTGAGTCAACCGATACCTGGCAGGCATCGGGTCGCGGACTATAACCGCCGGTTCGAAATTACATCGACCCCGGAAACAACGTCGTAATTCTACTCTTGATTAACAGGTGCTGGAGACATGAAAAACCCCGCCTATCTGCCGGAAAACAGATCTGCGGGGTAATTCAATACTTATGGTTTAGCTGCAACCAGATGTGTTTCCGCAACCTTCGCAGACGAAACATGCACCTGACATACGCATCTTCACACCACATGTCATGCACAGTGGAGCATCAGATTTGATACCCATGGAATCAAGTAGATCAGATGAAGATCCGATTGTTGCTGCAAGAGGTGCAGCTTCAATTGTTACCGCAACTGGCTTACTTGCAACCGCAGGAGCCGCCACAACCGCACTTACTTTTGGGGTATCGGTTTCCCTTGCAAGCTCTGTGTACTCGCCACCATTGTCTAGTGCTGCTTGACGCTCTGCTGCTGTGTAGAGACCCATTGCAGAACGTTGTTCAAATGGTAGGTAGTCAAGTGCTAGACGACGGAAGATGTAATCCATCATGGACTGTGCCATGCGAATATCTGCATCATCTGTCATACCTGCTGGCTCGAAACGCAAGTTTGTGAACTTCTCAACAAATGTTTCTAGTGGAACTCCGTATTGAAGTCCGATAGATACTGCAATTGAGAACGCATCCATTACACCGGCCAAAGTTGAACCCTGCTTGCCTAGCTTTAAGAACACTTCACCGAGTGTGCCATCAGCGTAAGCACCAGCGGTCATGTAACCCTCGGCACCGCCAACAGCAAATGATGTTGTTGTTGCAGGACGTGCCTTTGGTAGACGCTTGCGAACTGGAATAGACAACTCTTCTTCTACAACTGCTTCCTTCTTCTTAGCCTTGCCATCTGACAGTGGCTGACCAACCTTGCAGTTATCACGGTAAACCGCGAGCGCCTTGATACCCATGCGCCATGCTTCAAGGTGAACTTCTTCAACCTCTTCAACAGTTGCTTCTTCAGGAAGGTTTACTGTCTTTGAGATCGCACCTGACAAGAATGGCTGGCAAGCAGCCATCATGCGAACATGGCCCATAGGCGCGATTGAACGCTGTCCTAGTGCGCAGTCAAATACCTCGTAGTGCTCTGGCTTTAGCCCTGGAGCATCAATTACATGGCCATTTGCTGCAATGAACTCAACGATTGCTTCTACTGTCTCTTGCGCGTAGCCAAGCTTTTCTAGCGCTAGTGGAACTGTCTGGTTAACGATCTGCATAGATCCGCCACCGACAAGCTTCTTGAACTTAACGAGTGAGAAGTCAGGCTCGATACCTGTTGTATCGCAATCCATCATCAAACCAATTGTTCCGGTTGGAGCAAGTACTGAGATCTGCGCGTTGCGCCATCCGTTCTTATCTCCTGTTGAAAGACATGCATCCCAGGCCTTGTTTGCCTCTGTCCACACATCGCGGTCAAGGGTTGTCTCTGACTTTGCAGCAGATGATGCTGATGCGTGCTTGCGCATAACACGTGCGTGTGGCTTAGCGTTTTGTGCAAAGCCGGCGTACGGTCCAACAATTCCAGCAAGCTCTGCTGAACGCTTGTAGGTAATACCTGTCATCAATGATGTGATCGCACCAGCTAGTGCGCGGCCACCCTCTGAGTCATAAGCAAGACCTGAAGCCATCAATAGTGCGCCAAGGTTTGCATAACCAATACCTAGCTGGCGGAACGCCTTTGTTGTATCGCCAATTGCCTCTGTTGGGAAATCTGCGAAACAGATTGAGATATCCATCGCTGTGATGATTAGCTCTGCTGCCTTACCAAATGTCTTGGCATCAAATGATCCATCAGATTTTAGGAACTTCATCAAGTTAAGTGAAGCCAAGTTACATGATGAGTTGTCTAGTGACATGTACTCAGAGCAAGGGTTTGACGCATTGATGCGACCTGACTCTGGAGTTGTGTGCCAATCATTAACTGTGTCATCAAACTGAACACCAGGATCAGCACATGCCCATGCAGCTTGTGCAATCTTTGTAAACAATGCACGTGCATCAACAGTTTCAATAACTTCGCCAGTTGAGCGAGCTGTTAATCCAAACTGCTCTCCCTTTTCAACTGCCTGCATGAACTTGTCTGATAGACGAACTGAGTTGTTTGCATTCTGGTACTGAACAGAGATGATGTCTTTTCCACCAAGGTCCATGTCAAAGCCAGCATCGCGTAGTGCGCGAATCTTGTCTTCTTCCTTGACCTTTGTCTCAATAAATTCTTCGATATCTGGGTGATCAACATCTAGAACAACCATCTTTGCAGCGCGGCGTGTAGCACCACCTGACTTGATTGTTCCTGCAGATGCATCAGCACCACGCATGAATGAAACTGGACCAGATGCTGTTCCGCCAGATTTTAGAAGCTCCTTTGAAGAACGGATGCGGGACAGGTTAAGACCTGCTCCTGATCCACCCTTGAAGATCATTCCTTCTTCGCGGTACCAGTTAAGAATGCTGTCCATTGTGTCATCAACTGACAAGATGAAACATGCTGATACTTGCTGAGGCTGAGCTGTTCCAACGTTGAACCACACTGGTGAGTTGAAAGAGAAGATCTGGTGCAAGAGCATGTGTGTTAGTTCGTGTTCAAAAATCAATGCATCTTTATCAGTTGCAAAGTAGCCGTGCTCTTTGCCTGCTTTTGTGTATGTCAACACAACGCGATCGATAACCTGCTTCAAAGACCATTCGCGATTGTCAGCACCTAGTGCGCCGCGGAAGTACTTTGTTGTAACAATTGTTGAGGCATTTACTGACCAAGTATCTGGATACTCAACACCACGTTGTTCAAAAACAGTTTCACCCGTTCGCCAATTCTGCTGCACTACATCGCGACGTTCCCACTTAACTTCATCGTATGGGTGTACGCCTTCGTTGGTGTAGATGCGTTCGATCGTCAAGCCCTTACCCTTAAGGGTGTTGTGAGCCTTGATTTTCGCTGGTCGGTTGATGACCGTCTCTGACATGTGTGGTTCCCCGTCTTCTAGTTATGAGTTAATTTTTTGAGATGCGTTATTGCTTTGTTCTTGTGTGCTTGTGCTTGGAGCAATTGGGGTATTGCTAGAAGGCAGAGCACGGAGAAGTGCGATCTCACCTTCGAAGTCTTCAAGGGAGGCAAAGTTACGGTACACAGATGCATAACGTAAGTAGGCGACCTCATCTAACTCTCGGAGTGGCGCAAGAATTGCCATTCCGACTTCCTGTGCTTCTATTTCTGCCTGTCCGGTGCCTCGAAGGGTCTCTTCAACGCGTTGGGCGAGCAAAACTAAATCGTCCTCATTGACCGGACGTCCTTGGCAGGCTTTGCGAACGCCAACCAATACCTTCTCGCGGCTAAATGGCTCTGTGGCCCCGCTTCGCTTAATAATGTTTAACAGTGAGAGCTCTTGAGTTGAAAATCGCTGGCCGCACTGAGGGCACTCGCGACGACGGCGGATTGCTGTGCCATCTTCAACTGGACGAGAGTCCACAACGCGGGAATCATCAAATCTGCAGAATGGGCAATTCATCTCGGCGTGTCCTCCAATCAATGCTCGATATTTGTAACTTCGGGTGTAAGGGGCTTTTTAGAGCGGATTTAGAATATTACCCTAAAACCACTACTAATGGAAGCA
>DAIMGQ010000081.1:0-3719 GCA_036723815.1 Candidatus Planktophila sp.
TTCCCTAACAATTAATTCCCCGCACAAAAAAAGCACAAGGAGTAAAAATGTCATCAGGTAGCAGAATGTCATTTATCGGCCGTGATATGGCCGTTGACTTAGGCACAGCGAACACTCTTGTCTATGTGCGCGGACGTGGCATTGTTTTGAACGAGCCTTCAGTAGTTGCTGTTAACCAAGACACAGGCGGAATCCTGGCTGTTGGTATTGAAGCAAAGAAGATGATTGGTCGTACTCCTGGCAACATCGTTGCTATCCGTCCGCTTAAGGATGGTGTGATCGCAGATTTTGATACAACAGAGCGCATGCTCCGCTACTTCATCCAAAAGGTGCACCGTCGTCGCTACTTGGCTAAGCCAAGAATCGTTGTGTGTGTTCCTTCAGGTATTACTGGTGTGGAACAGCGCGCAGTTAAAGATGCTGGTTATGCAGCAGGTGCCCGTAAGGTTTACATCATTGAAGAGCCAATGGCAGCAGCAATCGGTGCTGGTCTTCCAATCCACGAGCCAACAGGCAACATGGTTGTAGACATCGGTGGCGGAACAACAGAAGTTGCTGTTATTTCATTGGGCGGAATCGTTACCTCACTTTCTATTCGTGTGGGTGGCGATGAGCTAGATCAATCGATTATTAACTGGGTTAAGCGTGAATTCTCACTACTTCTAGGTGAGCGCACAGCAGAAGAGATCAAGATGGCGATCGGATCTGCCTACCCTCTAGCTGGAGAAAATGATGCTGAAATTCGCGGTCGCGACTTAGCAACAGGTCTTCCAAAGACAATCGTTGTTTCTGCCGCTGAAATTCGCAAGGCACTGGAAGAGCCAGTCAATGCAATTATCAACGCAGTAAAGAGCACACTCGATAAGACTCCTCCTGAGCTTGCATCAGATCTGATGGATCGCGGAATTGTTCTAACAGGTGGTGGAGCACTTCTTAAGGGTCTAGATGAGCGTCTTCGCAAAGAAACCGGAATGCCAATTCACATTGCAGAGCGTCCACTAGATGCTGTTGCTGAAGGTTCTGGAAAGTGCATTGAAGAGTTTGAAGCACTTGAGAAGGTTCTAATCTCCGAGCCTCGTCGATAAGGTCTTTGCGTAATGCGTAATGGTGGACGCGCACGTTTGTTGTTGGTGATTTTAATGGTCACCTCGCTCTTCCTCATTACCTTAGATCTTCGTGGCGTTAAAGTCATCGATGGCTTTAAGCAAGGTTCACAAACAATCATGACCCCGTTTCAACGCGCTGGCAGCGTTGTTTTAACTCCTGTTAAAAACTTCTTTTCAGATGTGACCCAACTAGGTCGCACCCGCAATCAAATCGAAAAGCTTGAAGCAGAAAATGCTAATTTGAAGCAAAGATTGATAAATCGTAAAAATGCAGATGCGCAGCTCAAGCAGCTAAAGAGAATTTTGGATTTAGCAGGCACTGCTGGATTTAAGGTTGTTAACGCCAAGGTGATAAGCAATGGCTCTAGTCAATCTTTCTCACAAACAATCACTATTGATTCAGGTACAAACGCTGGAATCAAGAAAAACATGACAGTTTTATCTCAGTATGGCATCGCAGGTGTTGTGAAGGATGTGTATCCATCATCTGCGCTCATTCAATTAGCAAGTGATCCAAGTTTTAGAATCGGTGCACGTATTGCAGGATCACAACAGATCGGTATTCTGACAGGTCTGGGAACGCGGTCTGCGAGCCTGCAATTACTGGATAATTCGACCACCGTTAAAGTGGGCGATGTTCTACTCTCCCGCGGAAGTATTGCTAATCGTCCCTATGTTCCAGGCGTTCCTTTGGGATATGTATCGAGTGTGGACAATTCAGCAGGTGCGGTCGCACAGACTGCGACAGTTCGCTACTACACAAATTTTTCAACCTTGGGTGTTGTAGCAGTTGTTGTCAGCGGCTCAACTGCCAACCCTGGAGATGCCTTAGTTCCTGTTAAGCCACGAGTTACACCAATTCCAACGGTTACAGTATTTGTAACTCCATCACCATCTGCCACTAAGTAGCCACCATGCTTACCCGCCAGCTTTCAATTGCTACGCCTATCTTTCTCATGATCTACGTGATTCAAGAATCAATCATTTCCCAGTTTCGACTTCCGGGCGGTGGCTTTTCTGTTTTGATGATCTTTGCTCTTACCTGGGCAGTTTTAAGTGAAACTGAAGTTGCAGCGGTCATTGGTTTTGCCGCAGGTTTCTTAATGGACTTATCACAAAGTGCTGGTGGACCATTTGGCCAATGGACCTTGATTATGTTGATGGCTGGATATGCAATTTCCTATATTGGCTATGGCGATGACAATATTCGAGCTAACGCAACAGGCATTATCTTCTTTGTTGTAATTGCAAATCTTTTTGTGGAGATCGCATACGTTGTAACTGGAGTACTCCTTGGAGTCTCCATAGGCTCATTTACCCAAGTTCTTATTACCTTTTTTGGGATGAGCGTCTGGGCACTTCTAGTTTCCCCAATTCTTCTTCCCGTGTTTACTCGTTTGCATGTACTGGTCTTTGATTCACGGTCAGCGCTATGAACAACAAATCACGACTTTCTTTACTGGTAGTTCAAATTCTGGTCGTTTCATTAATGGTTGCACTCTTTGGTCGCCTGTTTTATTTGCAAGTTGCTGCAGGCCCTAAGTATCGAGATGCGGCGCTTAGTATCCAAAGCCGAGATGTTGTTGCCCCTGCTACGCGTGGCTTAATCGTTGATGGCTATGGAGTGCCATTGGCAATGAATAAGGCTGGTTTGGCAATCACAATCGATCGTGTAGCAATGGATAAGTTAGAAGATAAAGGTGTTGGCGTGATGAAGCGCCTGGCAACACTGCTCAAACTTAACTATGCAGATATTTATCAAAACACACGCCTTTGCGGTGAACTTCCAAAGGGGCAAAAAGCTGGTTGCTGGCAAGGATCAAGGTTCCAACCAATTCCAATTACAAAGTCAGCTGACCCAGATATTGCCTTGCAGATAGTTGAGCGCTCAGATGCATTCCCCGGTGTTGATGCTCAGCCTGTTGCAATCCGTAGTTATCCAAGTTATTTGGATGTAAACGCGGCGCATGTGTTGGGTTATGTGGGACCACTAACTGAATCTGATTTACTCAAAGATAATGGCAATCAGTATTTCCGCAGCGAGACAATCGGTAAGACTGGGCTAGAAATTCAGTATGACTCTTTCTTGCGTGGTGAACCAGGTATTCGCACAGTAATTGTTGATCGAAAAGAAGCAGTAACTAGCGAAAGCCAAAACACCAAACCGGTTGCAGGAGATCACTTAGTTACAAGTTTAGATGTGCGCTTGCAGGCATCTGCCGAGAAAGCACTCAAGGATGCGGTGCTGCGCGGTCGTGCTAACGGATACACCTCAGATTCAGGTGCTGCAGTGGTTATGGATATTAAGACAGGACGCATTTTGGCCCTTGCCTCTTATCCAACTTATGATCCAAACGCTTGGGAAAAAGGCTTAACTGTTCAGCAAGCATCTGATTTGTTTAGTGAAAAGAAATCTGTTCCTGCACTTAACCGCGCTTTGCAAGGATTGTTTGCACCAGCCTCAACCTTTAAAGCTGTCTCAGTTGTTGCAGCAGCGGCTGCTGGATATGACTTAAACGCTACTTATAAATGCCCTTCTGAGGTCCAGGTTGGTACACGAGCATTTCAGAACTTTGATAGCAAAAACCAAGGCAGTATGAATATGAAAAAGGC
>DAIMGQ010000082.1:0-3659 GCA_036723815.1 Candidatus Planktophila sp.
GAGTACTTAACCAAGATGAAGTTCATGCTTCGAGTTGATGTCAAAGATGCAAGTAGTGAGTTTGCAGTCTTGCGCGCACCGGGTGCACCAACTGAGATCGGTGGACCATTTGCTTTAGTGCCACGTAGTGAAGTTGAAGAGATGAAGAAAACTTTTGGAGGCGTTGCAACACAGGTTGGCACGTGGGCGCTTGAGGCTGAGCGCGTTGCTGCGCACCGCCCGCGTATTGGTTTTGAAACTGATCACAAATCAATTCCTAATGAGATTGGCGTTTTAAATGGCGCAGTCCATATGAAAAAGGGTTGCTATCGGGGTCAAGAGACTGTGGCAAAGATCTATAACTTGGGTAATCCACCACGCAGATTAGTCATGCTCCACCTTGATGGCAGCGATGTTGGTTTTCCAGCTGTTGGCACCAAGATTGAAAATGATGGGATTGTCGTTGGTTTTATCGGCACAGTTGCTCGTCACCATGAATTAGGAACAATTGCATTGGCTGTTGTGAAAAGAAATACGCCAATTGAAGCAACGTTGATGGTTGATGGAGTCCCGGCGGCGCAGCAGGTAATTGTTTAACCGCTATTCTTAAGCCATGGAGCTTTTCACATCAGTGATCCTTGGCCTGGTGGCCATTGCATTAGGTGTGGTGCTCGTAATTTATGCGTTTAAAGGTCGCCAATCACAAGCAAGACGAACCACTAACTGGAGGCAACGTCCCTAATGGTTTTCACAATCCCTGAAGGTTTGCATCCAGACTTAAATCCATTGGCATGGATGGTCGGCACATGGCGCGGCAAGGGCCGCGGTGAGTATCCAACGGTCCCAGCCTTTGAATATGCCCAAGAGGTTGTGTTTAATCATGATGGACGTAATTTTCTTAACTACTACTCTCGCTCGTGGATCATTGATGCTGAAGGTGAAATTGTTAGACCCGCGGCCTCTGAGGTTGGTTTCTGGCGTGTTAAGCCCAACAATGTTTTAGAGGTTGTCATTTCACACAGCACCGGAATTACTGAAGGTTGGGTTGGAACATTTGATGGTCCAAAGATTCAGTTAGTAATGGATCAGGGCTATTCAGCGCCTTCTGCCAAGATTGTTACAGCAGGTGTGCGGTTATATGGACTTGTTGCTGGCGAACTCTTCTATGCCTATGACATGGCTGCAGAAGGCCATGAACTACAAGCCCACATCTGGTCTTCCCTTGAACGTCAGAGTGAATAATGCTGGGTGAAGTTTTAGCAGAAGTTACGCGCAGTGATGTTGTGGAATCTGTTCATGCAGGACACATGGTTTTGCTTAACGCAGATGGCTCCATCCTTTTTCAAAAAGGTGATCCAACCTTAGATATTTACTCACGCTCATCTCTTAAATCAATTCAAGCCTCTGCGATGGTGCGTGCTGGGTTAGATATTGAGCCACGGTTGTTAGCACTGGTGTGCGCATCCCACGCTGGTACTGCGATCCACCAGACGGCTACCAAATCAATCTTGGCAAAGGCTGGCCTTGATGAGCACTCACTGCAATGCATTTTAGATCGTCCATTAGATGAAGAGCTACGCAGAACCTCAGAGCCAACCCGTCTTGCCATGAACTGCAGCGGAAAGCATGCAGGAATGCTTGCTACCTGCGTTATTAATGGCTGGCCGATAGATTCTTATTTAGATCCAGCTCATCCTTTGCAGCTTGCAATAAAGAGTGAAGTAGAACAAATGAGTGGTGAAAAAGTAGCTGGTGTCAGTGTTGATGGCTGCGGTGCTCCGCTGTTTTTGTTTTCATTACTAGGACTTGCTCGCGCAATTCGTAACTTAACAATTAGTGCCGATCCGGTGCACCAAGAAGTTGCACAAGCGTGCCGTGATTACCCAGAAATGGTTTCTGGTCCTGGACGCCTTGCAACACGGATGATGCAAAACATCCCAGGGTTGTTTATGAAAGATGGCGCAGAGGCGGTAAACGTTGCCTCCCTTGCAGATGGGCGCACATTGGCAATCAAGATTAGTGATGGCACAGCGCGTGCTATGCCGGCAATTACTGCTGCTGCTTTAGCAAAGTTTGGTATTGATGCCCACGAAGTGCCGGTTAATGTGTTGGGTGCAGGCCTGCCGGTAGGGGTCATTCGCGCAACGCTCTAGGTGCGCGTACCCTTACATACATGAACGGGCGCGTTGCAGTATTAATGGTGCACACATCACCCCTGGAACAACCAGGTATTGGTGATGCTGGCGGCATGAATATTTATGTTGTTGAATCCGCCCAACGTATGGCTGCGATGGGTGTTGCAGTCGACATCTTTACCCGCCGCACACATGCAAGTGAAACTGAGACTGTTGAGATTTCTCCAGGTGTGCGGGTGCGCTACTTTGATTGCGGCCACGGCTCATTAACAAAAGAACAATTGCCCGCACATATTTCTGGGTTGTCTAAAGAGTTTTTGCGCCTTTTAAAGAGTGAAAATTACGATGCAATCCATTCTCATTATTGGATTTCTGGCAAGGTTGCGATGCCAGCTGCTAAAGAGCTTGGTATTCCTTTAGTTCACACCATGCACACCATGGCACGAGTTAAGAACTTGAACTTAGCTGAAGGTGAAACACCAGAGCCAATGATTCGCGTGCAGGGTGAAACACAGGTTGTTGCAGCAGCAAATGCTTTGGTTGCAAACACAGACGCTGAAGCTGCCAGCCTAGTTTCTCTCTATGACGCGTGTCCTGACATCGTCCATGTGGTGAGCCCAGGTGTTGACCTCTACACATTCACACCAGGACAAGGTCGAAGCGCAGCACGTACCATCGTCGGTTTGCCACAGGAAGCACTTGTTGTTTCATTTGTTGGTCGTATTCAGCCACATAAGGGCCCAGAGGTTTTAATCCGTGCAACTAGTGAATTGGTAAAGCACTCACCGCTGCTACGTCATAAGTTAATTGTTAACATCATGGGTGGGGCATCAGGGGCAAACACTGAAGAAGTAGATCGCTTAAAAGAGCTTGCAACTTGGCTTGGTATTGATGATGTTGTTCGTTTTTCTCCTCCTGTGCCACGCGCAGATTTAGCGCAGTGGTATCGCGCAGCAGATTTAGTTGTTGTGCCTAGCTATAGTGAAAGTTTTGGTTTAGTCGCACTTGAAGCACAAGCCTGTGGCACACCAGTTGTTGCAACAGCTGTTGGTGGCCTGCGCACAGCAGTTGCTGATGGTATTTCTGGAGTATTAGTTGACGGTCATGATCCAAAGGCGTGGTCATCTGTTATTGCGCGTTTGCTGCAAGAGCCACAGCGCCGGGTGCTGCTTTCTATGGGTGCCATTGAGCACGCTTCACACTTTGGTTGGGATGCAACAGCTCGTGGCACGCTAGATATTTACGATCAAGTTATTACCGAGTCTCGCAAATCCCTGGAAGCGTAAATGGCTGCGATCGACCCCCGCATCACAATTGAAGAGTTTTTAGATTCACATGACCTGGAATATGAACGTAAAGATGCCAATACTTTTCTAGTTTCTTTGCCAGGTGAGAAAAAGCTGCAGACCCATTGCGCACTGATTGTTGGCGATCATTCATTAAGCATTAACGCCTTTGTGATCCGCAAACCAGATGACAATGAGGCTGGCGTGCACGCCTATTGCATGTTAAAAAATGCGGGGATGTATGGCATCGCATTTGCTA
>DAIMGQ010000083.1:0-1967 GCA_036723815.1 Candidatus Planktophila sp.
AAGACATTTTCGGGGCTATCGACAAGGTTTTTGCCTACTCATCCCATGGCAGGCCGGGAAATCGGCGGTGCAGCCTCTGCCAGGGCAGATCTGTTTCAGGGACGTAGTTGGATACTTACGCCTGAGGACGATTGCGCGCCAGAGTCGAAAAAACTAGTCCTTGAGTTGATCACTCTCCTTGGGGCTTCGCCGATTGAACTCTCAGCCCTAGATCATGACGCCGCTGTCGCCAAGATTTCTCATCTGCCTCAGATCGCAGCGTCTTTGGTGGCTAAGCAGCTCTCTGGCACCCCAGCTGAATGGATGGAGCTGGCGGGACAGGGGCTACGAGATACAACGCGCATTGCAGGATCAGATGAAAAGCTTTGGAAAGAGATTATCTACAGCAATCGCAATGAAATTTCAGAATTACTAATAAGTCTACAAAACGATCTTCAACAAATGATTGATTCGTTGGATGACCCGGCCAAGATAGCGGTCCTAATTGCTGCTGGCAGAGAAGGCAAGGCACTGATTCCCGGAAAGCACGGCGGTAAGGCGCGTGAATACACCTATTTGCCGATTGTTATTGATGATAAACCTGGACAACTGGCGGCAATTTTCAATGAATGTGCTGCGATGCAAGTAAACGTTGAAGATTTAAATATTGAGCACTCACCAGGACAATTAAGTGCTCTTATTACTTTGTCACTGTCTGAACACGATGCGGAAAAATTGTCTTCACACTTAACCTCGATCGGATGGAACGTTCATCCGGTTCGTAAATAGAAGTAGGCTCAGCTCATGGGCGTAATCGTTGCAATTGATGGCCCGAGTGGCGCAGGCAAATCAAGCACGGCAAAAGCAATTGCAGTCCGTGCTGGATGGAACTATTTAGACACTGGTGCTCTCTATCGCGCTGTTACCTGGCTTGCGCTCGAACATAATTGCGAAGAAGCGTTCTCAATCCTGCAAGCAATTAAAGATAATCCCATCAAATTTGATGCAGATCCTCAATCACCAAATGTATATGCAGGTGAAACTCAAATAACCCATGCAATACGAGGCACTTCGGTTACTGAGAATGTTTCTCGTATCAGTGCGATCCCTGAAATACGACATGAACTTTTGAAGTTACAGCATTACATTATTGATTCGGCAGAACGAGGAATTGTTGTAGAAGGCCGTGACATTGGAACAGTTGTTGCACCCGAAGCAGGATTAAAGATCTACCTCACCGCGGACCTAGATGCACGCGCCGTACGACGCGAAAATGAGACAGACGACAAGAGTGTTGATGTGAAAACATCCCTTGATAACCGCGACACTATTGACTCAAACCGCACAGTTTCGCCACTGACTATGGCAGCTGACGCCGTCGAGGTTGATTCAACGTATCTGGATTTAGATGAAACGATCGAGCGCATCTGGGAGCTGCTCAAAAAGCGTAACCTTCTTGGTTTGCCGATCGTTGCAATTTTGGGTCGCCCAAACGTTGGTAAATCAACTTTGATCAATCGGTTCCTCGGTCGACGCGAAGCAATCGTTGAAGACACTCCTGGTGTTACTAGAGATCGCGTGCAATACGAATGTGAATGGGGCGGTCGTCGTTTCATCATCATGGACACAGGTGGCTGGGAAGCAAAGCCAGATGGAATTTCTGTGCAAGTAAGTGCGGGATCAGAAATTGCCATGCAGGAAGCTGACGTCCTTGCTTTCGTTGTTGACGCACAAGTTGGTGCGTTAGATGAAGATGACACTTTGGTACAGCATCTGCGCAAAGCAAAGAAGCCAACGATTTTAATTGGTAACAAAGTTGATAGTGAGCGCGAGGAAGCAGAAGCTCACGGGCTGTGGAGTCTTGGTTTGGGTGAGCCTCGTTTTGTTTCAGCACTCCATGGTCGCGGTAGTGGTGATTTGCTTGATCACATCGTTGCTGTACTTCCAGAGGTAGGACGCGCACAAAATCAAGATGGCTATCGCAAAGT
>DAIMGQ010000083.1:2067-3612 GCA_036723815.1 Candidatus Planktophila sp.
CGTGTTATCACCATGGTGGAAGAGGCCGGTAAGGCGATGGTGATCGTGATGAATAAGTGGGATTTGGTTGATGAAGATCGCCGCGATCAGTTGGACCGTGAGATTGATCGACACCTAGACCAGGTCGAATGGGCACAGCGCGTTAACATCGCAGCAAAGACTGGTTGGCACCGAGATCGTTTGGCACCGGCCCTTCGAACCGCACTTGATTCGTGGGAACGACGAGTTCCAACAGCAAAGCTCAATTCATTCTTGGGCGCACTCATTGGGGCGACCCCGCCACCAGTCCGAGGTGGAAAGCAGCCAAAGGTTTACTACGCCACCCAAGCCGGTATTGCGCCTCCTAAGTTTGTGGTGTTTTCTAGTGGCTGGATTGAGGCTTCATATCGTCGCTTTATTGAGCGTCGTCTTCGTGAGGAGTTCAAGTTCCCCGGCACCCCAGTTCAGGTGGCGGTTAGAGTCAAGGAGCGCGATAAGGAATGAGCAGCTCAGTGATCAGCGTGCCCAACGCTCTCACCTTCCTACGCTTTCTAGGCATCCCGCTTTTCATCCATCTCACCCTCAATCTAGAGGCTGATGGATGGGCAATCGTTGTGTTGGCCATCGGGGGAGCAACTGATTACTTTGACGGCAAAATAGCAAGGGCATGGAATCAGACATCTCGCTTTGGTGAGTTGGCAGATCCTGCAATCGATCGACTTTATATTCTTGCCATCCTGATTGTCTTTCTCATCAGAGACATTATTCCAACCTGGATGATCGTCATCATTGTTGGACGTGACATTGTGTTGGCTTTGATCACGATCATGATGAATCGCAAGGGGATCCCACCATTTACTGTGACCTATTTGGGTAAGGCCGCTACCTTTAACTTGATGTATGCCTTTCCATTCCTATTGTTGGCCGAGTCAGAGGGAGTGGCTGGAACGATTGCTTTTGTATTGGGGTGGTCTTTTGCCATCTGGGGGATTGCCCTCTACATTTCGACAGGTATTAGTTATGCGCGCCAAGGCATTTGGCAGATAAGAGGAAACCATGTCATCAATTCCTAATGAGTTGTCATATACCAAGGAACATGAATGGGTTTCAGCTGTTGATTTAACTTTCACAATGGGAATTACTGATTATGCCCAGGCAGCTTTGGGAGACATTGTTTATGTGCAACTCCCTAAGGTTGGGGAATCAGTTGTAGCCGGAAAAGTTTGCGGAGAAGTTGAGTCAACAAAAAGCGTTTCAGATATCTATGCACCTGTGACAGGAACCATTGTTGCGATCAATGACTCTCTATCGAATTCTCCTGAAACTATCAACTCAGATCCATATGGAGCGGGCTGGCTCGCAAAAATTGAGGTAGCTGCAGCGCCTTCAGACCTACTTACCCCTGCTCAATACGGAGAATTAACCGCTTGACCTTATTCGCCTAACTCTCTAGTGTCACCCTTAAGTTGACGGTGAGGAGGTAGAGACGATGGCTGCAGAACAATCGCAGAATGAGTTAACTACCACCCTGCATCTTGGAGTTCGTGAAGTTAGCAATTCCCCTGC
>DAIMGQ010000084.1:0-1914 GCA_036723815.1 Candidatus Planktophila sp.
GTTCACTCTAGATTTACCAAAGGTTTTCTCAGCGTCCCCTAAGTGTTTGGGGAGCGTGAAGAACAATTCTCCCAAACCTCTACCAAGGAATGGGAAAAATGAAACTAACTAAGCCAATTTTGGCTGGCACAGCGGTTGTAACAGCTGTTGCATTTGCAGCCTCAGCTTTTGCTTTGGGCGCAAAGCCAGTTTATGTTCTTTCAAAGAACGCAGCAGTTGAAATCAAAGCTATTGCAACTGTGGGCGATGCAGTCACAGGCACAATGATCCGCGGAATTCCAGATGGAATGGGCGCATACGACAACGGTCGTGGTGGCATCACACTTCTATCAGTTCACGAAGTTTCAACCTCAGCGCCATTAGCGCTCAAGGGCAAGTCAACAACTGCTCCATGGGGAACTTCAATCACAAAGTTCACAGTCAGTAAGTCAACCAAGGCTGTAACTAGCGTTTCAACATTTATGCAGAAGATTAACTTCTACAACTACACAACAGGCAAGTACCAAGATACTCCTGCAGGAGCAGCACCAGCAGGTGCAACAGCAGGGTACTTCGACTGGGGCATCAGCCGTTTCTGTTCAGCAACATATGCACCAGCTGGAACATTTATTCATAACGGCGTTGGATACGACGGTGGATTGTTCTTGTCAGGTGAAGAAACTGGTGATGAATCACGTGCCTTCGCATTTGATGAAGATGGAACTGGTTACCAGCTTCCACGTATGGGAATGATGTCATTCGAAAACATCATGCCATCACTAAAGCCAGGTGCTAACACAGTTGCGATCGCAAATGAAGATGGCGCAGCAACAGATAGCCAGCTCTATGTCTACGTTGGAAAGAAGCAGTCAACAGGAACTGCAATCGACAAAGCAGGCCTCACAAATGGTGATCTTCATGTTATGAATATCCCAACAATCAAGAGCGACAACCTATTCCGCACAACAGTTGGCAAGAACAAGAAGATGCCAGCTGAGTTTGTAAAGGTTAACTGGGACACAACAACTTCAGCATTTGCCAAGGAATCCCGCGAAAAGGGAACAACAATGGCGCGTGTTGAAGATGGTCACTGGGATCCAAGCAATCCAAATGTTTTCTACTTTATAACAACAGAGTCAAACAAGGATCCAATTGCAACAGCACCAAACCCAGCTTTGCCAACAGTTTCTCGTGATGGTGGCGGTCTATGGCGCTTAACATTCAAGGATTCACAAAACCCAGCAGCAGGTGCAGAACTTGAGCTATTGCTAAACGGTGGAGAGTCTTTGTACTTGTCTAAGCCAGACAACCTAACTGTTACTGAAGACGGTAAGTACCTACTTATCCAAGAAGATCCAGGTAACAACGCAGCACTTGCACGCATCGTTGCTTACCGAGTATCTGATGCAAAGATGGCTGTTGTTGCACAGTTTGATGCAAACAAGTTCGTCAAGGGTGGATCAGAGTTCATGACTGAAGACGAAGAGTCATCTGGAATTATCGATGTAACAAAGTTACTCGCTAAGCCAGGAGATACAAACTCTTACTTCATGTTCAACGCACAGGTTCACACAACAGGTGCGGTACCTGCTCGTCCAGATCTACCAGCACGTACTGCAGCAAAGAAGGATGCAGTTAACGCTGCAACAGTTGAAGGTGGTCAGTACTACGTAATGACAATCTCAAACTGGGATACCGTATTTAACGGATAACCAATAAATAAGCTAAAGCCGGGCGGGCTACGAGGGTCCCGCCCGGCTTTTGCTTTTCTTGATAACCTCGCTTAATGCGCTTAGATCTCTTGGCAGCCCTGTCTGGGGCAATGATTGCCCTGCAAGCCCGCGCCAACGGAGAGCTCTCACATCGCTTAGATAATGGGCTACAAGCAGCGCTAGTTTCCTTTAGTTCAGGTTTATTGATAATCCTTTTGATTAC
>DAIMGQ010000084.1:2014-3577 GCA_036723815.1 Candidatus Planktophila sp.
AGCTTTACAACATCACTTCTTAACTTCATTACAGGAACTACTTTTCTAGCAATTCTGATTCTTGTTGGTGTTCTATTTGGAAAGAACGAGTTGTCACCACTTCCAGCAGGGCCTTGGTGGATCTACACCGGTGGTGTGATTGGTGTTATCTACATAGCTTTCACATCAACAATTGTTCAACATCTAGGTGTTTTGACCTTCACCCTGTTTAGTGTTGGCGGGCAATTGGCTGGATCTTTGATTATTGATTTGGTATCACCAACAGATGGCGTGAGTGTGAGCGCTTACTTAGTCACTGGACTTGCAATGACTTATATAGGTGTTATCGCCGGTGGCGTAGGTAACTTACGAGTGAAGAAACCACAGAAGCAGTAATAAAGAAAGCCGCAATTCCATAGGAAGAAGTTTTAACCCAAGGCAACGTGGCTGCGTAATATCCAGCCAAAGTAATTCCAACACCCCAAAGCAATGCACCTAGTGCGTTAGCTGATAAAAACTTGTAGTAGTTCATCATTGAAGCACCAGCAATTGGTGGAACAAAGGTGCGAATCCAGGGGAAGAAGCGAGCTGCAACAACGGCCCACCACCCAGTCTGCTCATAAAAGCGCTCAGAACGGGCAATCATCTTTTGCATCCGCGGAGAGTTGTGCTTTTCAAGATAAGGGCGGCCCACTAAGCGGCCTAATACAAAACCAATTTGATCGCCTAAAAATGCGGCAATAAAAATGACTGTAACAAGAATGACAATGTTTACCTCGCCATGGGCGGCTGCGACCAAGCCAGCGCTAAAGAGAATTGAGTCGCCGGGAAGGAAAAAGCCAAACAGGATGCCCGTTTCAACAAAAACGATTGTTCCGATAAGTAGATAGAGAACAAAGGGTGCTATTGATGCAAATTGCTCATCAAAGGAGGCAGCTAGTTCGATCACACTGACTTCTTAACCGCCGCAGCTACAGCCTTTACGACATTGGGATCAAAAACACTTGGCACAATAAATGATGTGTTGAGCTGGTCATGTGAGACGCACTCTGAAATAGCTGCAGCAGCGGCAAGAAGCATCTGATCTGAGATCTTGCTTGCGTTAGCATCTAAAAGGCCGCGGAAGATTCCAGGAAACGCCAATACGTTGTTGATTTGATTAGGTTGATCGCTTCGTCCTGTTGCAACAACAGTTGCGTACTTTCGTGCGATCACTGGATCGATTTCAGGATCTGGATTTGCAAGTGCAAAGACAATTGAACCCTTGGCCATTGAGGCAACATCAGCTTCAGTTAACACGTTGGGTGCACTAACACCAATGAATATATCCGCACCAACCATCGCTTCACCAATGCCCCCCTTGAATCCATGTGGATTGCTGTGTTCAATAAACCATTGCTGCATGGCGTCATCAGATTGCATCTCATGGTGGATCACACCATTTATGTTAAAACCAATAATGTTGCTTGCACCGTCTAGAGTTAATAAGCGCGCGATTGCATTGCCTGCTGCGCCAACACCACTAAGAACAATCTTTACAGATTTCAGATCCTTCTTAACTAACTTAAGGGCGTTACGAAGAGC
>DAIMGQ010000085.1:0-3465 GCA_036723815.1 Candidatus Planktophila sp.
CTAGTCAATAGAGACTAAGTCGAAGTACTCCTCTTTCCACAAATCCTCATCGCCATCTGGCAACAAGATAACTCGCTCCGGCTTTAGGGCTTGCACAGCGCCTTCATCGTGAGAAACCATGATGACAGAACCCTGATACTCAGCTAATGCTCCAAGAATTTCGGCGCGAGATGCTGGATCTAAGTTGTTAGTTGGCTCATCTAGAAGCAACACGTTTGCTGCAGAAACAACTAAAACAGCTAACGCCAAACGTGTTCGCTCGCCACCAGAGAGGACTTTGACTGGCTTATGAACATCATCGCCAACAAATAGGAATGAACCCAATGTGTTACGGGCTTCTGGTTCACGAATATCTGGGGTTGCAGACATCATGTTTTCTAAGATCGTGCGTTCAAAATCAAGTGATTCATGCTCCTGGGCGTAGTAGCCGATTTTAAGGCCGTGACCATGTTCAACTTTGCCAGTATCTGATTCAAGTTCACCAGCCAAAATACGAAGCAACGTTGTCTTGCCCGCACCGTTGAGTCCAAGGATTACAACACGTGAACCCTTATCAATCACACAAGAAACATCGGTAAAGATTTCAAGAGAACCGTAGTTCTTAGATAACTCTTCGCCGGAAAGTGGTGTCTTGCCACATGGGGCAGGGGTTGGGAAGCGCAACTTTGCAACCTTGTCGGCGACTCGAACATCATCTAGACCGCTACGAAGTTTTTCGGCACGACGTAACATGCCTTGAGCCGCAGTTGCCTTAGAAGCCTTTGCACGCATCTTCTCGCCCTGCTTCTGCAAAATCTCAGCACGCTTTTCAGCGTTGGCGCGCTCCTTCTTACGGCGATGTTCATCTTGCTCGCGCTGTAATAGGTAAGCCTTCCAGCCCAAGTTATAAACATCGATGCAGTTACGGTTGGCATCTAGGTAGAACACCTTGTTCACAACGGTTTCAATTAAGTTCACATCGTGGGAAATAATTACTAATCCGCCAGAGTACTTAGAGAGAAATTCGCGCAGCCACATAATCGAGTCAGCATCTAAGTGGTTAGTTGGCTCATCAAGCAGCAATGTTTCTGCGCCACTAAAGAGAATACGAGCGAGCTCAATACGACGGCGCTGACCACCAGAAAGCGTGGCGAGTTCATTGCCAAAGACAGCCTCAGACACACCCAGTGAAGTTGCAATTGCTTCAGCCTCTGCAGTTGCTGCATATCCGCCAGCTGCAGAAAACTCTGATTCAACGCGGCCATAACGTTCCATCGCTTTTTCAAGTGCTTCACCTTGAGCAGTTGCCATTTCTTCTTCAACTGCGCGCATGCGTGATGCAATTTGATCAAGGTCACGGGCTGAAAGAATGCGATCAATTACTGTGCCGGGTTCATCACCTGTTCGTGGATCTTGGGGGAGGTAACCAATTTTTCCTGTGCGATTTACCGCACCACCTGCTGGCATGGTTTCACCAGCTAATACTTTTGCCAGAGTTGATTTACCGGCACCGTTTCTACCCACAAAACCAATGCGGTCACCGCTGTTAATACGCACAGTTACACCTTTAACTAAAAGGCGTGCACCTGCACGTAATTCGAGGGCTTGGGTTGAAATCACGCTCGAGTCTATCGGTTGGGTTTAAGCAGCACCAATTCGAGTGCGTCGGGCTATAGCAAATGACTTACCAACTGCGGTTAATTCATCAGAAACCTGAGTTTTGATTGCATCTTCGCTCTTGAGTAACTTTGTCAGCTCTGCAATAACTGCCTTTAACTCTTTTTGTTCCGTTTCAAGTTCAATCTTGCTCATCTTTGTTAAACGACGAAGCGGCATATCCAAGATGTATGTGGCTTGCTCTTCATTTAACTTGAAGTCCTTGATCAACTTATCTTTAGCTTGGGCTGCATCATCGCTACCGCGAATGATCTTGATGACCTTATCGATATCGATAATTGCTTTGAGTAAGCCATCGACAAGACCAAGGCGACCTTCAGCCTTTGCCTTGCGAAACTCTGAGCGGCGACGAACAACTTCGATGCGGTGATCAATAAAGACTCGTAGTAACTCTTTAAGACCAAGTGTTTGTGGCTTGCCCTTAACGAGTGCCACAGCGTTAATAGCAAAGGCATCTTCCATTGGGGTCAAGGCATACAACTTCTCTAGAACCTCTTCAGGCTCAAAGCCATTCTTGATCTCGATAACAACGTTGGTGCCTGTTTGACCATCAGATAGATCAATGATGTCGCTGATTCCTTGAATCTTTTTGGCTTTCACAAGGGCGGCAATACGCTCAACAACCTTTTCAGGCCCGATTGTGTATGGCAGCTCCTTGATGACAATACCCATCTTGCGAGATGAGATCTTTTCAATTTCAACAGATGCGCGAACCTTGAAAGATCCCTTACCTGTTGAGTACGCCTCCCGCACACCATCTAGCCCAACGATTTCTCCACCTGTTGGAAAATCTGGGCCAGGAATAAACTTCATTAACTGCTTAACTGTTGCAGTTGGATTTTCAATCAAAAACTTAGTGGCAGCGATAACTTCGCCCAAGTTGTGTGGTGCCATATTTGTTGCCATACCAACAGCAATACCTGAACCACCATTGACCAGCAGGTTTGGATAGGCAGCAGGTAAAACAACAGGTTCTGAAAGCTGACCGTCATAGTTGGGACCAAAATCAACTGTGTCTTCATCTGCTTCTGCAACCATAGACATTGCAGCAGGTGCCAAACGTGCCTCGGTATAACGCATGGCAGCAGGGCCGGCATCTAATGAACCAAAGTTTCCGTGACCATCAATTAACGGCAAGCCCATTGAAAAACTTTGCGCCATACGAACAAGTGCGTCATAGATCGCGCCATCACCGTGCGGGTGCAACTTACCCATTACTTCACCAACAACACGTGCGCTCTTTACATGTCCGCGCTCTGGGCGAAGACCCATATCTGCCATCTGATGCAAGATGCGACGGTGAACTGGCTTCAAACCATCTCGTGCATCAGGTAGTGCTCGTGAATAAATTACTGAGTATGCATATTCAAGAAAGGAATCAGAAACTTCCTTGGAAACATCGATGTCGACGATCTTTCCTGGATATTCACCGGGCTTTGGTCCAGCGGGTTTCTTACCTTTAGCCGCAGATTTCGCGGGAGTCTTCGCAGTTGCCATTGGGGCATTCTGCCAAGAGTAGGCGTTAATTTAGGGGAGGGCGCGCCCCAACTGATGAAACACACTTTGCAGCAAGGGCTGCACCGGCCGTTAGGGCTTGAGTTAAATCACTTGTTTCCAGCCACTTTGGAATAAAGCCAGCGGCAAATGAATCTCCAGCACCAGTTGTGTCGACAACATTGGTTGTTACCGCCGGAACCTTTGCAGATTCATTTCCATTGACCGCCATCGCACCTTTTGAACCAAGTTTGATTACTACAAGTGGTGTGTACTTCTGAAGATTCTTTTCTGCCTCAACTAAATCCTTTGAGT
>DAIMGQ010000086.1:0-3409 GCA_036723815.1 Candidatus Planktophila sp.
GTACGAACAATTAATGCCTCGCGTGCCTGAGTTAATACCTGAATAACAACATCATCAGGAATCAAGTTCTCATCGATAATCTTTCGAACAAAATCAAAGTCAGTTTGGCTAGCACTTGGAAATCCAACTTCGATTTCTTTGTAACCCATGGCAACTAGAAGCTTGAACATCGCTAACTTGCGAGGTGTATCCATTGGATCAATCAATGCTTGGTTGCCATCTCGAAGATCAACTGAACACCACTTTGGTGCTTTAGTAATTTTTTTGTTTGGCCAGGTGCGGTCTGCAAGATCTACAGGATGAAATGGTTCATAGCGATGCACCGGCATCTTGGATGGAACTTGCTTGGGAAAATTCATTTCGTGCTCCTTATTAATTGGCGGGTTTTGTCATGGGTGAACCGGTACGACAAACCCCGCGGCGAGGGGACCGGTTACTTGGCCCCGCCACGGCAGCGAAGGAGGAGGCTGCGATTGCTCATGAGTAAAGGGTAACGCGTGTATTAAAGGACTGGCAAATAGCGATCAAGTTCAAATGCGCTTACTTGGCGACTGTAATCAAGCCATTCTGCGCGCTTATTGCGCAGCACATACTCAAATACATGCTCTCCTAAGGTTTCGCGTACTAACTCGCTTTTTTCCATTGCCATGATTGCTTCATTGAGATCAGAAGGCAAAGCAATGGCATCCTTTGAGTCACTTAAAACATACTTTTCTTCAACACCCTTTAGGCCAGCAGCTAACATCACTGCGTAAGCAAGGTATGGATTACATGCAGTATCTGGTGATCGGAATTCAATTCGGGTTGAGTTTTCTTTCTTTGGCTTATACATCGGCACGCGTACTAGTGCGCCGCGATCGCTTAGTCCCCAATTAGCAAATGCAGGTGCTTCTCCCCCGCCATGTAAACGCTTGTAGGAATTAACCCATTGATTGGTGATCGCAGTAATTTCAGGTGCATGCTTAATTAGGCCTGCAATGAAGGAGCGCCCCACTGCAGATAAATTAAATTCTGCTGTTGAGTCATAGAAAGCATTGTCTTCACCCTTAAAGAGTGAAACGTGTGTATGCATTCCGCTACCAGGATGATCTGTGAAAGGTTTTGGCATAAATGAGGCATGGAATCCTTGATCCATGGCGACCTCTTTAATTACATGACGGAAAGTCATGATGTTATCGGCTGTTGTTAAAGCATCTGCATCTCGCAAATCAATTTCTTGTTGTCCTGGACCACCTTCGTGATGTGAAAACTCAACACTTATACCCATAGCTTCAAGCAATGTAATTGCTTGGCGACGGAAGTCATGGCCTACCGCAGCTGGTGTGTGATCAAAATATCCACCTTGATCAACTGGTACTGGTGCAACACCTGCTTCCGGAGGATTCTTAAATAGGAAAAATTCAATTTCAGGATGTGTGTAACAGGAGTAACCCATTGTGCCTGCTTTATCTAATGTTCGACGCAATACATTGCGTGGATCAGATGGAGAAGCAGATCCATCTGGCATAACAATGTCACAGAACATACGCGCAGCGCCCGGGGATTCTGTGCGCCATGGCAAAATAGAAAATGTTGCAGGATCTGGTTTTGCCAACATGTCAGACTCAGTAATGCGAGCAAAACCTTCAATTGAAGAACCATCAAAACCAATGCCCTCATCAAAGGCGTTTTCTAGTTCGGCAGGTGCGATTGCTACAGATTTCAAGAATCCCAAGACATCGGTAAACCACAAACGCACAAAACGAATGTCGCGCTCTTCCAGGGTGCGAAGTACGAACTCTTGCTGCTTATTTAGATCTGTAGACATAAGCGGCATTCTTACAAATGCAGGTTACGGCTGTGTTAACTATCCCTAGATGACAAAGAAATCAGCCTGATCGAGCATGGTTCTTGGAGCTAAATCTTTAGTAATGACCGCGTTGGCACTAATTCTAGAACCCTCACCAATCGTTACATTTCCAAGCACACGGGCACCAGCTCCAATAATCACGTTGTTTTCAATTGTTGGATGGCGATTACCCTTTTCAATACCCCGAGCACCAAGTGTTACATCGTGATACATCATCACGTCATCACCAATAATCGATGTTGCACCAATGACAACGCCCATACCGTGATCGATAAAGAATCTGCGCCCAATTTTTGCAGCTGGATGGATTTCAATACCTGTCGTGGTGCGCACCAAATTGGAATGAATGCGCGCAATTAACTTAAGTCGGTGATTCCATAAGAAATGTGAAATTCGATGTCCCCAAATCGCGTGCACACCTGGGTATGCCAAAGCGACCTCTAAACGATTACGCGCTGCTGGATCATGACTGATCGCGTTATCAAGGTCCTCAATGATGCGATTTAGGATTGCCACTAATTATTCCCCTAAGTCTTCGTACAACACTGTCGATAGGTAACGCTCACCATTTGAAGCACAGATGACAACAATGTTCTTACCCGCAAACTCTGGACGCTTTGCAATCTCTGAAGCTGCCCACAATGTGGCACCAGATGAAATACCTGCAAGGAAGCCTTCTTCTGCTCCTGCGCGGCGCGCGTACTTAATTGCATCGGCTGCAGTTGCATCCAAAATCTCATCATAAACAGTGCGATCTAAAACGTTAGGAATGAAGTTTGGTCCAATTCCCTGAATTGGGTGAGGTCCTGGCTCTCCACCATTTAAAATTGGTGACGCAGCTGGTTCAACACCAAACACCTTAATTGCTGGGTTCTTTTCCTTTAGGTATTGACCTGTACCAGTGATTGTTCCACCTGTACCAATACCTGAAATGAATGCATCAACCTTGCCATCTAGATCACGCCAGATTTCTGGACCAGTTGTTGTGCGGTGAATAAATGGACCGGCTTCGTTTTCAAACTGACGAACTAGAACAGCGCCAGATTCTGCAAGCTTTTCGGCAGCAGCAACTGCGCCTTTCATACCTTCGGCAGCAGGTGTAAGTACTAACTCTGCACCATATGCACGAATGAGCTTGCGACGCTCTTTTGACACTGATTCTGGCATTGTCATGATCGCCTTATAGCCACGAGCTGCTGCAACCATTGCCACTGCAATACCTGTGTTTCCAGATGTTGCTTCAACAATTGTTCCGCCAGGCTTTAACTCACCACTTGCTTCAGCCGCATCAATCATTGCCACACCCAGGCGGTCTTTCACAGATGAAGTTGGGTTATAGAACTCGAGCTTGGCATAAACATTTCCCGCAGCGCCATCTGTAATCTTGTTGATGCGCAGTAATGGTGTGTTTCCAAAAATCTCTGTGATGCTGTTATAAGTCTTCATAATTCTCCCTGGAAAAGTAGTTTGGTTAAAAATTAAATTGGCTGCGAAAGAGAAAAAGAATTAGCAGCTGCAAGATGTAGACAGGCAGAAATCAACAACACGGTTTCGTGTAAA
>DAIMGQ010000087.1:0-3351 GCA_036723815.1 Candidatus Planktophila sp.
GGTCACGAATTCATGCGTTTTGTGCCATACCTGTTTACCTTGTTTACATTTATTTTGGTGAACAACCTTTTCGGAATTATTCCGCTCATCCAGTTCCCAACGATGTCACACGTTTCATTCCCTTACGTTTTGGCGTTGTCTACTTACTTGGTTTTTCACTACGTAGGAATTCGCAAGCAAGGCGCATTTAAGTACTTCAAGGAAATCTTGTTTATGCCTGGCGTTCCAAAAGCTGCATACATTTTGATTACACCTCTTGAAATTCTTACCTTCTTTGTTGTGCGTCCACTAACACTTTCACTTCGTCTTTTTGCAAATATGTTTGCGGGCCACTTGTTGTTGCTCGTGTTTATCTTGGGTGGAGAACATCTACTCCAAGGTGTTATTGGTTTGAAGTTGATCAGCCCATTTGCCTTCGGTATCGGTATTGTGTTGACCTTCTTTGAATTCATGGTCCAATGCTTGCAGGCGTACATCTTTACTCTGCTCGCAGCTCTATACATCGCCGGCGCCCTTGCCGACGAGCACTAATAGGAAATAAGGAGAAATAAATGGAAGGCACACTCAACCTTGTTGGTTTCGGCCTCGCAGCAATTGGTCCGGGTATCGCAACAGGACTTATCTTCGCCGCATACATCAACGGCGTTGCACGTCAGCCAGAAGCACGTAGCGTTCTACAGCCAATCGCGTTCCTAGGTTTCGCGCTTGCTGAAGCTCTCGCACTCTTCGGCCTCGTACTCGCATTCGTTCTCTAATTCGAAGAATTCATTTAAGGACAACTGATGCAATTTGTTAACGTAGCTGCGGAAGGCAAGGTCAACCCTTTAATTCCGCACACAGCTGAATTGATTGTGGGAGCCATCGCGTTCACCCTTCTATTCCTTGTGCTTCGTAAGTTCGTTGTGCCAATGTTTGAAAAAGCATTCACAGCACGAACAGAAGCAATTCAAGGTGGCATCGAGCGTGCAGAAAAGGCGCAGGTTGAAGCACAACGCGCACTTACTCAGTACACCGAGCAACTATCGAAGGCACAGTCAGAAGCACAGACACTTCGCGAAGAAGCTCGTGTTCAGGGTGCGGCAATCATTGAAGATCTTCGTGCCAAGGCACAAGAAGAAGCAGCTCGCATCACTGCAACTGCTCACGCTTCAATCGAAGCAGAACGTCAGCAGGCGGTGACATCACTTCGTAATGAAGTTGGCGCACTTGCTGTTGAACTTGCTTCAAAGATTGTTGGAGAAGCACTGGATGATCAAGCTCGTCAATCACGAATCGTTGATCGTTTTCTTGAAGATCTAGAGAAGAGTAAGTAATTATGAGAGCTCACTTCGGAGGCAGCAGCCGTAAGTCACTTGTGGCTTCACGTGTGTCACTTGATGCTGCCGTCAAAGGCGCAGATGCAAATAGTGCATCTGCTTTGAGCTCTGAACTTTTCTTTGTTGCAGATGTACTCAGCACAAATATTGCTGTTCGTCGCGCACTTACCGATCCATCTCGAGATGGCACAGCAAAGGCAGCATTGATCTCTGAT
Organism: Candidatus Planktophila sp.; assembly: GCA_036723815.1. Taxonomy (GTDB): domain Bacteria; phylum Actinomycetota; class Actinomycetes; order Nanopelagicales; family Nanopelagicaceae; genus Planktophila. Next base: position 1,532 of record DAIMGQ010000087.1, read on the forward strand.
TTATTAGGAAAAAAGATTGGCGCACTTGCACTTGGTTTAGTTACCGAGCTTTCAAGCCTTCGCTGGTCATCACCAAAGGATCTTGTACTGGTCGTAGAACAGCTCGCAATTGAGGCAGAAGCATCAGCTGCCAATATTGCAGGCGAACTTGATCGTGTAGAAGATGAATTTTTCACAGCTGCAACTGCTTTTGCTAGTTCATCAGAGCTACGCAAGGCGCTGACATCAGATGCTACGAATGCAAAGGCGACTTTGGTTGCCGACATTCTCAAGGGCGCATCTGGTTCGACTGTAAAGCTGGTTTCACAGATGGTTAATGCTTGGAGAGGCCGCAGCATTGAGTCAGCATTTGCTGATTACCAATGGGCACTTGCAGCACGCCGTAATCGCGTGATCGCTCTTGTTCGAGTCGCTGCACCAATTACTCCAGCACAACTTGACCGTCTAACTACTTCACTAACAAGCAAGGTTGGACAACCTGTTCGAATTAACATTGAAATCGATCCTTCAGTAATTGGTGGAGTTTCAGTGAAGTTCGCAGATGAAATCGTTGATGGATCAGTTTCAAATCGTTTGGCGGGGGCCGCACGCGCTCTTGCCGGAAGCAAATAAAGGGAGAAACACATGGCAGACCTAAAGATCAATCCTGAAGAGATTCAGGGTGCCTTAGCGAATTTCGTTAAGTCATACGATCCAGGCGTTGCAGCTCGCGACGAAGTCGGAACCGTAAGCCAAGCAGGCGACGGAATCGCACGTGTTCAAGGGCTGCCATCAACAATGGCAAACGAGTTGTTGCAGTTTGAAAACGGCACACTCGGCCTTGCACTCAACCTAGACGTCCGTGAAATCGGTACCGTTATTTTGGGTAGCACAACAGGAATTGAAGAAGGAACATCAGTTCGACGTACAGGTGAAATTCTTTCTGTACCAGTCGGCGATGGTTTCCTAGGTCGCGTTGTTGACGCACTTGGAAATCCAATTGATGGCAAGGGTGAAATCAAAGCTGAAGCACGTCGTGCACTAGAACTCCAGGCTCCCTCTGTAGTTCAGCGCCAACCTGTTAAGGAACCTCTTGCAACTGGTATCAAGGCGATCGATGCGATGACAGCGATTGGTCGCGGACAGCGCCAATTGATCATTGGTGACCGCCAGACTGGCAAGACTGCTGTTGCAGTAGACACAATTATTAACCAGAAGGAAAACTGGAAGTCTGGCGATAAGAAGAAGCAAGTTAAGTGTATTTATGTTGCTATTGGCCAGAAGGGTTCAACGATTGCTGCAGTAAAGGGCGCTCTCGAAGAAGCTGGCGCAATGGAGTACACAACAATCGTTGCTTCACCTGCATCAGATCCAGCAGGTTTCAAGTACCTATCTCCTTACACAGGTTCTGCAATTGGTCAGCACTGGATGTACAAGGGCGAGCACGTACTTATCGTGTTTGATGATTTATCAAAGCAAGCTGAGGCTTACCGTTCAGTCTCACTTCTACTTCGTCGTCCACCAGGCCGCGAAGCCTACCCAGGCGATGTTTTCTACTTGCACTCACGTTTGCTAGAGCGTTGCGCAAAGCTTTCCGATGAATTAGGTGGCGGTTCAATGACCGGTTTGCCAATCATCGAAACAAAGGGAAATGACGTTTCTGCGTTCATCCCTACAAACGTTATTTCGATTACTGATGGTCAGTGCTTCTTCGAAACAGATTTGTTTAACGCCGGTGTTCGCCCAGCGATCAACGTAGGTGTTTCTGTTTCTCGTGTTGGTAGCTCTGCTCAGACAAAGGCGATGAAGAAGATTGCTGGACGTCTGCGTCTTGACCTTGC
>DAIMGQ010000088.1:0-3290 GCA_036723815.1 Candidatus Planktophila sp.
GCAGTCCCCGCTACAGCCACCAACGTTTTTGCCTTTGTAATTGGCACTTCAGCTGCAGCGCTAGTAATTGCAGCTTGAATATCCGTTCTAGCTAATTCGATTTGCTCAGATGTTGCGGGGTCATTAGCGAAATGGCGCTCACTCATCCGAACACAACCAATGTTCACACTGCGCGCAGACTCGACAGTTGTTGTACCAAAGACAAACTCTGTCGATCCCCCGCCAATATCAACGACTAAAAAAGGACCCTGGGAAGGATCTAGGTCCTGAATAGCGCCAGCAAATGAGAGCGCCGCTTCCTCATCACCACTAATTACTTCAGGTTCAATGCCTAAACGCTCGCGCACTCCATCAACAAATAAGTGGCGGTTTGTTGCATCACGGGTCGCACTCGTTGCGCAAAATCTGATTTTCTCAACTCCACGCTTTGCGATCTCTGCAGCAAACTTATCAACAGCAGCCAAAGTGCGAGTGATTGCATCAGGATGGAATTGACCTGTTTGATCAACACCTTGTCCTAATCGAACAATCTCCATATCGCGCACAACTTCGCGAAAATTACTGCCATCGATATCTGCAACTAGAAGTCGAATGGAGTTAGTACCGCAATCAATAGCTGCTACTCGCATGGGTTGTTTTTCCACCACTCAGGTAACTTTGCTAACGCCTCATCACCTAATGGATTCACGTCAGGACCTGCTGCAAGTGAATGGGCTATTAATGAATGCAAGCACTTAACGCGATTGGGCATTCCGCCTGCTGACACGTCATCAACTTCTGGCACCTCAACTCCAAGTGCCGAACGTGATGCGATGTAATCATCATGTGCTGCGTGATAGGCACCTGCTAACTCAGCATCTGTTTCAAGTCGATCATTCATTTCACCCATTAATCCCGTTGTTTCTAGGGTGGAGATAACGGCTGTTAATCGGGGGCAGGTTGCGTAGTAAAAGGTAGGAAAAGGTGTGCCATCTTCAAGTCGAGGTGGGGTTTCAACTACTGCAGGGTTGCCGCACGGGCAGCGATAGGCAATTGCGTGAACATCTCTTGGCGTGCGACCTAACTGAGTCTGAATACAGTCAAGATCTGCTTGTGTTACTTCTCGCATTAATTTCCAGTTTCGCTAATTGATGCAATTAACCGTGCATACCAAGGTTGACCATCGGTTAGCGCGCTAGCAATTTTTGTTGTGTTGTTTTGGTTCTCATTAGTTTCACCTTCGGTGACTATGTATTGACGCTCTCCTGGCAAAACAAAGTGGAGGCGCTCACGTGCTTGAGTCTTGATGTATTCAGGATCCTGCCATAGCAATAACTCTTCTCTAGCTTTCTGCAGAGCAAGATTGTCTGCAGAAAGCTGAGACTTCAAAGCACTTATCTGCGCTCGTTGCGTGAAGTAATGCTTCACAGGTGGAGCAATAGTTAATGCAAGTATGAAGAGAATGGCAGATAGAGCTAAAACACGATTAGAGGTACGTCGACGACGAAAGCGAAGTTGACGACGTGCCATGACTAATTCTTACGCCTTGAAACGTGGGAATGCGTCACGACCCGCATAACGCCCACCCTCAGCTAGTTCTTCTTCAATGCGAAGAAGCTGGTTGTATTTTGCAACGCGCTCTGTGCGAGCAGGTGCACCAGTTTTAATCTGTCCACAGTTAAGTGCAACAGCTAAATCAGCAATTGTTGTGTCTTCTGTTTCACCAGATCTGTGGCTCATCATGCTGCGATAGTCAGCACGGTGTGCCATTTCAACAGCATCGATTGTCTCTGTAAGAGTTCCAATCTGATTTACCTTCACCAATAGTGCATTTGCTGTGTTTCCAGCAATTCCCTTTGCAAGACGCTCAGGATTAGTAACAAATAGGTCATCTCCAACGATCTGAATGCGTGAACCAAGGACCTTAGTCATCTCTGTCCAGCCAGCCCAGTCCTCTTCATTGAGTGGATCTTCAATTGAAACGATTGGGTAGGCATCCACTAGAGATGTGTAATAGGCAATCATTTCATCAGATGACTTAAGTGCGCCTTCAAATTTGTACTTACCGTTTTCGTGGAACTCTGTTGCGGCAACATCCATTGCAAGTGCGATATCAGACCCCGGCTTAAATCCAGCAGCTTCAATTGCTTCAAGGATCAAATCAAGTGCTGCGCGGTTGCTATCTAGGTTTGGAGCAAAGCCACCTTCATCGCCAACAGAAGTTGCAAGTCCACGCTTTTTTAGAACAGCCTTGAGTGCGTGATAAATCTCAGCGCCCCAGCGAACTGATTCGCGGAATGTCGGTGCACCAATTGGCGCGATCATAAACTCTTGAATATCAACGTTAGTGTCTGCGTGAGCTCCACCGTTAAGGATGTTCATCATTGGAACTGGAAGCACATGTGCATTTGGTCCACCTAGGTAGCGGAACAAGGAAAGATCTACAGATTCTGCAGATGCTTTGGCAACAACTAGAGATGCACCAAGAATTGCATTTGCACCTAATCGTGACTTGTTCTTTGTGCCATCTAGTTCAATCATTGCTGCATCAATTAGACGCTGATCCTGTGAATCAAAACCAATGATCGTTTCTGCAATTTCATTGTTAACAAAAGCAACAGCCTTTTCGACACCTTTACCGAGGTAACGCTTGCCACCATCTCGAAGCTCTGCAGCTTCAAAGGCACCTGTTGATGCACCACTTGGAACGGCAGCACGTGCCTGAGTTCCATCTTCTAATTCAATTTCAACTTCAACCGTTGGATTTCCACGGGAGTCAAGAATTTCACGAGCTGCTAACGCCTCGATGATTGCCATTTGCGTATCTCCTAAAATTTATTAGAGCCTTGGGTTCTAAAACTGTGGCCGACCTCAACGCTGAAATGGCACCTAATTAACTAGGACAATCCTATCGTGAGTTATGCGGGGCCAATCTGTTGGGCAATCCGCATGGCTTCCTTGCGCAGGGCAGCTTCGGCATCAATCCCGTTGGCGTTGGCCCAAGCAATTACTGCAAGGAGGGCTTGGCCAACTGCTCCTTCATCGGCAATGCCATCGATTGAAACATTATTTGGCATAGTGACTTCAACATTATATTTTTCGGCGCGATACAACAATTTTTCAACTAAAGGCAGCGCTGGTTGAGACATTGCAACACCATCTAGTGGTGATGTGCGGCCCTTTTCCTTCTTCTTAATCTCTTCCCAATTTTCAAGAACCTCTTGTGAATCACGGACCTCGACACCTGCAAACACATGTGGGTGTCTGCGAATAAGTTTGTCAGCAATCCCCTGGGCAACATCTTCGATTGA
>DAIMGQ010000089.1:0-1662 GCA_036723815.1 Candidatus Planktophila sp.
AATCCGACAAAGTGAAGAGCTAGTACGACTCCCGCAATAACAGCCCACTTCACGCCAGCCCTATCGCGTTGATGACGTAGAGCAAATGGCAAAGTCACTAGTGAACCGCCAAGATTTCGCCAAAAGATCAATGTGAGGACTGGCATTGTGCTCATCGCGATTAATGGCCCAGAAGTTCCAATTCCAATAATTCCTAGACCTAAACGAATCAGATCTGGACGTGCGGGCATCGCTGTATGTTGATTAATGCGTTCGCCTGCATTCATAAGACAAAGGTACCCTTATCCCATGAGCAGCAATCTCCTAAACCGAGTATTTCTTGCCCGTCTTGCAGGTACCGCGGTCTTTGACCCAAATGGTGATCCAGTAGGAAAGGTGCGAGATGCTGTCGCGACCCTTCGTTCTACAAATCAACCCCCACGAATTCTTGGACTAGTTGTTGAAGTCCCATTGCGCCGTCGTGTTTTTGTTCCAATCACTCGTGTGACTTCAATTGAAAGTGGAGCAGTAGTAATTACTGGCTTACTCAACATGCGTCGCTTCGAGACTCGTCCCGGTGAAGTTCTAGTTCTTGGTGAAATGCTAGATCGTTCAATTACATTAGTTGAATCTGGTGAGGCCGTTGTTGTCGAAGATATGGGCATGGAAGAGACGCGCACTGGCGATTGGTTAATCAACCGCGTCCACATCATGCGCCGAGGTCGTGGACTTCGTCGCAAGGGTGCAACATCAACTGTTGCTTGGGAAGAGGTAACAGGTTTTGCCAGCACTGAGCAAAACCAAGGCGTTGCAAATTTAATGTCAACACTTGCCAACCTGCGCGCAGCTGACCTTGCGGCTGTTTTGCAAGATCTTGCTCCGAAGCGCCGCATCGAAGTTGCAATCGCACTTGATGATGAGCGACTTGCTGATGTTCTTGAGGAAATGGATGAATCAGATCGCGTTGCGCTATTAGCCGAACTAGAAGGTGAAAGAGCTGCAGATGTTTTGGGTGAAATGGATCCAGACGATGCGGCCGACTTACTTCGTGAAATTGGTGGGGAGCGGGCGAATGCTCTTATTGATTTAATGGAGCCAGAAGATGCAGAGGATGTATTGCGTCTGATGAACTATGAAGACTATTCGGCTGGCGGAATGATGACGACTGAGCCAATTGTGCTCACCGCAGATTCAACAGTTGCTGATGCGCTAGCTACAGTTCGTCAAAAAGAAATTTCACCCGCACTTGCTTCGCAGATCTACATCTGCCGTCAACCTGTTGAGACACCAACTGGCCGCTTTATGGGAGTTGTTCATTATCAGCGATTGCTGCGGGAGCCACCTGCAACACTTTTAGGCTCAATAGTTGATAACGATTCCAAGGGTGTTAATCCTGATGCTACTTTGCATGAGGTTTCATCGTATTTAGCTAGTTACAACATGCTTTCACTGCCTGTAGTAGATGCCAATGAGCGTTTGCTTGGTGCGGTCACAGTTGATGACGTGCTTGACCACTTGTTACCAGAGAATTGGCGACACGATCACCGAGAAAAATCACCAGTATCTTTCAAGACAGAAACATTGTAAGGAGGTCAAAACATGGCACGCAATAATGGATTAGATACTCCTCGCGAGACTCGTCGTTCGCTACGCCCTAATTTTGATCCAGAAGCATTTGGTCGC
>DAIMGQ010000089.1:1762-3272 GCA_036723815.1 Candidatus Planktophila sp.
CCCCAGTAAGCATCTGAGAGAAGTTGCTCAAGCACTCGGTGCAGCAAGGGCCCGCGGTAAGCGACAGGATCTGAACGCTCCGGCTTAAACATTTCCATGGAAACAGTCTTAACGCCGTAGGACTCCAGGGGGATAAACATTTGATCAATTGCAGTTGGCCGTTGCCCCATCAATCCCATTAAACGAGGAATTGAGTGGCCATAAACATCGGCATCTAAAATTCCTACATTCAAACCTTTTTTAGCTGCTGCAACTGCGAGGTTTGCTGTAACAGAGGACTTTCCAACTCCGCCTTTACCAGAAGCGATTCCTATAACACGAGTGAGTGAATCTGGTTGTGCGAAAGGAATAAACTTTTCGCGCCCTCCACGAACAATCTTCTTAACATTATTTCGTTGTTCTTCAGTCATCACTCCAAATGTTAAATCAACAGATGCAACACCCTCTACGTTGGTGATCGCAGTTGTAACATCATTGCGCAAGCGATCTTGCATCGGGCAAGCAGAAATCGTAAGTAAGACCGTGAGTGACACGGCACCATTTTTTTCCTGTAAATCTTCAACCATACCTAAATCGGTAATCGGCTTACGTAGCTCGGGATCTTGAACCTTTGCTAGTGCATCAAAAATCTGCTCGACTAATGTCATAACAGATCTGGATCAATCATTGCCTTTGGGCGATTTACCTTTGGCTTGGGTGATCCTTCATCTAATAAGTCAGCAACTTGCTTTTTCATAAATGTTTTTGGATTTAGATCTTTAGGCTGCAAATCTTCAAAGCCAGGCCCAAGGTTTTCGCGAAGTTCGGTAGTAGCAGTTGAGGCTAGACCACGAAGTTTCTTGACCCATTGAGCAGCTTCGACAGCTAATTTCGGCAAACGCTCAGGGCCGACCAATAACATGGCCAAGATTGCAAGGCCGAAGATTTCGCCCGCACCAAAGTCGAAGAACATGTCGTTAGCCTACGGTAATTAGTTCTTTCCTGCGATCAGAGTAAGTGTGACTGTTTTCTTAACTCCATTACGCAGGAATCCGATGGTTACTCGATCCCCCACATTCTTTGCTCGCACAGAAACTATGAGCTCTTCAGGTGAGTAGATCTCTTTTCCATCAATCTCAATAATGACATCCCCACCACGCAAGCCTGCTTTTTCAGCTGGGCTACCAGGCAAAATTCCGCGCCCAGATGTTGAGACTTGGGCACCATTTTCTGTGTAGTTCATGTTTAGCGAAACGCCAATTACTGGATAGGTCGCAACACCATTTTTGATCAATTGATCGGCGGTCTTTCGAGCTTGATTAATAGGAATCGCAAAACCTAAGCCAATTGAACCGAGTTGAGAAGTTGTGCCCAGAGATGCGATTGCAGAATTAACTCCAATTACCGCACCAGTTGCATCAACAAGTGGTCCTCCGGAGTTTCCTGGATTAATTGCCGCATCTGTTTGAAGTGCATTAATAAATGAGCTTTCACTATTTGACTCACCGGCGGTAACTGCACGGTTCTTTGC
>DAIMGQ010000090.1:0-3241 GCA_036723815.1 Candidatus Planktophila sp.
CAATCTTTACAGATTTCAGATCCTTCTTAACTAACTTAAGGGCGTTACGAAGAGCAGCAAGCACAACAATCGCAGTTCCATGTTGATCATCATGGAAAACTGGAATATCTAATAGCTCGCGCAAACGTGCTTCAACCTCAAAACAGCGCGGGGCAGAAATATCTTCCAGGTTGATGCCGCCATAGACGGGTGCAATCAACTGCACCGTGCGAACAATTTCATCAACATCTTGTGTGTCTAAGCAAACAGGCCATGCATCAACATCAGCAAAGCGCTTAAACAATGCTGCCTTGCCCTCCATCACAGGCAACGCTGCTGCCGGACCGATGTTTCCAAGGCCTAAAACAGCAGATCCATCGGTTACAACGGCCACGGTATTGCGCTTAATTGTAAGGCGACGGGCATCTGATGGGTCAGCAACGATTGCTTGGCAAATACGAGCTACACCAGGTGTGTATGCACGAGATAGATCATCACGGGTCTTTAGTGGCACCTTTGATGCAATTTCAATCTTTCCACCAAGGTGCAAAAGGAATGTTCGGTCACTTACCTTGCGAACAGTTAAATCTGAATTGAGAGAAATGGCTGCAGTAATTTGCTCTGCATGTTCAGCATCGATCGTGTCACAGGTTATGTCGATAACTACTTTTTCAAGAAGTGATTCAACAACGTCAAGTGCGGTGATAGTTGCACCAGCTCCAGTAATAACTGTTGTTGCTAGAGCTACAGGGTTTGTATCAGGGGAGCCTTCGACACGAATTGTGATTCCGTATCCAGGTGAGGTGGATGCCATTTATACAACTCCGTATAAGCGATCGCCGGCGTCGCCCAAGCCCGGAACAATATAGCCGTGCTCATTTAGCTTCTCATCAAGTGCGCCAGTAACAATGGTGATCGGTACTCGGCTATTTGCAAACTCTTTTTCCACTGCAGCAATTCCTTCAGGAGCAGACAAGATGCACACCGCAGTGATGTCAGTTGCTCCAAGTTCAATCAGATAGTGAAAAGCCATAATCAAAGTTCCACCGGTTGCAAGCATTGGATCTAGAACAAAAACCTGGCGACCTGAAAGATCATCGGGTAGACGATTTGCATATGTGCTTGCCGCTAAGGTTTTTTCGTCGCGAACCATTCCTAAGAATCCAACTTCAGCCGTTGGAATCAACTTAGTCATTCCTTCCAGCATTCCTAGGCCTGCGCGCAGGATTGGAACAACGACCGGACGAGGCTCAGCTAATTTTTGGCCCTTTGTCCTTGTGACGGGGGTTGTAATTTCCACTTCATGAGTACGAACATCTCTGGTTGCCTCATATGCCAACAGGGTGACAAGCTCTTCAACTAAGCGTCTAAAGGTTGGGGAATCGGTCTGTTCGTCGCGCAAAACCGTCAATTTGTGATTGATGAGTGGGTGATTGGCAACATGTACTTTCATGGGTATTACCTTACAGGGGTTTCATTCCTTTCCAATGAGTGAAAGTATGCGCACATGTCCGAATTCGAAGAAGAGCTCGTCGAAGAGATTGAATCCTTTGACGCAATCGATGACGTAGTAACCGACCTCACAAGTGAAATGGACTTTGCCGTTGCGGCTTGGCACGAGGACGGACGTTGGACCTTGGGCACATTGCCTGACCCTTATGACATTGCACAAATCATTACTCGCTTGAAGTCACAACAAACAAATGGTGGCTCTATTGCACTGATTTCAATTGACGAAGAGTTCTTTATTTTAATTCGCGTGTTGGGTTCACATATTTCTTTATTTCTAAGTGATTCAACTGCAGCACTTGATTATCCAGTTGCAGAAGAATTAATGGAGATTGCAGACCTTCCAATTCCTGAAGATGATGAAGAGCCAGGACCTGTGGGACATCTAGAAATCTTGGCAGATCTTGGAATGAACGGCATGGAAATTTCTGCGTTATGTGATGATGAAGAATTATTTCCAGATGAGCAGCTTGAGGCAATCGCTGCCCGACTAGGTTTTGGCGAAGAGTTTGCGGAGCTCTTGGATCTGTGAACGATATTGAAATGATGCGCGTTGCACTTGATGCAGCACGCAAAGCAGTTGCAAGCGGAGATATTCCAGTTGGTGCAGCAATCTTTAACAGTGCTGGCGAGTTAGTTGCAACCGGTCACAACGAACGCGAACTACATAATGATCCAACTGCCCATGCTGAAATTGTTGCAATTCGAAATGCATCAGAAAAACTAGGGGATTGGCATTTAACAGATCACACATTGGTTGTGACACTTGAACCATGTGCCATGTGTGCTGGCGCTATTGCCCAATCTCGTTTACAAACAGTTGTATTTGGTGCTTGGGATGAAAAGGCTGGAGCAGTTGGATCGGTGTGGGATCTACTTCGTGATCCACGGAGCACCTTTAGAACTGAAGTGCGTGCCGGAGTTTTAGCTGAAGAATGCGGTGAATTGATTAAGTCTTTTATACAAGAAGTTCGTAAGAAGGATTAAGAATCACCATAGATCCTTCTTCTTCACCAACCATGCCCTCGGCGCGCAGCTGAGAACCAATTTCAAGACCTGCAATTTCACGACGTCCTAAGAAGTGCAGTGAAACTCCACCTGTCTCATCCCAAATCTCAACTTCAAGTGTTGGTGCTGAGTCACGAGGGGCAGTTTTAATTGATGTCACGCGCCCTTGCACCTGAGCACGTTTTCTCCACTCAATATTGCCAATAGGTGTCACATTTTCTGCATAGTGACTTACTGGCTCAACATTTACTGGAGCAGCCTTTTGAACCGGCTTAGATGCAATTTCTGGAGCAGCCTTTGCAGGAGCTGCAAATGCAGTTTTTCCAGAAGTGATGTGATCAACATCGAACGGAACAATCGTTGCAACAACTCGTGGAAGTTGAGAGATTGGCGCAGCAATTTCTTCAGCTGTTTGATCATGAAGCAAACGTCCTAAGAATCCCGAGTATGCACGACGTGGAAGAAGCAAAGTTAATTCAACATCTGGCTTTTCAGTCATGCGGATTGCATAGTCCAAAGCAGAGTTAGCAAGACGACGATCAGGACAGTCGATGAGTTCAAGTGTTACATCATCCAGAGCATCCGACGCCGCCCATGCTTTTTGAATTGCTTCAGCGCGACGATCATCAATAACAAAGTGGACGGCAGATAGGTTGCGCGGCTTTAAACTGCGCGCGTAACGAATCGCACCAACAGTTGCAATATCAACGTTATCAACCAGGACTGTTACATCGTGGCGCGCAAT
>DAIMGQ010000091.1:0-3234 GCA_036723815.1 Candidatus Planktophila sp.
CAGAGACATCATTAAGGCTCAGAACCGTTGTACCCATAGATGCAAAAGATAGTGGTTATGAGAGCTAATCAGCCTTTAAGCCTCGCCTTCGGCAGGAGTGATTCACGATAACCTAGCCCTCTTATGACAGAAAATAGCGCGCTAGCAGATCACTTCACAGGTCTCATACTTCTTACCGGAAATGACGAACCTGGCATTGCGGCCTCACTTTTTGAGACTCTCTCGCCCTTCGCAGTGCATGTACTGGATATCGAGCAGGTCGTGATCAATAACCGACTCATCCTGACAGTACTGATCGGGGCAACTCCTGCTCATCAAAGCGCTATCGAGGAAGACCTAATTGCCTGTGCAGAGAAATTAGATGTTGATATTGCGACCTTGTTTGGAAAAGGACCGCTGATCCCAATTGCAGAACACCTCCTTGAGGTTCAACTAGGTTCCGAAAAGCTGCATCCGAGTTCAGTAGCCTTGGTTTCACAAGCGATAACAAACACCGGGGCTAACATCGAGCGATTTGTTCGAACCTCTGCAAGTCCGGTTTTGATTACCATAACGATTTCTGGAGCGAAAAAGACAGAATTTGACGCAGCACTTGAAACATTAGTTTTTGAACATGCAACAACAGTCTCGACGAGAACAGTGTAAGTAAATGGTTTTTGTAAAACGACTGGTTCAACTAGATGTTGACTCAACTTTTATTCAACAAGAAGCGATCGAACTCCTTGCGGTAAAGGCTGGCGTTCTAGAGCAAGTTGCTGCCATTACAGCGTCCGCGATGCGCGGAGAACTAGATTTTGAGCAAAGCTTGAGGGCGCGCGTGGCTTTACTTAAAGGACTTCCCGAATCGGTGGTCGGTGAGGTGCAGAAAGAAATCTCTCTGACAGATGGAGCGTTGGAGCTTGTTAAGACTCTTCACGATAGCGGTCACAGTGTTTCATTAGTATCAGGCGGGTTCCTTGACATAATCGAACCAATGATCAAGACGATGTCTATCAAGTACTACAAGGCTAACAAGCTTGAAATAGTTGATGGTGTCATAACTGGCGGTCTTATTGGACCAGTAATTGACCGTGCGGCTAAGGGTGAGGCTTTAAGGGAGTTCGCCTTAGCTAGCGGAGTTGCAATGGAAAACACTGTTGCAATTGGTGACGGCGCAAACGATTTAGACATGATGGCTGCTGCCGGATTGAGCATTGCCTTTAATGCTAACCCTATTGTGATTGAAGCCGCCGACCTTGCGATAAACGAACCATCTTTAAGGTCAGTAATCGCACTAATTGGTATTTGACGGATCTATAAGCGACAAGCGTGAATATCGGTCACCAAGATTCCACGTGCCCCTAAGGCCCACAGCTCATCCATTACTTGATTAGTTTCCTTGCGCAAAACCATAGCTCGTACTGCAACCCAGTCTTGCTTTTGTAATGGCGAAATAGTTGGGGACTCAAGTCCTGGTGTTATCCCACATGCTTTCTCTACCAGGTTCTTAGGAATGTCGTAATCCAACAAAACATAGCGACGAGCCGTTACTACTCCTTGTAGTCGACGAATCAGAATTTCCAGCTCAGCGGGTATAGCGGTGTTTCTGCGTGCAATCACGATCGCTTCGCTAGTCAAAATAGGTTCACCAAATATCTTCAATCCCGCTTGTCTTAATGTGTTACCGGTACTTACAACATCTGCAATTACATCGGCCACACCCAAGCGGACGCTACTTTCAACTGCGCCATCTAGTCGGACAATCTGGGCTTTAATGCCAAGACCAGCAAGGCTGTGCTCGACCAAACCAGGGTAAGCAGTTGCTACGCGCTTACCAGCGATGTCCTGTATCGACCAATTCTTATCTGCTGGCGCAGCAAATCGAAATGTCGAACCACCGAAATCCAGCGACAAAATTTCATCAGCTTCTGCTGCTGAATCAATAAGAAGATCTCGCCCAGTTATCCCAGCTTCTAACTCCCCCGAGCCTACATAAACAGCAATATCGCGTGGTCGTAGGTAATAAAACTCAACGCTATTGTCATTATCAATGAGAACAAGATCGCGGCTATCAGTACGTTGGCGATAGCCAGCTTCTTTTAAAATTTGAATTGAACTCTCAGCTAAAGATCCTTTATTGGGTACGGCTATTCGCAACATTGATTTCTCCTAAAGAAACTTATAGACATCGTTGATTGACAGTCCACGTGCGAGCATCAATGTTTGCAGGTGATAGATAAGCTGGCTAATTTCCTCAGCCAAAGCTTCATCAGATTCATGTTCTGCTGCAAGCCATACTTCACCAGCTTCTTCAAGGATCTTCTTGCCTATGGCGTGAACTCCAGCATCAAGAGCCTCAACCGTGCTCGAACCCTCTGGGCGAGAGACAGCTTTCTCACTAAGTTCGGCCCACAAAGATTCAAAGGTTTTCATAGTGTGAGTTTACTAGAGTCTTACTTGTTCCCGTGGGCGGTTGCAAAATCACGAAGTGAGACCACCATCTCAGCTGGATCTGGGGCGTTAAAGACAGCGCTTCCAACAACAAAAGTATCAGCACCAGCATCTAGTGCCATTTCAATGGTTTTCAGTGAAATTCCACCATCGACTTGCAACCAAATTGGGCGATCACCAATCATTCCACGGGTGCGTCGCACCTTATCCATCATGTTCTCCATGAAGCTTTGACCACCAAATCCGGGCTCAACTGTCATGATGAGGAACATATCTACATCATCAATTACAGACTCATAATTCTCGATGTCAGTGTTGGGTTTAATGCCCAAACTTGATCGGGAGCCAGCTTTACGTATATTTCGCAATGTTTGGGGAATGTTCTTCGTTGCTTCTGCGTGAATCGTTACTGAAGCACAACCTAATTCAGCATATTGCACGGCGATATCATCAACATCGGCGACCATCAGATGAGCATCGACTGCAAGAACGGAGGATTTGATAATTGCCGAAGCTGCCTCAAAGTCAAAAGTAAAGTTGGGTACAAAAATATCGTCCATCACATCCAGGTGGAGAAGATCGGAAACCGCTGATATCCGCTTAATTTCTTCATCTAATCGTGAAAAATCTGCGTTTAGAATGCTCGGCGTAATCCGAATTTCACGGCTCATGGACAAATCTTAACCAATGTCTTTTCGAAAGAGTGCTAGATACATTGCATCGGTGCCGTGTTTGTGCGTCCATAGCGACATTGCGCCATCTCGTGTGGCATCGTGGAGGGATGCAGGTAAGTACTCATCGACA
>DAIMGQ010000092.1:0-3206 GCA_036723815.1 Candidatus Planktophila sp.
ACTGTCATTGGCCCTGTTGTGATTACCGCACTCTCACTCTCGGCCCATCCTTCGCTTGGATTAACTACTACAGCAGCTCTGATGCTCATTGGCGGGATCGCTCTTTCACTAACCCCAGTCTCTAGGGACTGGATTCCAGAGAAGAAGGAAAAAGGTCAACAACGTTTGTGGCGAGATCGCGCTATTCAAATGTTGATGTTTGAAGGATGTTTTATTGGTTTTGGATGGGGTGTATTTGATGTGGCAGTACCTGCATTTGCCACACAAGAAAATGTTCAACATAGAGTTGCGTGGATTTTTGCCGCTTTCGGTATTGCAACGATCATTGGTGGACTACTTGGTGGCCTCGTTTCCAAAAATTTAGCTCCGCTATCTGCCCTAAGAAATACCTATCTAGTCTGGTTTTTAACCTGTATTCCAATCGCCTTCACAAACCCCGATTGGACTATGGCGCTAGTTGGCGCGTTTATCGGTCTTGTTGGCGGAGCGGTGCAAGTCTTTTACTTTGAGGTCCTAGAAGCCGTTCGCCCACAAGGATCCCAAACCTCATCTCTTGGTTGGATTTGGAGCGTTGAAGGAACTTTCATGGCAGTTGGGGCAGCAGTTGGTGGTGTCGTCTCTGAAGAGTTCTCACCACGTATCGGTTTAGCAATGCTTCCGATCATGATCTTGTTCGGATTAATCATCCTTACTGTTGGAAGAGGCCGATTGAGTGCAGCAAATGATGTTCCAACTGAAGAAGAAGATCTGCGTGCGATTAAAGATATTTCAAACGAGGTTAAGTAGTTAGTGCGCCGCTTCGTGCCAGGTAAGGCCCAATCCAGCATTAACATCTAGTGGCGCTTTCAAAGGGTATGCCGCACCCATCTCTCGTCTCACCACATCACTGATCTTTTCCTCTTCCCCTGCAACTACTTCAAGAATCAGCTCATCGTGAATCTGTAAGAGCAAGCGTGACTTTAGCTTCTCTTTCTCAATTGCTGTTTGCACATTGAGCATCGCTAATTTAATAATGTCTGCAGCTGAGCCTTGGATCGGTGCATTAAGTGCCATACGCTCTGCGACCTCTCGGCGTTGACGATTGTCATGCATCAGATCAGGAAGATATCTACGCCGCCCCATGATGGTTTCGGTGTACCCAACTTTGCGGGCATCTTCAACAACTGTCTTTAAGTAATCACGAATCCCACCGAAGCGCTCAAAGTATGTGTCCATCAACTGCTGGGCGGCAGGTGGCGAGATATCTAACTGAATTGCAAGTCCGTATGAGGAAAGACCGTAAGCAAGTCCGTATGACATCGCCTTCATCTGCCGGCGCATTTCAGGATCAACCTCAGATTGCTTAACACCAAAGACAAGCCCAGCAACTGTTGCATGCAGATCTTCACCTGAAGCAAAGGCTGCTAGCAATCTTTCATCATTGGATAAGTGAGCCATGATGCGCATTTCAATCTGGCTGTAATCAGCTGTTAGCAGTGCAACATAACCTTTGCCCACGGTGAAGCAATCACGAATCTTTCGGCCCTCTTCTGTGCGCACCGGAATGTTTTGTAGGTTAGGTCCTGTTGATGACAGACGACCAGTTGCAGCAACTGTTTGCTGGAAATGCGTGTGGATACGTCCATCGTGTGCAATCTCGGCAATCAAACCCTCAACGGTTGTTCCTAATTTCTTCGTCTCACGAATTCGAAGCAATGAGGTTAGGACTGGATGTCCACTTTTTTGATGTAACCAATCAAGGCTCTCGGCATCTGTTGTGTAGCCGGTCTTTATCTTTTTGGTCTTGGGTAATCCAAGTTCATCAAATAAAACAACTTGGAGCTGCTTAGGAGATGCCACATTGAACTCATGACCAACTGCATCATGGGCAGCCTTCGTTTCACGGGTTACTTCACCTTCAAAAAAGGCGGCCAATTCATCTAAGCCCTTCTTGTTTACAGCAATACCGATCGATTCCATGCGACCCAATAAATCTGCAACTGGTAGCTCCATAGTCATAAATAGATCCCATAGATTGCGCTCTTTTAACTCACGAGTTAAAGAATCCCGCAATGTAAACATCGCACGTGCCGATGTCAGCAGCTCTTGCTCAGGAGTTGAAACATTAATTGCCGAACCATCTCCCCATCGTTCCTGAATGTCTTTGAGCTCTTGGCTTCGCACTCCTGGGTTAACAAGGTATGCGGCCAATGATGTATCAAAACTAATTCCAGTTAAGCCATTGTTACGCGCCAAAGACTTTGCATCATGAGCAATCTTTGCCACATTCTTATCGGTTGCCCAATCCCCCATCGTTGATGAGTGAACCAAGAAAACATCATCTGGCGACAATGCAATGGCATAACGATGCAAATTCTCGTCAATTAGCTGAAAGGCAATAGCAATTTCACCCGAGTGTTGCGCAATCTTTGCTGATGCCTCTTCAGGTGTTAGAACACCTTCCGTGATCTCTGTTGCAAATAACTCAAATTCAGGTTCAGCACTCTTTAAACTCCCCTTGAGCAAGATTGGTTTCATGCGATCTTTTAAGGTTTTAAACTCTAATTTTTCAAACAGTGGATTAGTTTTGTTCTCATCCACACCGCTCCAGGCCAGAGCATCAATACTTAGCGCCAATGGAACGTTTGCAACCAACTGCGTTAGCTCACGGTTGCGGATTACATCATTAACTGAATCGCGCAGTGACTGACCGACCTTGCCGCCCAGCTGATCGATGTTGGCAATAAGTTCATGAAGTGAGCCATATTCAACAATCCATTTAGCCGCAGTTTTTTCACCAACACCAGGTACTGAAGGCAAGTTGTCACTGGGATCTCCCCGAAGTGCAGCAAAATCTGGATATTGCTCGGGGCTCATTCCGTACTTTTCCTGCACCGCCTCCGGTGTCATTCGAGTTAAGTCACTGACTCCACGCTTTGGATAGAGCACTGTGGTCTTTTCATTCACTAGCTGAAATGAGTCACGATCGCCTGTACAGATAAATACCTCTGCATTCTCACGCTCGGCCTGCTTGGAAATGGTTGCAATAATGTCATCTGCTTCAAAGCCTTCAACTTCAAATGTTGTGATGCCAAATGCCGTTACCAACTCATGCAGGTATGACATCTGTGATCTAAATTCATCGGGAGTTTTAGCTCGGTTGGCTTTGTACTCAGGAAAAATCTCTGATCTAAAGGTCTTGCGGGAAACATCAAATGCCACCGCCA
>DAIMGQ010000093.1:0-3146 GCA_036723815.1 Candidatus Planktophila sp.
TTTGCCCAACCAGGCTTGGCATTTGCCTCGTGAATAACGATGGGAACACCAGAAATCCGCGCGGCAATGTAGGCCGGAGCACTTACATATCCCCCGAAGCCAATAACAACATCGGCATTCTTAACAATTTTCTGTGATTCCAGAACAGAAGAGAATAAGTCAAATGGAATGTTTAACCACGATGCAGAAGGTCTGCGTGAGATCCGCACTCGTGGAATCAGATGTAGCTCAAAGTTGGCAGCCGGCACCAATGTAGTTTCAAGGCCAGATGATGTTCCCAGAAAAACTAGACGGTCTTCTGGGTGAGAGATCTTCCATTGACGAGCAACTGCTAAGGCAGGTTCAACATGGCCAGCTGTGCCGCCGCCTGCTAGAACTACCGTAGCCATGGGATACCTGTCTCTTTTAATTCTTTATAGATTACTGGATCTCTACGAGCAGCACCCAACACAAAGCCGATTCCCATATACGTGGCGATAAGTGCAGAACCACCATATGAAACAAGCGGCAATGTCACTCCCACAACTGGCAAGACACTGATGGCAGAGCCAATATTTAGAATTGTTTGAATTGCAATCCAGCAACCAAATCCAGATGCAACGTAGCGAACCATTGGGTCATGTGCGCGAAGTGCTAACTTGAAAATTGAAAAGATGAGAATGCTGAGCAATAACAATGTTGCAATCGTGCCAAATAATCCAAGCTCTTCACCGATAACAGCAAAGATAAAGTCTGTGTGAGCCTCAGCCAAGTTACCCCACTTTTGACGACTTGCACCTAGTCCCACACCAAAAAAACCACCACTAGCAAGGCCCAGCAAACTATGTGCCGGCTGCCATCCATAGAGCTTGTATTGATCCTCTGCAAAAGGATTCAAGAACACCATAAAACGTTGCACTCGATAAGGCGAAGCCAAAATTGCAGCTGTTAAACCAACTAGACCAACGCTAAGTGCAATTCCAAATACACCTAGACGCAACCCTGAAACCCATAACAAGCCCGCCAAGATACAAGCGAAAATTGACGCAGTTCCTAAGTCACTTCCTAACATCACCAAAAGAATGCAGAGGGCAAAAGCTGGTGCGATTTGCTTAAGAACTACGGTGTGATCAACCCCAGAGCGCTCTTGCTTTGCAAGCATGAATCCCGCCCACAAAACCATAAGAAACTTGGCAACTTCACTGGGCTGAACATCTACAAATCCCAAACTAATCCAGTTGTGGTTACCGTTAACGCTCTTTCCGATAAGTTGAACTAGAACTAACAGGCCGATTGAAACAATAAATCCAAAGCGGGCTAATAGCTTCCACTGAGCAAGTGAAAAACGGGAGAAAACCCAGGCCATAGGTATCGATAAAACAAGGAAGATAAACTGACGCAAAACAATGGCGTAAGAGGAGCCTTTTGCATCAATGGAATAGATGGAAGATGCTGAAAAAACCATAACCAATCCGAGAAGACTTAAGCCCAAGGTGCTGCCAAGGAGCATGTAGTAAAGATTGACCGGCTTTGTGAAAAAAGTTTCTCTCTGCTGGTTACTCATGTGCCACCACCTTGCGCACTGCAGCTGCAAAACGATCTCCACGATCTGCATATGAAATGAATTGATCCATCGAGGCACAAGCCGGTGCCAATAGCACCGCATCTCCCGGTGCCGCCAACTTAGAAGCTTCTGCAACCACAGCCTCCATCAAAGAGTTTGAATCCCCACCACGTGTGTAACCGACAGGTGTGTCAACAAAAATGCGAGGAATCTCAGGTGCATGTTCTTCTAAAGCACCTGCAATCAATTGACGATCTGCGCCAATGAGAATTGCTGCCTTGATTCGACCTTTGCAACGCGCAACAAGGGAATTCATGTCTGCACCCTTTGCTAATCCCCCAGCAATCCACACAACAGATAAGTGAGACATTAAGGATGCTGAAGCAGCATGCGGATTAGTTGCCTTGGAATCATTGACCCAAGAAACTGAATCACTTTCAAATACTGTCTCTATTCGGTGACGTCCAGGCTTGAACTCTTGCAACGCCTTTTGGATGTTTTCGTGTGAGACGCCCACTGTCCGAGCAAGGGCAGCTGCTGCAAGTGCGTTAGAAACATTGTGGGGCACAGTCGGCGTGATGTCTTTTAGCTCGCAAATCATCGCCGCTTCCATGGGATCTGTTACAAATGCTCTATCGACTAATAACTCTTCAACAACGCCTATTTCACCAGGTGCTGGGGTATCTAGTGAGAAAAAGACTTTGCGCCCAGTAAATCGATTGGCTCGTGTTAGTACTTCTTGATCATCAGCATTTAGAACTGCTATTTCGGCTCGATCTAGAATTGAAAATTTAGCATCTGCATAGGCATCAAAGGTGCCATGCCAATCTAGGTGATCATCTGCGATGTTAAGGATTGCCGCTGATACAAACTCGGCCTGCTTAGCCCAATGTAGTTGGAAACTTGATAGCTCTAGTACTAGATAGTCGTATGGATCTTTGCGATCAACCGCCTCAATCACGGTGTCACCAACATTGCCACATGCCACAGCTTTTAAACCAGCGGTTTGCAAAATCTTTGCTGCCATCTCAACTGTCGTGGTTTTTCCATTTGTGCCAGTAAGTGCCAGCCATTTTTGTCCTGGGGAGAGTTCTGTGCGAATCTGCCAGGCAAGATCGATTTCATTTAAAATCTGCAAATTACTTGATAGCACTTTTTTAACTAGTGGGTGATCTTGACGCCAGCCAGGTGAGATCACAGCAGCATCAAAATTAGCTAAATCAACATCTTCTGGTTTTATCGCTTCACTTGCGTTGTCATCTGTAATTGTTGCTATGCCACCACGGCTTTTCAATGCATGTGCAACTGCCGACCCAGTCACACCTGCTCCCAGGATAAGGAAGCGTTGGTCGGCAAATTGAATAGACATTTATTACTTAGCTACCCACTGCGCATAAAAGAGACCAAGTCCAGCGGCAACTGATAAGCCAGCGATAATCCAAAAACGAATAACAATTGTTATTTGCTCCCAGCCCACTAACTCAAAGTGGTGGTGCAGCGGAGCCATCTTGAACACACGCTTTCCGCCGCTCATTTTGAAGTAAAGGGTCTGAATAACCACAGACATTGTGATGATGACAAAGAGTCCACCAAGTGGAATAAG
>DAIMGQ010000094.1:0-1441 GCA_036723815.1 Candidatus Planktophila sp.
GCTTTACTCATTGCCAACGCTGCTTCATCCATACGCTTCAATTGATTTAAGTTGTAACCAATTGCTGAATAAGCTTGAGCTAAACCTTCAGATGGTGCTTCTTCACCAAGTTGTGAATAAATATCACGTGCGGTTTCAGCTAATGCAAGTGCTTCGTCATATTGACCACGTGCATAGATTCGAGCGCTTAATTCGTAGTATGTGCTGGCGCGCTCTTCACCCTCGACTTCAGGGATGCGGTCCCACAACATCTCTTCGCTGATGAGTTCTTCTAAGCCATCATCTTCGCTCATGAGCAAAACCTATACGGATTACCCTAAGGACGAGCAGGAATATCAATCTGCGCCACAGGCCATTTTGCAGACTTGGTCGCCTTAAGAACCTCTTGGGTGACCTTTTGAATCTGTTTTTGTGCCTGCACGTCGAAGGAGTGGCCCCAAGGGCAACGATTGGAAATCGCACAGACCCAGCCATTGGTGCCCATATTCATCACAGCTGCACCGCTAGGGGCGTTGTAATAGGTGCTCATTGCGACAAAACCTTTTTCGGTCGGGCTAATAACGGCTCTTGCAAGAACTTGAACACCTGGTCCCACAGTCCCCATCGCTGTATCTGCCTCATAACCATAAATACCTTTTATTTGGGCATCAATTCCAAGAATTGAAAATGGCCACACATTATTTGAGACCAAATCTTTTCGTATTCCTAGAGAAAAATATTGTGATCCGAGTAAAAGAGATTCGGGTTGTCCAATTTCTCGATAAGGCGTTCTACCAGAAATCTCACGTCCCTTTATTTCAGTCACTGCATAACCAGTATTGCCTCCAAAGACAATCAGATTAACTCCAGAAGCAACAGCATTATCAAAATGTTGACGCATGCTTCTAGTCCAATACTCGCTATGTCCACCTAAAACAATTGAACGAGTCTGTGTAAAAACATCTGTCCTGGAATCAACTTCTAAATCAGTAATGTAGTTAATGTCTAGCCCAGCTTTTTCCATCAATGTAACTAGTGGTTGTTCCATGTATCGAAACTGGCCAGAGCCATCACCATCGTATGGACGATCAAGTGAAACCACTTTTGCCGCAGTCTCTCGGTTGCCATCTGCTCCTTTATATAAAGACTCTCCGCCCCACTGGTTATAAGACTGCCAAGTTAGAACTGAAGAAACAAAAGTTAAATCATTAGCACCACTGCCCGTAACCATGAGCGGAACAAAAGTGCTTGCTCGTTTCAGGCTTTTTAACTTCAACAAATACTGACCTGGCACCATCGTGCTATCGACCGTTATTGATTTTGGTGATGCAAGTGTGCGGATCAGGCGAGCGCCGGCATTTTTGTAATAACCCATTCGATATATTTCGACCTGAAACTTTTTTGCTCCAACCGTGGTCAACGAAACACTCTCGCCACATGTTGCAGAAGCTGAACTTACAAA
>DAIMGQ010000094.1:1541-3130 GCA_036723815.1 Candidatus Planktophila sp.
TTCTCCTATGCATATTCCAGACGGGTTTATAGATGTCCAGACCTCTGCAATCTTTGGTGGCCTGGCAGCTGCTGGCGTTGCAACAGCTCTTAAGGGCGCTCGCACACAACTAGATGAGAAGACGGCACCTCTAGCAGGCTTAACTGCAGTATTTATCTTTGCTGTGCAGATGCTCAACTTCCCAGTTGCTGCAGGAACAAGTGGCCACTTATTAGGTGGTGCCTTAGCTGCAGTCTTAGTCGGTCCGTGGGCGGCAACTTTGGCGCTAACCGTTGTTTTGTTAGTGCAAGGTTTGTTATTTGCCGATGGTGGCTTAACTGCTATTGGTCTTAACGTTTTCAATATGGGCGTCTTAGGCGTATGGGCAGGCTATGGATTTTTCTTACTTCTGCGCAAACTCCTACCCAAGACTAAATCTTCAATCTCACTTGCTGCTGCGCTCGGTGGATTGATTTCTGTGCCCGCTGCTGCTGTTGGTTTCACAATTCAATATGCGATGGGTGCAACTGCAACCTTTTCAACGTCAGCAGTTCTAAGTGCGATGGTTGGAACACATGTGTTGATCGGAATCGGTGAGGCATTAATTACTGGTTTAACAGTCACTGCAGTCTTGGCAAGTCGAAGTGATTTGGTTTATGGGTGGAAAAATAATGCGCAGAAGTTGGAGATCCGAAGTGCTAACTAACCGAAAGTTTTATGTCGCAGGTTTCATTGTTGCTCTATTTCTTGCGGGAGTTGTTTCCTTCTACGCATCTTCTTCTCCTGATGGACTAGAAAAAGTTGCGCAAGATATTGGTTTTATTGATACAGCAAAAGACCACACCAATGCAGATGGAACTTTGGCTGACTATGGCGTTAAGGGAATAGAGAATGAGCGCGCATCAGTTGGCGTAGCTGGAGTAATTGGCGTGATTGGGACTGCAGTAGTTGCAGGTATTGGCTTTAAACTAATTGCCCGTAAGCCAAAAAAGACTGGCAATTAAGCTCGAACAGGAGAACCATCACCACGGTCATGATGTGGGTGAACGGCTCTACCTTCATCGCCACTCATTAGTTCACTCTTTACCTTCCCATTTAAAGATCATTGCAGCGATCGTATTTATTTTGATTGTGGTCTCGACCCCTGTTACGAAATGGCCGGCTTTTGTCGCCTACTTCTTATGGCTGTTAACGGTAGTTACAGTCGCAAAGATTCCCTTTTCTCTTCTTTTTAAGCGCTCATTAATCGAAATTCCATTTGTTTTCTTCGCGATTCTGATGCCCTTTTTTGGTACAGGTGAAAAAGTGCAAGTAGGGCCTTTTGATCTCTATCGCGAGGGTTTGATCGCAGGTTCTGGAATTGTCGTTAAGGGAACCTTGGGCGTAATGACGGCAATCATTTTGTCTACATCGACAACTGCTCGTGAAATTCTTCGCGGACTTGAGCGCCTCAAGCTTCCTGCTCTTATGGTTCAGATTGCCTCATTTATGTTGCGCTATGTCAACGTTGTAAATGATGAGATGGAAAGAATGAAGGTTGCTCGTGAATCTCGGGGTTTTGAAGCAACTGGAATCAAGCACTGGAAAGTTTTAGCAACAGCAGCTGGTGC
>DAIMGQ010000095.1:0-3116 GCA_036723815.1 Candidatus Planktophila sp.
ACATGGCTTGTAGTCAGACAGGTAATTAAACCTGTGCGCGAAGCAGCTCGAATTGCAACTGAGTTTACTTCGGGAGATTTTAGGCAGCGAATGAAGGTGTATTCGCAGGATGAAATTTCCACCCTTGGCCGCGCCTTTAATGAGATGGCAGAATCACTTGAGCAACAAATTGCCAGATTAGAGAACTTATCTCGCGTGCAACAGCGCTTTGTGTCCGATGTTTCTCATGAATTGCGCACACCACTTACAACCCTGCGTATGGCATCAGAGGTCATTGCAGCATCCAGGGATGATTTTGACCCAACAGTTGCACGCAGCACCGAGTTATTAGTTGCACAATTAGATCGTTTCGAACGACTACTTGAAGATTTGCTTGAAGTCTCACGTTTTGATGCTGAAGTTGCTGTTCTTGAAGCGGTGGATTTCGACATTGTTGAGCTAGTTAATCGTTGCGCAGACGACCTGGCACTTGTTGCGAAAGAGCGAAAGACAGAAATATACGTTAAGTCTGCAGAGCCAGTGATCATGATTAAGGCTGATATTCGCCGCGTAGAGCGCATTTTGCGCAATCTTTTAGCCAATGCAATCGATCACTCAGAAGAAGTGCAAATTGATGTGCAGATAAAGGCAAGTGAGCGCGACGTAGCCATTGGTGTTCGAGATTATGGAATTGGTCTTGATGAGAACTCTCTAACTAGAGTTTTTGATCGTTTCTGGCGCGCAGATCCTTCTCGAGCCCGAACACGTGGTGGTACGGGGCTTGGTCTTTCTATCGCATTAGAAGATGCACGTTTGCATAATGGCGAACTCGAAGCGTGGGGACGTCCTGGACGAGGAGCGCACTTTGTTGTCACTCTGCCCCGGAAAACTTGGGAGTCAATTGATCAACGCCTAATTTCACTACAACCAGAGGACTACACAGCTTAATTTCCACATGACTTCCCTAATCGTTAAAAGGCGAGGTTTTAGTGGGCACTATGGGCTGATGCGCATTCTCTCTGAACTCTCACAGTTGGTATTTCCAACCAGGTGTTATGGATGTAACGCATTGGGCGTGAGTATCTGTACAACATGTCGACGCGAATGGATCCCGCACTATTACAAGACCAACTTGAACGCACTTAGTGTTCACTCAGCCTTGATATACACACCAACAGCATCCAAGATTGTTCTTGCCGCAAAGGAAAATGGCTTGCAAGGCGCAGATAATTTACTGATGTCAGCCATTGTTCACGTTTTAGATAAGGCTCGCCTGGATAAAGGATTTTTTACCTTGGTTCCAGTTCCTTCCAGTAACCAAGCCCAACGTGGTCGTGGTCGTAGTTTTATTGTTGATTTAACTAAGACAATTTCTAAACAGACTGGTATCGCAGTAAATGATTGCCTTCAGGTATCTCGTCGAGTTTCTGATCAAAGCGGACTGACACGAGTACAGCGAATAGCTAATATGCAGGGAGCCTTTTCTCTAAAACCAGGTTCTATTCTTCGTGGTGATGCAATTGTGATTGATGATGTGGTTACAACGGGTGCGACCCTGCAAGAGGCGGTCAGGGCCCTGAATTCGCAGGGTTTTCATGCCTTCGGCTCAGTTTGTGCGGTTACCGCCTGTGTTGCTCAACCTCTACGATAAGGGGGTGAAAAGGCGCCTTTGGGGAGCCGCGATGAGAGGTAAGAATTAATGCCAGCATTTATAGACAAGATTTTGCGTGCAGGCGAAGGACGCATCCTTCGTGATCTGACCAAGGTCGTTGCCTTAGTTAATGCTCAAGAAGCTCGCTTTGTTGCGATGTCTGATTCTGACCTTCGCAGCCAAACAGGAATTTTCCAAGAACGTTACGCAAAAGGTGAATCACTCGATGATTTACTGCCTGAAGCATTTGCAGTTGTTCGAGAAGCAGCCAAGCGCACACTCGGCCAGCGTCACTATGACGTTCAAATAATGGGTGGAGCAGCACTTCACAAGGGCAACATTGCAGAAATGCGTACTGGTGAAGGTAAAACTTTGGTTTCAACTCTGCCTTCATACCTGAACGCTCTTGCTGGACGTGGCGTGCACGTTGTAACCACAAATGATTATTTAGCAGAGCGCGATAGCGAGTGGATGGGTCGTGTTCACCGTTTTCTTGGTTTAAAGGTCGATGTAATTCTTGCAAACATGACCCCAGCAGAGCGTCGTCAGGCATACCTTGCCGACATCACATACGGAACAAACAATGAATTTGGATTTGATTACCTTCGCGACAATATGGCGTGGTCACTTGAAGAGTGTGTGCAGCGTGAACACTTCTTTGCAGTAGTCGATGAAGTTGACTCAATTTTGATTGATGAGGCAAGAACACCTCTGATTATTAGCGGACCTGCTGACAAGGCAACTAAGTGGTACGTGGAGTTTGCAAATCTTGTGAATAAATTGCAGCGCGATGTTCACTACGAAGTAGATGAAAAGAAAAAGACTTGTGGAATTATTGAAGAAGGCGTTACAAAGGTTGAAGAAATGCTGCAAATCGGCAATCTTTACGAATCAGCAAATACTCCGATGATCGGCTACCTAAACAACGCTATTCGCGCTAAAGAGCTGTTTAAGCGCGATAAAGATTACGTTGTAATGAATGGCGAACTATTAATTGTCGATGAGCACACTGGCCGTATGTTGGCTGGTCGCCGCTACAGCGAAGGTCTACATCAGGCACTTGAAGCTAAAGAACGCATTGAAATTAAGGATGAAAACCAGACTCTTGCAACAATTACATTGCAGAACTACTTCCGTTTGTATTCAAAGATTTCAGGTATGACAGGTACTGCGTCAACCGAGGCATCTGAATTCCATCAGATTTACAAGCTCGGTGTGGTTCCAATTCCTACTAACCGCGAAATGCAGCGTATTGATTCTCCTGACTTGGTATACAAAACTGAGGTCGGAAAGTTTGCTGCAGTAACTGCAGATATCGTTGAACGCCATCGCAAGGGTCAGCCAGTTTTGGTTGGTACCGTCAGCGTTGAAAAATCTGAAGAGCTTTCAGCGTTCTTGCGTAAATCTGGTGTTCCTCACGAAGTTCTTAATGCTAAGCACCACGAGCGCGAAGCAGCGATCATCGCACGTGCTGGTGTGAAAGGCG
>DAIMGQ010000096.1:0-3061 GCA_036723815.1 Candidatus Planktophila sp.
ACTTTGCTGCAAAAGCAAAGTTGTTCACCTTTGAGTTTGCAGATTTGGCTGTAATAAACATCGATGACGAGCACGGAGTGCGCCTAGCTGCCGAAACTGAGCTTCCGGTGATGAGCGTTTCTCGCCATGACCAGAGTGCTACCTGGCATTACGTTTCGATTGCACCTGACTATTCCGGTGCCCATGTTGCAATTCGTGGCAGTGGTGGAATTTTGATTGAAGGAAAAGTCCAACTACATGGTGGCTATAACTATGACAATCTCTTAATGGCAGTTGCTATTGCCAATGAGAGCGGAATTGATCCCATTGATATTGCAGCGATACTGCCTCATCTGACGGGGGCAGCAGGTCGACTTGAATCTGTGCGACTTGGTCAAAACTTCACAGCGTTAGTCGATTATGCACACTCACCTGATGCAGTTACTCGCGTTTTAGAAACTGCCCATGAAATTACAGATGGACGAGTTATTGCAGTCCTTGGCTGCGGCGGCGATCGAGACACATCAAAGCGAGCGTTAATGGGTAAGGCCTTACAAGATGGGGCAGATGTTGCAATCTTTACAAGTGATAATCCTCGTTCAGAAAAGCCAGAAGAGATTTTAGTTCAAATGACTTTGGGTCTAGATATCCAAGAGCCAAGTGCAGTTATTGTCGATCGATCAACTGCAATTAAAACAGCGGTCGATGAAGCCCAAGAGGGAGATCTTGTACTTATCCTTGGTAAAGGTCATGAAAAAGGTCAGGAAATCGCAGGGGTTAATCATCCATTTGATGATCGCGTAGAGCTTGCTCGGGCTATCGAGGACAAGAAATGATTACTTTAACCGCAGCCGAGATCGCTTTATTGGTGGGCGGGGAGTTGCATTGCGATAAAGATTTGCTGGTATCAAAAGCACCTGTATTTGATTCACGACTTGCAACTCCTGGCTGCATCTTCTTAGCGCTCAAGGGTGAAAAAGTTGATGGACATGATTTTGCAGCTGATGCATATCGCGCAGGTGCCATGTTTTCTTTAACGACTCATCGAATCGATGGTCCATGCATTGTCGTAGACGATGTTTTGGAGGCGCTATCTGCGTTGGCAGCATTTGTTCGTAGGCGTTTAACAGGATTAATAGTTGTTGGCATCACTGGATCACAAGGTAAGACAAGTACAAAAGACTTACTGGCCCACATGCTCAGCGCAGCAGGCCCTACTGTCTCACCGGCTGGCTCATTTAATAATGATTTAGGTTTGCCGATTACCTTGCTGCAATGTGATGAGCGAACAAAGTTTTGCATTCTTGAAATGGGAGCACGCCATAAGGGAGATATTGCTCGGCTCTGTGAAATCGCACAACCAAACATAGGAGTAGTTCTAGTTGTTGGAACGGCGCACCTAGGAGAGTTCGGTTCAGTTGCTGCTATTGCAGAGACAAAATCCGAGTTAATTCAGTCTTTAGGTCCTGATGGAATTGCAATCCTGGGTAGTTATGACCAATACACACCTGCGATGTCAACACTTCATGCAGGTCGCACAATTTTGTTTGGTAACTCCCAAGAGGTGCGCGCTGCAGATGTTGAAATTCGTGAAGGTCGCCCTCATTTCGAATTAGTGACTCCTGCAGGACGAGACGCAGTTGGTATGAGACTGGTAGGAGAACATCAGATTTCAAATGCTTTGGCTGTGGCAGCTGTTGGAACAGCGCTAGAGCTACCTATCGAGTTAATCGCAAGCTCCTTATCGACAGCAGAAAATGCAAGCAAGTGGCGCATGGAGCTCCATGATGTGCTCGGTCTTTTGATCATTAACGATTCGTATAACGCCAACCCTGAATCTATGGCAGCTGCAATGCGCTCTTTGGTGCTCTTTGCCCAAGAACGAGGGGGAGAATCATGGGCATTTGTGGGAAAAATGCATGAACTCGGCGAGTCAAGTGCGGCTCAGCATGAGGCAATTGGCACGCTAGCCCAAGAGATAGGAATTGATCATTTGGTCGCTATTGCCGCACCTGAATATGGCAACCAGAAAGGTCAGATGCTGATCCATCACTACGCAAGTATTGATGATTGCCTTTCCATGACAGATTATTTCTCAGCAGGAGATGTAGTTCTAGTGAAGGCATCACGTTCTGAAGGATTTGAAGTGCTGGCACAAAAGCTAGAAAGCTTGTGGCTAAATAAGAGCGGAGTTGAAAGTTGAGACAGATCCTGATTGCGGGCGCTTTCGCTCTGGTGTTTGCACTCTTTGGAACTCGCGTCTTGATTCGTATTCTTGCACGCAAGGGATATGGCCAGATAATTCGTGATGATGGACCAAGTAGCCACCACATCAAGCATGGCACCCCAACTATGGGTGGAATCATTTTTATTGTTGCAGCAATTCTTGGATATCTTGTTGCTCACTTAGTAACAGGTAATCCCGTAACAGTATCTGCATTATTAGTCATCGGCTTAGTAGTTTCACTCGGCTTCATTGGATTTTTGGATGACTGGCTTAAAGTTTCACGCCAAAATTCACGAGGATTACCGGGACGATTTAAGTTAATTGGCCAAGCTATTTTTGCTGCAATCTTTGCTTACCTGGGATTACAGTTTGTTGATGCTGATTCTTTAGCACCAATTTCACAATATCTATCTGGCGTGCGTGAAACTTCAATTTACTTAGGTTCAGGTTTGGCGATCCTCTGGATTGTCATCATGGTGATGTCTGCAAGTAACGGCGTTAACTTAACTGATGGGCTAGATGGATTAGCAACTGGTGCATCCATTATGACTTTCTTGGCATTTGTCTTAATTGGCGTGTGGGAGTTTGGACAAAGCTGTGCGCTAAACGCTAGTGCCGGATGTTATGCGGTTCGCGATCCTTTGGACTTGGCTGTCTTGGCTGCTGCTTTTGCCGGCGGTTGCACTGGGTTTCTTTGGTGGAATACGGCACCTGCCAAGATCTTTATGGGTGATACAGGTTCTTTGGCATTAGGTGGGGCTATAGCAGGATTAGCAGCGACATTGCGCGTAGAACTACTGCTTATTCCACTTGGTGGACTCTTTGTCATCATCACAATGTCTGTGGTTATTCAGA
>DAIMGQ010000097.1:0-2981 GCA_036723815.1 Candidatus Planktophila sp.
GGCGAACATAAAGGTGCGTACACATACACAATCGGACAGCGCAAAGGATTAGGTCTTACAGTTCCAACATCTGATGGATCTCCACGGTTTGTATTAAAGATTGAACCTGTTACAAACACTGTTGTGGTTGGAGCGCGTGAAGATTTAGCAATCACAACAATGCGTGGAGAACGTCCAGTGTGGTGCGGTCCAGCTGTAACAGAGCAAGTAGAGCAAGGTTTTGTGCAGATTCGGGCCCATGGCGCAGCACTTCCGTGCACCTATTACTTCGATGGAACTTTGCTTGTTGCTACCTTAGAAGAGCCTTTGTTGGGACTAGCAACAGGACAAGCAATGGTTATTTATGATGGTGATCGTGTAGTTGGATCAGCAACAATTAGTGAGACTGAATGAGCACTAACCCGCGTCATGTGATGACCGAGTTGATTAATGAGATTCGGGACCATCAATTTAAGTATTACGTCTTAGATCAACCAACAATTACAGATGCTCAGTTTGATGAGCTATTGCGCAAATTACAGGCGTTAGAAGATAAGAACCCTGAACTTCGTGAGTCAGATTCACCAACACAACATGTGGGAGGTGGATTTTCCACCCAGTTTGAACAACGCGATCACATTGAAAAGATGATGAGCCTTGATAACGTCTTTGATCTAGAAGAACTTGCTTCATGGTTTGATCGAGTTGAGAAGGAAATCTCAGATCCACAGTATTTGTGTGAGGTAAAGGTCGACGGCTTAGCGATTAACTTGACCTACGAAAATGGTCAGCTGGTGCGTGGTTTAACACGAGGTAATGGCGTTACCGGTGAAGATGTAACTTTAAATGTTAAGACAATAAAGAATTTGCCTCACACATTAAAGGGGGACAAGCTCCCGTCATTAATTGAAATCCGCGGAGAAGTGTTCTTTCCGATTGCAGCATTTAATGAGCTCAATGATTCTTTAGAGGAGTCCGGTAAGCAGATGTTTGCCAACCCCCGCAATGGTGCGGCTGGATCGCTACGGCAAAAAGATCCACGTGTAACTGCTAGTCGCCCGCTCTCAGTAGTTGTGCATGGAGTTGGAGCAAAGGAAGGCATTTCCTTTGATTCCCAAAGTGGGGCATATGGTGAATTAAAGAAACTAGGCTTGCCAACTAGCGATCGATTTAAGGTGTGTGGCACACGCAAAGAGGTTGAGAAGTTTATTCAGCACTATGCAGACCACCGCCATGATGTTGAGCATGAGATTGATGGAGTTGTAATCAAAGTTGATTCTCTGTCACAGCAGCAACAGTTGGGTTTTACCTCCCGCGCCCCTAAGTGGGCTATTGCCTATAAATATCCTCCCGAAGAGGTAACAACTAAATTATTAGACATCAAGGTAAGTGTTGGCCGCACAGGGCGAGTAACACCTTTTGCCTTCATGGAGCCAGTCAAAGTTGCAGGATCAACTGTCACAAATGCAACCTTGCATAATGCCGAAGAAATTGTTCGTAAAGGCGTCTTAATCGGTGACACTGTTGTAATTCGAAAAGCTGGCGATGTAATTCCAGAAGTTTTAGGCCCGGTCATTGATAAACGAACCGGCAAAGAAACTGCTTTTGTAATGCCCACGAACTGTCCAGATTGTGGCTCAGCTCTTCGCGCCATGACCGAAGGTGATGTTGATATTCGTTGTCCAAACACACAAAGTTGCCCTGCGCAGTTACGCGAGCGTATTTATTACATTGGCTCTCGCGCTGCCTTAGATATTGATGTGCTGGGTTATGAAGCAGCTGTTGCACTCTTGGATTCAAAGATAATCACAGATGAATCAGATCTGTTTGATTTAACGGCTGACAAGTTAGTTACATCTGAATTTTTCACAAAGAAAGATGGAAAGCCTGCAGCAAATGTTGACAAGCTACTTGCTGCATTAGATGAAGCAAAAACCAGACCGCTATGGCGCACATTGGTTGCACTATCTATTCGACACGTTGGGCCAACAGCGGCGCAAGGATTGTCCGCTGCATTGGGCTCTATTGATGCAATTTCAAAGGCAACAGCGGCAGAACTTGCTGGTGTTGATGGTGTTGGTCAAATCATTGCTGATTCAATCGTCGAATGGTTTAGCGTGGAGTGGCACCAAGAGATCATCCGAAAGTGGAGCGCTGCAGGCGTGAGAATGATTAATGAACCCACACAACTACTGCCTCAAACTTTGGCTGGATTGACCTTTGTTGTTACAGGGGGACTTGAATCATTTAGCCGTGATGGAATATCAGAAACCATTACCGCCCATGGTGGAAAAGCAGCATCGGCGGTTTCCAAGAAAACAGATTACGTTTTAGTGGGTTCAGACCCAGGTTCAAAGTTAGCTAAGGCACAGGAATTAGGCGTGCCAGTCATCGACGAGGCGAAGTTTAAAGATCTACTAGCAGGCAAGTAGTAGTATTTCACCCATGATCAATCTTGCATCCGAAATCCAGCGCGAACTTCCAGCATCACCACTTGCTTTTGGTGTTATGTCACTTGTGGTTTTTGTCGCACTTCTTTACTTAGTACTTCGCCTAGACCGAGACTAATTTGTCCCGAGTAGGTATTTACGGAGGAACTTTTGACCCAATTCATTTGGGTCATTTGCATGTAATTACCCAACTAATTGAAAAAAAGATTGTTGATCAATTATTGGTTGTTCCGGCAGGTGAGCCACTACTTCGTAGCCATGCACCTCGTGCCACCGCCCAACAACGCAGAGCGATGTGCCAGATAGCACTGACTGATTTAGCAGCAGATGTTGCAAGCAAAGTTCAGGTTAATCCCATTGAGGTGCTTCGAACTGGTCCAAGTTATGCCATCGATACAGTTGAAGCGGTAGCTCAAAGTTACCCCGATGATTTAATAGTTCTAATTGTGGGACAAGATGCAGCTGACAAGTTAGATCAGTGGCACCGAATCGAAGAGCTACGAACAATGGTCGAATTTGTAGTTATTTCGCGCCCTGGATATGAGGGAAATG
>DAIMGQ010000098.1:0-2877 GCA_036723815.1 Candidatus Planktophila sp.
GCTCTGCAGCTGTTATTGGAAGTGCTGCAAGATCTAAGCCAACAATGTTTGTCTCCACAGTTGCTGGATCAATCAATGATGAATCAACGGCTGCGATTGCAACAGCAAGCTCTTTGGCGCGGCGGTGATCTTCAGATAAGCGATCGATGTTGTTATCGAGTGCGTAGTGAGCACCGGCTGCGAGCAAACCAATCTGGCGCATTCCAGCGCCATAACGCTTGCGCCAGATGCGAGCCTTTGCAACTCGATCCTTTGTTGAAAGCATTATTGAACCAACAGGTGCGCCTAATCCTTTTGAAAGACAGACGCTAATGGTGTCGAAATACTGTCCATACTCAGTAAATGAAACACCTGATGCAACATGAGCGTTCCAAATGCGAGCACCATCTAGGTGAAGTGCAACTCCAAGCTCATCTGCGCCGTTGCGAAGTGCTGCGATTTCACTAATCGGTTGCACAGTTCCGCCACCAAAGTTATGTGTATTTTCAACTGCAATTGCAGTAGTTGAAACCAAGTAAGGACCGCTATTTGGACGAGCAATCTCAAGTGCGTCAGCTGCCTTCAGCAGGCCGTTCTTGGCAGGAAATGTGCGAGTTGTTATTCCACTAAATACGGCAGCGGCGCCTAGTTCGGCGCGAACAATGTGACTATTTGTCTCTGCAATTAACTCTTCGCCAGGTGCAACCAACATGCGGATTGCCAGTTGATTGGCAAGAGAGCCAGTTGGCGTGAAGACACCGGCCTCTTTGCCAAACATGGCCGCTACGCGCTCTTCTAGTGAATTAACTGTTGGGTCATCACTATAAACATCATCGCCGACCGGAGCGCTTGCAATCGCTTCGCGCATTGCAGCCGATGGGCGAGTAACAGTGTCACTTCGAAGATCAATTGCCATGGTCCAACCCTACTTCTGTTCTTTCAGAACTATTAAATACATGGCTACTACAACCAAGATTCCACCAATTGCGGTCTGAAGTGTCAATCGCTCTCCGCCTAACAGGATTGCAAAGAGAGCGGCAAACACAACTTCCATGGTCAAAATGACCGCGACCTTGGTAGCGCTCATGTGCGCCTGTGACCAAGTTTGGACGATGAAAGCTACTGCTGTGGCAAAGACTGCCGTAAAGATAACAACGCTCCATACTCCTCTATCAGGAGGAAGTGAGTACCCCTCAACTGCAGAGGCTAATCCAGCAAGAATTGCGCACATGGTCAACTGAATAACTGTCATCGCATAAACATCACGACCCGAAGACCATTTGCTTAAGGCAATAATGTGAGCAGCAAAGAGAATGGCACTTGCCAATACAAACATCTCACCAATACCAACAGAGAAGCCACGAATTGATAGAAGCCCTAAACCAAGTGTTGCAACTGCAATACAAAGCCAGGTGAACTTAGTGATTTTCTCCTTTAATACGATGGAAGCAATCAACGGGGTTAAGACCACATAGAGGCCGGTAATGAAGCCAGTAATGGCCGCGCCGGTTCGTTCCAAACCAAGAGTTTGGGCGATGTAGCCAAGTCCTAGGAAAATTCCTGCTAACCCACCTCGTTGCAGTAGATCCTTGTTAAAGAGTTTGATTGTTTGAGGACGAATCAAAATCATCACGATCACAGCTAAGGAAAAACGAGTAAAAAGAAAGTTATTAACACTTTGGCGTTGAATCGCATCCTTCATCACAACAAAGGAGAGCCCCCAGGCAGCCGAAACTGTAAGTAGCGCCCAGGGCGCAAGTTTTAATTGCAGTTGATGGCGAGCAGACATTAGCCGCGCAATTTCTTTAGTAGTGCAACTTCTTTGCCGTGTTCTGGCTCCATGCCTGGTGTTTCAAGGATGAGGGGAGCGTTTGCAACTGCAGGGTGGGAAAGCAGTTCCTTAAATGGATCAACGCCGATATGTCCCTCGCCGATGTTTTGATGGCGATCCTTAAGTGCTCCGCACACATCCATTGAATCATTGGCATGTACTAACTGGAATCGCTCTATGCCGGCAATTTCAACCAGCAAATCAATAGTTGCAGTCATGCCACCTTTAACTGCAATGTCATGGCCTGCAGCAAACACATGGCAGGTGTCTAGACAAATGGCCACCTTTGGGTGATATTCAAGTGCCTTCAAATACATTTCAAGGTCATCTAACTTCTTTACCAGTGATTGACCTTGACCTGCAGTTGGTTCAAGCAAAAGGTATGGAGCATCATCGCCCAGCGCGTTAAGAATTGGCATCATGCCTTCATGAATCTGCTTCCAGGCTTTTTCAACATTATTCACATCAACTGCAGAGCCTGTGTGGATTACAACGCCAAGTGCGCCAATGTCTGCTCCGCGCTGTAGTGAGTACTTAGTTGAAGCCAGGGAGTTTAAGTATGTTGCCTCTGTTGGTGAACCTAAGTTAATTAAGAAAGGCGCATGAACGTAGGTTTCAATATCTAATTCTGCAGCCTTGATCTTAAATGCTTCATCTAATTCTGGTTTTGCCTCTGGCATCGCCCACGTGCGGGGACTTGATGCAAATACTTGAATTGCTTCTGCGCCAATTTCTTGGGCATATGCGATTGATCGCTTGGCCATTCCGCCAGTAGTGGGGGTGTGGGCACCGATGCGAGGCTTTTTAACTGGCGTAGGCATTAGGTCACCCTACGGTAATCGTCACCAAACTTCCACGTAATACCTTCGTGTTAACAGCAGGAGAAACTTTTTTAACAACCTTCTTCTTCGCATTTCCGATAGAAACAACCTTCACCTTTAATCCAAGGGATTCAAGCATCGCTTTACCCGCATTTGCTTCCATGGTGATGATTGTCTTAGGGATAAATGTGTAGCGAGGGCCCTTTGAAATAAGGATAGTAACTTTGCCACCCTTGTTTGCAGTTG
>DAIMGQ010000099.1:0-2826 GCA_036723815.1 Candidatus Planktophila sp.
GGTCACACTGCAGGCGTAGAAATGACAACAGGTCCGTTAGGTCAAGGCGTTGCAACCGCAGTTGGTATGGCAATGGCTGCTCGTTATGAGCGCGGTTTGCTTGATCCAACAGCACCAACCAATACTTCAATCTTTGATCACTCTATTTGGGTTATTTGCTCTGATGGCGATCTTCAAGAAGGTGTGAGTGCCGAAGCATCATCTCTTGCAGGAACGCAAGAGCTTGGAAATCTCAATGTTATTTATGACGACAACAGAATTTCAATTGAAGGTGACACCCACAACGCCTTTACCGAGGATGTTGCAGCTCGCTACCGAGCATATGGCTGGCATGTTTTAGAAGTTCCCGCACTTGCAACAGGAAATATCGACCTAGTTTCACTTGATGCAGCAATGGTTGCTGCAAAGAAAGAAACATCAAAGCCAACTTTGATTCGCATGCACTCAGTAATTGCATGGCCGGCTCCTAAAGCACAAGGAACAGCTGGCTCTCATGGGTCAGCACTTGGCGTAGATGAAATCAAAGCAACAAAGATTGCACTAGGTCTAAATCCTGATGAAGATTTTGCAATGCCTGCAGATGTTCTGGCACATGCACGACTTGTAAAAGATCGCGGCGCAACCGCTCGTGCCGCATGGGATGCGCGGTTTGCATCATGGAAAGCAGCCAATCCCGACAAGGCAGCACTCCTCGAAAGATTGCGCGTTAAAGGCCTACCTGCAGGTTGGGATGCGGACATTCCAGTATTCGCACCTGACAAAGAAGTTGCAACGCGAGCTGCATCTGGTGAAGTAATCAATGCAATTGCGGCAAAGTTGCCAGAGTTTTGGGGAGGATCTGCTGACTTAGCCGGTTCAAATAACACCAGCATTAAGGGATCAGGCTCATTCTTGCCAACATCATCTTCTATCCCTGGTGCTGATCCATATGGACGCATCATTCACTTTGGTATTCGCGAACATGCCATGGGTTCTGTTCTAAACGGAATTGCACTCCATGGTTTAACCAGATCTTTTGGTGGAACTTTTGCTGTCTTTAGCGATTACATGCGTCCTGCTGTGCGCCTTGCTGCTCTTATGAACATCGCATCCACCTATGTCTGGACGCATGATTCGATCGGTGTCGGTGAAGATGGGCCAACTCATCAACCCATCGAACACTTTGCAGCTCTACGTGCGATCCCTGGTCTAGATGTCATCCGTCCAGGAGATGCAAACGAAGTAGCAGAGGCTTGGAAGCAGATTATTACTCGTGGGCGAAGTGCAGGAATTCTGCTCTCCCGCCAAAATTTGCCGGTGTTTGATCGAACCATATGTGCGCCAGCATCTGGTGTAGCAAAGGGTGCCTACATCTTGAAAGATGCTGCAAACCCACAAGCAATCTTGATTGCAACAGGCTCTGAAGTTTCATTAGCAATTGATGCACAAACTGCGCTAGCTGCAGAGGGAATCAATGTCAGAGTTGTTAGTGCGCCTTGCCTGGAATGGTTTGCTGAGCAAGATCAGGCATATAAGACTTCTGTCCTATCCCCCAATGTCGTGAAGATAAGTATTGAAGTCGGCATAGCACAAGGTTGGCGCGAGCTGATCGGTGATAGCGGCGTTGCAATTTCACTAGAACACTACGGTGCATCAGCAGATGCTAAGCGCTTGTTTAAAGAGTTCGGTTTCTCAGTTGAAAACGTAGTTGCTCAGGTAAAGAAGGCAATCAAATGAGCGTTCACGATGTAGCAAGTGCTGGAACATCTATCTGGCTAGATGATCTCTCACGAGCAAAAATAACTGGAACAGATGCCCATTCACTACCTTCACGAATCGTAAATAGTGGCGTAGTTGGCGTCACGACCAATCCCAGCATCTTTAGTAGTGCAATAAGTGGCGCCGCTGAATACGCCGCTGATATTGCTGCCATGAAAGATGCAACCGTTGATGATGTTGTAAAGAAACTGACAACTGATGATGTCCGCCAAGCCTGTGATCTGTTTGCACCAATCTTTTCTAGCAGTAAAGGCTTTGATGGCCGTGTGAGCATTGAAGTTGATCCTCGTCTTGCACGAGATACAGGAGGCACGATCGCTGCTGGCAAAGAGCTGTGGGCGGTTGTTAATCGCCCCAATCTAATGATTAAGGTCCCAGCAACAATTGAAGGATTGCCTGCCATCACAGCACTGATAGCTGCTGGCATCAGCGTGAATGTCACGCTCATTTTTTCCGTCAAACGTTACGGTCAAGTTATCGATGCCTTTATGAATGGTTTAGAGCAGTGTGAGAATCCCTCACAGGTCCACTCAGTTGCATCTTTCTTTGTTAGTCGCATCGATTCAACTGTTGATGGACTACTAAAGAAAAATGGCTCACCTGAGGCCGAGGCACTCTTGGGCAAGGCTGCAATTGCTAACGCGCATTTGGCATATCAACTATTTGAGGAAAAATTTGCCTCCGATAGATGGAGTGCATTGTCCAATAAGGGTGCAAACAAGCAGCGCCCTCTATGGGCATCAACAGGAGTAAAGGATCCTACCTATCCTGACACCCAATACGTTATTGAGTTAATTGCTCCAGAAACTGTTAACACCATGCCGCAATCAACCTTAGATGCATTGATCGATCACGGTGTGGTGCGAGGAAACACAATCTCTGGAAACTACACCGAGGCAGTCAACGTGCTAAAGGGTTTGTCTGCTTTAGGAATTTCACTAGATCAAATAACAACAGAGTTAGAAATCGATGGTGTTAAGAAGTTTGCCCAAGCATGGGATGAATTACTAGAGAATGTAAAGGCTGCCCAACAACAATGATTTCAATCAAAGGTACTTCCCTTTCAAA
>DAIMGQ010000100.1:0-2818 GCA_036723815.1 Candidatus Planktophila sp.
CACAACTGGAGTTTCGTGGCAATCAAGGTGCTGCAGCAGAAATTGCTAGCGCGCTGCGCAGTTGGCATTACCTAAATTTTGAAGTGATCGAAGGAACTGAACTGGGCGGTGAACTATTTCGTTTCACGCCAGAGCTTGGCATACACCGAGCAGTTGTTGACCAATCAGGTGCTGTCCTAGTTAATGAAAACCAATTAAGTGCCATTCTTGCAAACTCCTTTGATGAAGATTCGATCCGTGAAGGAATAGCTGCAATGGTGGGAACTTCTTGGGAGAGCGAACTAGATCGCTTTAGGAGTGTTGACCTTCAAGAATTACCCCGTTTGCGGGCAATCTAATTGCTAAGATAAAGCCATGACACAACTTAATGAAAGTCCGATTATCACTGTTGAGCGCCGCAAAGCAGTAACCATAATTATTTCAGCAGTAATTCTTTCATTGGCACTCGGTGGCGGATTAATGAAAGTTGGTTCTGGTTTTGCTTCACGTAGCAGCGACGGAATTACTGTTACTGGTTCTGCAAAGACAACAGCAACTGCAGATAACGCGGTATGGACTTTAAATGTCTCTCTTTCATCTCCAACGGTTGCAATGGCGGTAAAGAAGGTTGATGCAGATGTTGCAGCACTTTCAAATTACCTCACACAAGGTGGAATTTCTGCCGATGGCTTAACTCTTGGCGCAGTATCAACATTTGCCAACGAGGAATACAGCAACGGCAATGCAACAGGACGAATTCTTTCGTATCGCGCTTCTCGTGAAGTTACAGTTCGCTCAAAAGATGTTCAGCTGATTTCCAAGCTCAGCCAAGGAATCGGATCACTACTTGCTACAGGTATCAATGCAAATAACTATGGTCCCCAGTACTACATCTCTAATTTGCCAGAGCTGCGCCCTCAGTTGATGTCAGAGGCGATGAAGGATGCAAAGGTGCGCGCAGAAGCATTAACTAAGGCTGTCGGTGGAAATATTGGATCACTTGTTAATGTGAAAGCTGGCCCGATTCAAATCACGACACCAGATTCAACAATGACAGCTGATTACGGTGCCTATGACACATCAACAATTGAAAAGACAGTTACTGCAACTGTTTCGGTAACCTTTAAAAGCTAAAGCGGAATATTTCCGTGGGAACCACGGCGATGAGGTGCGTCAGCAATAGTCTTTGCTAGCGCACTTCTTGTCTTTGCAGGGGTTAACATTTCATCGACTGCGCCTATTTCAATTGCTTTTGCAACGCCCCCAGAAACTCTTTCGTGCTCAGCGGCAAGTTCTAACTCCATTGATTCACGTTGTTCTGCTGGAACATCAGCTAACAGGCGGCGATGAAGTACACGCACAGCAGCTACAGCCCCCATCACAGAAACCTCTGCATCTGGCCAAGCAAATACACGGGTTGCACCTAATGATTTTGAATTCATTGCAACGTAGGCACCGCCATAAGCACGACGAGTAATTAGGGTAACTCGAGGAATAACTGATTCGCCAAATGCGTGCAATAACTTGGCACCCCTTCGTACTGCGCCTTCCCATTCTTGCCCTGCACCAGGCAAGAAGCCCTGCACATCGGCGATCACTATCAGCGGAATACCAAAGGCATCACAGGTGCGCACAAATCGTGCAGCCTTTTCTCCTGCAGCCGCATC
Organism: Candidatus Planktophila sp.; assembly: GCA_036723815.1. Taxonomy (GTDB): domain Bacteria; phylum Actinomycetota; class Actinomycetes; order Nanopelagicales; family Nanopelagicaceae; genus Planktophila. The sequence goes on from DAIMGQ010000100.1 coordinate 1,647, forward strand.
TAGAACGCCTGCAAGGTGAGCGGGGTTGTTGGCTAGAACACCAACAGTTGCTCCACCGAGTCGTCCCAGAATCGTTGTCATATTTGGTGCCCACATTGATAACAACTCAATGTGTTCAGTATTTTTGTCCAGAATTGCATCAACTAAAGGATGGACTTCATATGTGCGCACATCAAAGGCAGGCACAAAAGCAGATAGATCAATATCTTTAACATCCGGATTCATGAAACCTTGATTAGCAAAGAGCGCGGTCAAGGTGCGAATATCTTCTATCGCTTCATCTTCACTCGCGGCAATAACGTGCGCAAGTCCGCTGTTCTTCTTGTGTGCCTCAGGACCACCAAGAAGTGCCATATCAATATCTTCACCGGTAACACTTTTTACAACATCAGGGCCTGTCACAAAGATGCGACCTTCAGGTGCTAAGACAACAACATCTGTTAGTGCGGGTCCGTAAGCACCGCCGCCAGCAGTTGGCCCAAGAACTAAAGAGAGTTGCGGGATGCGACCGCTTGCAGAAATCATTGACTGGAAAACTTCTCCGAAGGCATCAAGAGATGCAACGCCATCACTTAATCGAGCACCACCACTATGCCAAACACCAATGATTGGTACCTGTGCTCCCATGGCGGCTTTGTATGCAGAAACTATTACTTTGGATCCATCCACACCGAGCGCACCACTTTTGATTGTGGCATCGGATGCGAAGATAACAACCTTGTTGCCCTTAACGGTGCCGGTTACTGCCAACATCCCACAATCTGTGGGGGGGATTAGAAATTCAAATTTTCCATCATCAACTAAACGCGCAATCCGTGAAATCGGATCGCGTGGATCATGCGATGTGGGAGACATCTATAAGCTCTTAAAAGCCAATACAACGTTGTGGCCACCAAAACCAAATGAATCATTAAGCGCTGCGATATCGCCAGTAGGTAACGCACGTGGCTTATCGCGCACAACATCGACAGTAACGGCAGGATCCAAATCATCGATATTGATTGTTGGGGGAGCCATTCGATCTTGCAATGCCTTAACAATAAAGACAGACTCAACGGCACCTGCGCCACCTAGCAAGTGACCTGTCATTGATTTAGTTGCAGAAACTGCAACGTGGTCAGCATCTTTTCCAAGTGCTGCGCGCAAAGCATTTGCTTCGGCCACATCTCCTG
>DAIMGQ010000101.1:0-2814 GCA_036723815.1 Candidatus Planktophila sp.
GGCGTTGAAGTAGAGCCAGATACTGCAGCAGCAGTAGGGGTTCCGGGCTTGTTTGCAGCCGGCGAAGTTGCTGGCGGAATGCACGGATCAAACCGTCTTGGCGGAAACTCTTTGACAGATCTTTTGGTATTTGGTCGCCGCGCAGGTATTGGCGCAGTTGATTACGTTAAGAAGAATGGTGCAAACCCTGTCAGCCAGGCTGCAATTACTGCCGCAGCTGCCAAGATCCAAGCACCATTTGATCGTGAAGGCGGAGAAAACTCATACGCCCTCCACGCAGAACTACAAGAAATCACACACAACCTTGTTGGAATCATTCGCACAGGTAGTGAACTAAAGGATGCAATCGCAAAGATTGCAGATATTAGAAAGCGCAGTGCAAATGTTTCGGTAAGTGGTGGACGAAAGTTCAACCCAGGATTCCACTTAGCTTTTGATCTAGACAACATGTTGTTGGTTGCAGAATCAACTGCAAAGTCAGCAATTAATCGCGAAGAATCTCGTGGTGGTCACACTCGTGATGACTTCCCAGGTATGGATAACAAGTGGCGTCAAATTAACAACATTTCCTCATTTGATGGCAACCAAGTAAACATTCGTGAGCAAGCGTTACCAATAATTCCTAAAGAACTCTTCGACCTCTTTGATATTCATGAGCTGGAGAAATACATGACACCGGAAGAAATTGCGAAAGGCGGTACCAACTAATGGCGCGCAATATCAAACTTCGCATTTGGCGTGGTGATTCAACTGATGGTGGTCTTAAAGATGTTGTTGTTGAGGCCAACGAAGGTGAAGTGGTGCTTGATGTAATCCACCGTGTTCAAGCGACACAAATGGGAGACCTAGCAGTTCGTTGGAACTGTAAGGCTGGTAAGTGTGGATCTTGTTCAATGGAGATCAACGGTAAGCCTCGTCTTGCGTGTATGACACAGGTTGCATCATTTGGTGAAGAAGAAACAATCACTGTCACACCACTTCGTGCTTTCCCAATCATCAAGGACCTCGTTACAGATGTTTCCTTTAACTACAAAAAAGCAATGGAAATCCCTGCTTATGAGCACCCTAAGGAGCTAGCTCCTGGTGAGGCTCGTATGGAACAGATCGATGTGGAGCGCTCACAAGAGTTCCGTAAGTGCATCGAGTGTTTCCTTTGCCAGGATGTGTGCCACGTTGTTCGTGATCACGAAGAGAATAAGAAGTCATTTGCTGGTCCCCGCTTCTTTATTCGTATCGCAGAGCTAGACATGCACCCACTTGATATGTTGAAGAACCGTAAGAAGACTGCTCAAGAAGAGCACGGTCTTGGAATGTGTAACATCACCAAGTGCTGTACTGAAGTGTGTCCTGAGCACATCAAGATCACCGACAACGCGATTATTCCTATGAAGGAGCGCGTTGCAGATATTAAGTACGATCCAGTTCGCTGGTTAGGTACAAAGATCCGCAAGCGCGAAGGCTTATAATTTCTTCATGAAGTTATTGGTCCGCTGGGCCGCATTAGCACTCTCCTTTTGGGTTGCCACGGTATTGATTCCTGGAATCAATGTTCAAGGTGGTTTCACAACATACCTGTGGGTTGCACTGCTATTTGGTTTGCTCAATGCAACGCTGGGTTCATTACTAAAACTGCTCACACTTCCTGCAGTTATTTTGACCTTGGGACTATTTCTTGTAGTGGTTAACGCATCGATGCTGATGTTAGTTGCACGTTGGAGTGACAAGCTAGAGGTTGAAAACTTCTGGGCTGCAATCTTTGCGGCAGTAATAATCAGCGTAGTCACCAGATTCGTTTCAACCGTTGGCAAGAAAGCACTCCCACTCTGAAATCCTTAGTGTTGGTTTCGGTGGGTGGTATCGCTGGAACTGTGTCACGTTTTGGTTTAGGAGAGATATTTCCTAATGATCGTGCCGGCACGCTAGCGGCAAATCTGATCGGTGTTGCACTTGCCGCCATTCTTCTAGTCGTCATGGAGCGACGCGGAATCACTGAATTACGTTTACTTTTGTTGCCCGGGTTTTGCGCTGGATTAACAACATTCTCAGCGGTTACTGCTCAATCTCTAGAGCCCCGCGATGGTGGAGTCATCTTTTTGCTTCAAAACCTTATTTTTTCATTAGTTATCGTTGTCGTTCTTCTACCGTTAGCTAGAAAAGTAGTTCCGGTGCGCTCATGAACTTACTTCTTGTAATTCTAGGAGCGGCCATAGGAGCACCACTTCGTTTTGCGGTGGATCAATACATCCGAAAGTTCACAACTAAACCCTACGGAATCTTCACAGTAAACATTCTTGGCTCATTCTTTCTGGGTTTAACATATGGAAAATCTGAACATGTCCATGATTTATTTGCAGTTGGTTTTGCAGGTGCTTTCACAACATGGTCAACATTCATGTTGGATATATATCTTGCTTATGAATTGAAGCGATATAACGAAGCAGTATCTAACCTTGTTATGTCTTTAGGTTTTGGTTTGTTAGCTGCGTGGATTGGTTTGCAGTTATCGTAGAGAAGCCATCCAGGCTTCAATCTCATCTGGGTGATGAGGAATGTGCTGGCTTAAGTTAAGGCAACCATCTTCTGTAACAACAACATCATCTTCAATGCGGATACCAATACCTCGGTATTCAGCAGGAAATAGTTCATCATCAGGTTGGATATAAAGTCCTGGTTCAACAGTTAGGCACATCCCAACTTCTAATACTCCATCTCGATATTGCTCAGCACGCGCGTGAGCGCAATCATGCACATCCATGCCCAGCATGTGGCTCACACCATGCAAAGTCCAACGCTTATGGAATCCAACTGCTGGAT
>DAIMGQ010000102.1:0-2714 GCA_036723815.1 Candidatus Planktophila sp.
GGCGCAACTTCTAACTTCAAGGGATATCACGGCTTCCCAGCAACAATCTGCGTTTCAGTAAATGATGAGATCGTTCACGGAATTCCTGGCGACCGTGTCATTAATGAGGGAGATGTTGTCTCTTTTGATTGCGGCGCAATAGTTGAAGGCTGGCATGGAGATGCAGCATTTTCTGTTGGTGTTGGCAAGATTGATCCTGAAGATCAAAAAATGATGGATGTGTGTGAAGAATCGATGTGGAGGGGGATAGCAGCAGGCAAGAATGGTGCAAAGCTTTCTGACATTGGCCATGCAATCGAGGAGTACACAAAATCTCAAGGCTCATACGGAATCTTGCAAGAGTACGGCGGCCATGGAATTGGCACCGAGATGCACCAAGAGCCACATGTTTTAAATTTTGGAAAGCCTGGCAATGGTCCAGTAATTGTTCCTGGTTTTGTTTTAGCTATTGAGCCGATGATTACTCGCGGCTCTGCCAGAACAAAAGTGTTGGCAGATGATTGGACAGTTGTCTCTGCGGATAAGTCACGTGGATCACACTTTGAACACACCTATGCAGTGATGCCAGATGGAAAACCTTTTGTTTTAACAGCATTTGATGGCGGCAAATCAGAGCTATCTAGGCTGGGCGTAGAGGTCTCAGATCTTCTGTAATTCTCACAATTTTGTTACCTTTTTGATACCCAAACTCCTTACAAAATAGCCCAAACAAGACTATTTTCTCTTCATCCCTCACCCTCGAGGGCAAGAAACTACGGAGAACTCATCGATGAGAAAAACTTCTTTTATTCGCTTAGCTGTTGCGGCAACTGCAGTTGCCCTATTAGCAAGCACAACAGTTTCAGCACAGGCGGCAATTAAGCCAGCTGCTAAAGCAACTGTTGGAGATGACTGCACCGCAGCGTCAGTTGGCAAATCTGCTAAGGGTCGCGGCGTTGACGGTACAGATTTAACATGCATGGTTGTAACAACTGGTTCTTACAAAGGACAAAATAAGTGGTGGTACAAAGATGTAAAGCCACTAAAGAATTTGGACTGGACAATCCCAGCAAACCCTGGTGGATACTCACTCACAAGTAATGCAATCAGCGACACACTAAAGGCTGAAGGCTTGCTTGAGAATTACACCTCAACATTTAAGCCAGGTGCTGGTGGAGCTGTTGGACTTGGCGCATTCCAAGAAATTAAGGGAAAGCCAGAATCAGTATTGGTTACTGGAATTGCGATGACTGGTGGACTTTACTCAAACAAGTCACCACTCAATCTTCTAGCATCAACTCCAGTTGCAAAGGTTCTTCGTGAATACGATGCGATTGTTGTTCCAGCTAACTCTAAGTACCGTACATTAAAGCAATTGATGGATGACCTAGTTGCTAAGCCAAACAGCGTTGCAATCGCTGGTGGTAGCAAGGGTGGAATTGACCATCAGGTAATTGGTTTGCTTGCACAGAAGGCTTCAATTGATCCAACTAAGTTGAACTACGTTGTGTTCTCTGGTGGACCAGAAGTTATTACCTCTGTTCTCAGCGGATCAACACAGGTTGGTATCTCAGGTTCATCTGAGTTCAATGCATTTGTTTCTTCAGGCAAGCTACGCGTGCTTGGTGTTTCATCTGCAAAGGCACTTCCAGGATTCAAGGGTAAGACCTTTGTTTCACAGGGATATGACCTTGTCTACGGAAACTGGCGCGGAATCATGGCACCAGCAGATCTTCCAAAGGCTGATTACCTCAACCTGATCAAGGTTATTGACATCATGCATGTCTCACCTTCATGGCAGGCACAGCTCAAGAAGAACAACTGGGACAACGAATTCGCAGCAGGAACAGCTTTCAAGACATTCCTTGAGAAGCACATTCCAGAAATCAATGCAGTAATGAAGGGTCTAGGAATCTAATTGATTCTTAACAAAGTAACTAAGCACGGAAAGGGGGAGCTGGTATTTGCCAGCTCCTTCTTCCTGCTTGGCATTTTCGTTGCGTGGGACACCAAAGGTATGGATATCCCACAAGACAACTCAATTGTTAGCCCACAAACTTTTCCATACATGGTTGCTGCATTTGCAACTCTGGTCGGATTGGGATTAATAGTAAGTGTTTTGCGTGGAAATCATGGAACGCCAGATGGAGATGAACCTGGCGATCCCTACACACCATTGAATTTAAAGACGATGGCAATTGTCGCCACCGCTATTGGACTGCATGTGATTTTGCTTGAGATCGCTGGATATGTAATCGCAGCAACCGTTTGCTTTTGGGGCGTGGCTTATGCCTTTGGATCTCGCAGAATTCTGAAAGATTTTTGTATTAGCGCAGTATTTGCACTAATTGTTTATTTCTCGTTTAGTAAAGGATTAAACATTAATTTGCCTTCAGGTTTCTTTGAAGGGATCCTCAAGTAATGGGAAATAATTTTGCATTGTTACTAGATGGTTTCCAAACCGTCTTTACCCCAACAAATTTAATGTTTGGCCTCCTTGGTACTTTCCTAGGAACTCTCGTCGGTGTTTTGCCAGGCATTGGGCCAGCACTAGCGATTGGTCTTCTGCTACCAATTACTTTGACCGTAAATCCAACCTCTGCACTGATTATGTTTGCCGCTATTTTTTATGGCGCGATGTATGGAGGATCTACTACCTCTATTTTGCTTAATACTCCCGGGGAAAGTGGTTCTGTTATTACCGCCCTGGAAGGCAACAAAATGGCCAAAGCTGG
>DAIMGQ010000103.1:0-2514 GCA_036723815.1 Candidatus Planktophila sp.
GAAATCTCTACGCTTTTCGACTTACCAGCACCTGACGCCTAGACTCTCGGCCTATGTCTACAACTAATAAACCAGTAAAGACGGCTGCCCGCCCCGGCCGCACTTTAGCGATTTTAGGCTTGGTGCTCATTGCCATGACTAGCCTGGTTTTCATTCAAGGGGCAAAATCAGTTCGCTTAGGTCTAGATCTTCGCGGAGGTACTTCGGTCACTCTTCAACCAAGAATTGCTCCGGGTGATGAAGGCAAGGTAACCAGCGAAGCGATCGATCAGGCGGTTTCCATTATCCGCCAGCGTGTTAACTCTTTGGGTGTTGCTGAATCAGAAGTTGCAGCACAAGGTAGCGGCACAAATCGTCAGATTGTTATTTCAGTTCCGGGGGATACCGGACGCCGCGTTGTTGAATTAGTTGGACAGACCGCTGAGCTTCGTTTCCGTCAGGTGCTAGCTTCTGCCTCAGGCATTCCTGCAGCAGCAGATGCAGCAGCAACTCCTGCAGCCGGAGTAAGTGCGGATGTGAATGCAAAGTTTGCTGCTCTAGATTGCACGAAGCCTGAAAATCTTCAAGGAACTGGCGCTGATGCACCAACCGATACTTTGGTTGCTTGCGATCGCGCAGGTGGTACCAAGTACATCTTGGCACCGGCAGAGGTGTTAGGTCGTCAAATTTCAAAGGCATCTGCTGGACTAGATGCTCAAGCAGGTAGTGCATGGTTTGTGAGTCTTACATTTAACGGAGAAGGAACATCAGCTTTTGGTGCGTTAACTACTCGCGTTACCTCACTTCCAGAACCAACTAATCAGGTTGCAATTGTTCTTGATGGTTTAGTTGTTTCTGCACCACGGATTACCGAAGCAATTCCTTCAGGTAATGCGCAGATCACTGGAAGCTTCACGCAGTTAGAAGCACAAGATTTAGCAAACGTACTTAAGTACGGTGCATTGCCTTTGGCATTTGACCGCGGTGAAGTACAGCAAGTCTCTCCAACTCTTGGTGCAGATCAACTTAACGCTGGTCTGCTTGCAGGCGCACTTGGTTTGGGACTTGTAATGATTTACTCATTGCTTTACTACCGAGGTCTAGGAATCGTGACCGTAGGTTCCCTAACTGTGGCAGGTTTACTTCTCTACCTCTTCTTCCTGTTGTTAGGAGAATGGATCGGATTTACGCTCACATTGGCAGGTATTGCAGGAGCTATCGTTGCGATCGGTGTTACAGCCGACTCATTTATTATCTACTTCGAACGAATTAGAGATGAAATGAGAGAGGGAAGAACCCTTCGCACAGCCGTTGAAACTGGTTGGGTTCGAGCACGCCGCACTATCTTGGTCGCAGACTTCGTATCCCTTATCGCTGCGGCACTACTTTACTTCTTTGCCGTGGGCGGAGTTCGAGGATTCGCGTTCACACTGGGTCTAACAACTCTTATCGATCTTGTGGTTGTGTTTGCATTTACCAAGCCACTCGTTGGGTTCTTGTCTCGAGTTAAATTCTTTAATTCAGGTCATTCACTGTCAGGATTCTCAAGCAAGAGCTTGGGCACTGTAATTGCGAAGGAGGCATAAAGATGTCAAAGATGTCAGGTCTTGGTGGTCGCCTCTATCGTGGCGAAACTGCGGTTGATTTCATTGGAAAGCGTCGCCGTTGGTATTCAATTTCGGCACTTTTTGTTCTTGCATCGATTGCTGCCCTAGCTCTTCAAGGATTACATCTTGGAATTGAGTTCAAGGGTGGTTCATCCTTCACCGTAAATAAAGCAACGGCAACTATCGAACAAGCACGTTCTGCTGTTGAAGCTACTGGTATCCCAGGAGAGTTAATCGTCCAGGAAATTGGTAGTGACAAGGTTCGTGTTCAGACTGGCGCCCTTGATACCGTTCAGAACAACGCGGTGCAAGATGCTTTGGCTGCAGAATTTGGTGTTTCTGTTGAATCAATCGACACGCAAATTATCGGGCCTTCTTGGGGTAAGGAAATTACTCGTAAAGCAATCTATGGATTAGTTGGATTCTTGATCGTCGTAATGCTTTATCTTGCGATGGCATTTGAGCCGAAAATGTCGATTGCGGCCATTGCCGCCGTTGTTCACGACGTGTTTATCACGGTTGGAATCTATGCATTGGTTGGCTTTGACGTCACTCCGGCCACGATCATTGGATTCTTAACCATTTTGGGTTATTCGTTGTATGACACAGTGGTTGTCTTTGACAAGGTACGTGAGAATACAAAGTCAATTACTTCTTCATCAACCAAAACGTACTCACAAGCGGTCAACCATGCGGTTAATCAAACTTTGGTTCGTTCGGCTAACACATCACTAATTGCACTACTTCCTGTTGGTTCAATTCTCTTTGTGGGCGCAGGCCTATTGGGAGCAGGAACATTGAAGGATCTTTCACTTGCATTGTTTATTGGCCTTGCAGTTGGAACGTACTCTTCAATCTTCATCGCACCTCCAGTACTTGCTCAACTTCGTGAGAAAGAGCCAGCGATGCAGGCACTTGCAAAGCGCGT
>DAIMGQ010000104.1:0-2468 GCA_036723815.1 Candidatus Planktophila sp.
ACTGATCCAATCTTGCGTCCGATGTATCCAGACAATGATTTACAAGGTGCGGCCCAACGCTTGCAATGGTTTCTAGAACAGTACTGGGGCGGACCTGATACCTACCAAGAAAACCGGGGACATCCACGTCTTCGCATGCGCCATGCGCAGTTTTCTATAGACACAAAGGCTCGGGATGCTTGGCTTAGCGCGATGCGCACCGCTATTGATGGGGTTGAAATAACAGAAGAGTTAAAGACACAGCTGTGGAGCTATTGTGAGATGGCGGCTAACTCAATGGTTAATCAACCAGATTGAGATTGATTTCCAACCTTTAGGATTTCACCATTGCGCAAGTACCAGAGTGTGCCTTGGCCGTCACGAACAGTTGTAACGCGTAGTCCAACTTTTTCCACTACGCCTTCAACTTCTAGAACATCAACTGAATCGCCAACTCCGTATTGATCTTCAATCAACATAAAAATGCCAGATAGAACATCTCGCACGAGTGTTTGTGCACCTAATCCAATTGCAACGCCAACAACACCGGCAGATGCAATCAATGGGCCCAGATCAAAACCAAACTCACCCAAGGCCATTGCAACAGCAATAATCCAGGTTGAGCTTTTTAACGTTGCAGTCAAGACACCACCAATGGTTGTGGCACGTTCTTTTTGTCGGGCCACCATGTTGCCAGGCCCAAGAATCAGATCAGCCGAAGCTAATCTGTTCATGGCACGAGAAATAGCTCGGGACCCAAAGGTTTGTATCAAACCAGCGCCAATAAGGATGATCAGGATGCGAAGGGGAGTCCCAGCCATCCAATCGAGGAAGTTGCGCAGTGAATCGCTCATAATGGCAAGACTTTATCCAAATCTTTACCTAAAAGCCCCATTCAAATACCCACGAGGTCGGGTGTTTTGGTGCAAGATATGTCAATCGGTGCCAGCCAGGCGCTAGATCGGGAGCGATATATGTCGCGCACACTTGTCTTAAATGCCACCTACGAGCCGTTGGGTGTCATAACAGAGCGTCGCGCGCTGATCCTTGTCCTAAATCACCGAGCTGTGATGGTTGAAGATTCTGGCGAAGTTCTACGATTTGCTGGCGGCCAAGTTTCTTTGCCTGCAGTTGTGCGCCTTACAAAATTTGTTCGTATTCCTTATCGTCACTCTGTGCCACTGTCTCGTCGAGCAATCTTTGCTCGTGACGGTGGTCGCTGTGTTTACTGCGCCGCACCTGCAACTTCAATCGACCATGTGATCCCACGCAGTCGTGGCGGCGGACATAATTGGGAAAATGTTGTCTCTGCTTGTCACAAGTGCAACCACCTTAAAGCTGACAAACACCTGAAAGAACTTGGCTGGCGTTTGCGCACCTTGCCACGTGAGCCAGTGGGTGCAGCATGGAGAATTTTGGGCACAGGTCGCACAGATCACAGATGGTTGCCGTACTTGCAACCATTTGGTGTGGCAGCAGCGACTGCATAAGTAATTTACACTTAACCCATGACAATCTTTGAAGGTCCAGCAACGTCGGCTCCAGGTTTATCTGTCTTTGAAACCGTTGTCACATTCATAGTAATTCCAACAGTTTTATTTGTTGGCATTTCAGCAATTGCATACGCCTTGACCGCTCCTAAAAAGAGCAAGTCATCATCTGCAATTACTTCTATCGAATAATTACTTATCGAGCTCCTGCACCTTAAGAGCGCGGATTAATCCATCCTGTGACTCTTTAACAAGCTTTCGCAAAACGGCCGGAGAATCTTTTCCAGCCCCTGCTAGCCAAGCATTTGTTAGATCCACAGTTGATTGCTTCACAACCCATGATGGATAGAAACCAGAAACAAACTTTGCTGCTGGCTCATATGAGCGTGATTCCCAGACAGAAATCAAGTTATCAAAGTAAAGCGGCACAAATGGTTCAAGTAGCTGTGCCTGGATAGGGCGCTGGAATCCAGCAACAAGTGCGGTGCGCACCGATGTTGCAACATCTGCATCTAACCCCTTGTTAAATGCATATGCCTTGGCATCACTTGTTGGCATTGCTGCTAAACAGGTCTCAAATGCCAGGTTGCCAGTTGTTGTGTTGTCCTTTGCAAGCTCGGCATCTAGTTCTGCCTTTGTAGTTGCACCGCGCTCTGTGAGGGCGATTAGGAAGTACCAACGAAGATCTGCATCAACTTTTAGCCCAGGTGCACTTCCATTAAGCAGTGCACGGATGTTGGCTGTTTGTGCTTCGGTGTGTGCATTGATTGCAAAGGCACGAGAGATAAGTAGTTGAAGGTCGCTGCCGGCAGCTGAACTGTTTGTCAGTGCCCATAGCCCATCAGCTAACTTTTCACGCGCTGCGTTGCGGTTTGCATCCTTTGTATATGCCTCAACAGAAGTACCTAACTGGGCTAGAACAATGTTGACGATTGCATCATCACTTTCTCCTGCCAGACCATTTAGTGCAATTTCAATGAAATCTGCTGATGAAATTTC
>DAIMGQ010000105.1:0-2424 GCA_036723815.1 Candidatus Planktophila sp.
GGGTAAACAAACTGGAGCGGGTGACCGGGATCGAACCGGCATGGCCAGCTTGGAAGGCTGGGGCTCTACCATTGAGCTACACCCGCGGGTGCTTAGGGGCTAAAGGTACTGGGTCGGTAATCAGAGTACGAAATCTGGTTTAGACTCCTGCTTTGCGCCTCGGGGCGTAGCGTAGTGGCTAGCGCGCCTGCTTTGGGAGCAGGAGATCGGGAGTTCGAATCTCCCCGCCCCGACCAGTTTGTCTCGGTTCTTCCTCAATCCCATTAGGAGCAATTAGTGAAAAGTTCAGTCGAAGTTCTTTCTCCAACTCGTGTTCGTCTAGATGTTGAAGTTGCTTATGCTGAGCTTGAATCACATGTTGCTAACGCTTATAAAAAGGTTGCTGCGCAGGTAAACATTCCTGGTTTTCGTAAGGGAAAAATTCCTGCAGCAATGATTGATCAGCGCGTGGGACGCGGAGCTGTAATCGATGAGGCAATCAACACAGCTCTTCCTATGTTCTATGGCCAAGCAGCTCGTGAGCACTCAGTGGCAGTAATTGGTCGTCCAGAAGTAGATGTTAAAGAGTTTGTAGATAACGACAAGCTTGTTTTCACCGTTGAGGTTGATGTGCGCCCAGAGGTTGTATTGCCAGATTTCTCAAAGATCACCATCGAAGTTGATGATGTGGTTGTTTCAGATGCCGATGTTGATGAGCAGATCGAGTCATTGCGCACACGCTTTGGAACTCTTACAACTGTTGAGCGTGAAGTTAAAAACGGAGATTTCACAACTCTTGATATGACCGCCTTTATTGACGGCAAAGAGGTTGATGGCGGACAAGCTAACGACATCTCATATGAAGTTGGTTCAGACAAGATGATTGATGGTCTTGATGAGAAGTTGATCGGCATGAAGGCCGGAGATGTTAAGACTTTTGAAACTCAACTAGTTGGCCAGCAAGAAGGCGAAAAGGGTGAGGTAACAGCAACTGTTAAGGCTGTTAAAGAGCGCGAGCTACCACCAGTTGATGATGCATTTGCAAAGCTGGCATCTGAGTTCGACACACTTGCCGAGTTAAAGGCAGATTTTGTGACACGTCTTGAGCGCGTGAAGAAGATGGAACAAGGCGCACAAGCACGTGACCGCCTAGTTGAAAAACTACTTGCAGATAATGAGATTCCGGTTCCAGATAATCTTGTTGAATTAGAGGTCAATGATCACCTTGAAGGTGAAGGACGCTTGGAAGATGCTGAGCACCGCGCAGAGGTTGACGGCCAGGTTCGTTCATCTTTGAAATCAGATTTCTTGCTAGATGCCATCGTTGCAAGTGAGGATGTTCAGGTCACTGAGATTGAGTTAACTGAGTACTTAGTTCGCACATCACAGCGTTACGGAATGGCTCCGCAGCAGTTTGCCGAAGAGCTACAAAAAGCTGGACAGATTCAGCAGTTGGTAGCCGAGGTAACTCGCGCAAAGGCACTTGCATCTGTTTTGGGTCGCATCACTGTTAAGGATGCTTCAGGCAATGTCATTGACCTAGAAGCCCTTGCTCCACAGCCAAACCCAGCAGATCTCGTCGAAGAGGCTTAATTTCTCTCCGCCTACAGCGAACACGACACAGTTCACGCTTGTATTTCCCATAATCGGGAAGCATTTGGGCTGCTTAATTGTTAAGGTCACTACAGGTAAAAATACGGGAGGCAATTGACGTGGATACAGAAAGCAAGATGAGAGACCAGATTTACAACCGCCTGCTTGAAGAGCGAATTGTTTTCTTGTCAGGTGAAGTCCGCGATGACATGGCCAATATGGTCTGTGCGCAATTGCTTCTGCTTTCATCACTTGATGCAAAGAAAGATATTTTTATGTATATCAACTCACCTGGTGGTTCAGTCACTGCAGGTATGGCGATCTATGACACGATGCAATTAATCCCAAATGATGTTGCAACAGTTACCTTTGGAATGGCCGCTTCAATGGGGCAGTTCTTACTTACATCTGGTGCCAAGGGCAAGCGTTACTCAACCAAGAGCTCTCGTATTTTGATGCACCAACCACTAGGTGGAATTGGTGGAACAGCTATTGATATTCGTATCCAGGCAGAGCAGATGGCAATTACCAAGCAAACTCTTTCAGAGTTAAATGCTTTGCACACCGGTCAAACTCTAGAAAAGATTCTTGCAGACTCAGATCGTGATAATTGGTTTAATGCCGAAGATGCAAAAGATTATGGTTTTGTTGATCATGTTGTGACTTCACTGGCACAAATCACAGGAGGGAAAGCGTAATGACATTCCAAGAGATTAATGCACGCTACGTTCTTCCAACTGTTGAAGAAAAGACAGCCTATGGATACAAGCGTCAAGATCCATATACAAAGCTATTTGAAGAGCGCATCATTTTCATGGGTCAGCCAATTGATGACACCGTTGCAAACGATGT
>DAIMGQ010000106.1:0-2332 GCA_036723815.1 Candidatus Planktophila sp.
ATAGTGTTGATGTTGATGCAGCTTCAACTGTGTTCCAACCCATGTGAGGCAAGATGGGTGCATCTAATTGCGAAACGGTGCCATCCCAAATTCCGATACCTGCATGCGGCGCGCCATCTGCATGCTCTGTGCCCTGGCTAAACATGATTTGCATCCCAATACAGATGCCTAATGTTGGACGCTCTTTTGCCAAACGCTCGCGCACAATCGCCGCGCCATCTACTGCATTTAAACCATTCATACACGCAGCAAATGCACCAACGCCTGGAACGACTAGTCCCTCGGCTTGGAGTGCAACAGTGCGATCTGATGTAACAACTACATCTTTACCAGCTGTTGCAAATGCGCGTTCTGCAGACCTTAGATTTCCAGATCCGTAGTCAAGAATTGCTATCAAAGAGATCCTTTAGTCGATGGAATTCCGGCGACTCTGCCATCTAATGAGACCGCATCGCGCAATGCGCGAGCAACAGCCTTGAACTGTGCTTCGAATACGTGGTGGGCGTTGCGTCCTTCTAGAACACGAATGTGCAATGCAATGCGCGCTTCAGCAACAATTGACTCCCAGATGTGCTTACCCAGTGTCGTATCAAATGTTCCGATGAGTTCAACAATTTCTGGTTGGCGGTGCACTAAATATGGGCGACCTGAAAGATCAACAGCTGCCTGGACTAAAACCTCATCCAACGGAACCATTGAATCCCCAAAGCGACGAATCCCAGCTTTATCGCCAAGTGCTTCACGAAGTGCCTGACCAAATGCAAGTGATGTGTCTTCAACTGTGTGGTGTGAATCGACATCAACATCACCGGTTGTTTTCACAGTTAAATCAAAGCCAGAGTGCTTACCCAATTGAGACATCATGTGATCAAAGAAGGGCACACCTGTGGCAACATCAATGATTCCTTGACCGTCGAGATTGAGTTCAACGAGTACGTGTGACTCCTTGGTCTTTCTTTCAACGCGCGCTGTTCTCATGGCTTTCTCCTTTAAATGAGCTCTTTGAGGGCTGATATAAATAATGTGTTCTCGGCTTCATTGCCAATTGTGACTCTTAAGTACCCTGATAATCCCACATCTCTAATCAGAACACCCTTTTCCAGCAAAGCCGCCCATAGTTGTGGCGATTCTTGCTTGAAACCTGAGAACAAAACGAAGTTGGCACTGCTGGCAATGGTGGTCAAGCCCATTTCCTGGAGTGCCTTAACTACAGACTCTCTGGCAGCAATAATCGTTGCAACTCCGCCTAATAACTCTGCTCGGTGATCAATGGCAACCTGGGCTGCAGCTTGTGTCAAAGCACTGAGGTGATACGGCAAACGCACAATTATCATTGCATCTTTAACTGCAACATCACTGACTAAGTAACCAACACGAGCACCAGCAAATGCAAAAGCTTTACTCATCGTGCGAATCACAATTACATGAGGATTATTGGCAATTAATGTAACAGCTGATTTTTCTTGTGAGAATTCAGCGTATGCCTCGTCAACAACAAGTAACCCACCCACAGACTTGCAAGCATCTGCCAGCTTTTGAACCTCATCAATTGTTACCGCACCACCTGTTGGATTATTGGGTGTAGTGATAAAAGTAAGAGTTGGCTTGTTCTTTTGAACTTGAGCAATTGCATCCACAGTGTTTAAAGAAAAATCGGCATTTCGCTTGCCATCAATCCACTGTGCACCGGTCACCTTAGCGATCAGTGGGTGCATTGAGTATGAGGGTGTAAATCCAAGGACTGGACCTTGAGCAAATGCCAAGAAGATCGATTGAATGATTTCATTACTACCATTTGCTGCCCAGATATTGTCGGCTGAGAACTTAGTCCCACTTAACTCGTTGATGTAGTCCGCAAGTTTGGTGCGCAAAGCGGTTGCATCGCGATCTGGGTAGCGGTTTAAGTCAGCAGCAACCTTTGCAACTGCATCGGTAATTGCTTTTTGCAAAACAGGTGAAGGCGAATATGGATTCTCATTTGTATTAAGTGATGCTTGGGCTGGAACTTGCGGAGCGCCATAGGCAGACATAGGGCGAAGAGATTCGCGCAGCGGAAGCCAACTTGGCCAACTCATGACAAGTTCTCCAAGCGCGCAGTCATCGCTTCACCGTGTGCTGGTAAATCTTCAGCATTGGCAAGAGTCACAACGGTATCGACAATGTCTGTAAAGGCTTTTTGGCCATACTCAATGAAGTGCAACCCACGCAGGAATGTCTGCACAGATAAACCACTTGAGTGACAAGCACATCCGCCAGTAGGTAGTACGTGGTTTGAACCAGCTGAATAATCACCAAGTGATACTGGTGAGAAGCGACCGATAAATACAGCTCC
>DAIMGQ010000107.1:0-2295 GCA_036723815.1 Candidatus Planktophila sp.
TTAAAATACTCAACCCATGCTGGGTCTACGGAAGAAGGATTCGCTAAATAATGCTCGTACATCTCATCGACGAGCCAATCATTTGCGCCAAAATCCTGTGCCGACACTGGCAAGCTCCTTCTGCATTGATTACAGCCCTAAGCCTATCGGCAGGAACTGCTCCCCATAAGCATGATTTAACGCTCAAGAGGCGAGATTGGCCACATTGATTTCAGTCTCCATTTCGGGCCCATCTGGGGCAGGCTTTACCCATGGCTTTAGCAGTGGTCACCGGAGCAAGCAGAGGCTTGGGCTTTGAAAATGCCAAGTCACTAGCGGCATTGGGCTATGACGTTGTGATGATTGCGAAAGACCCAAGCCGACTATCTCACGCTCAGGAATCGTTGCAACAAAATTACCCTGATCAGCACTTCACTACGTATGCAGTTGATCTTGAAGAGTTGCAAGCTACTCGCAACGCTGTTGCAATGATCTCGCAGCAACATTCTGCACCTGACATCTTGATTCTCGCCCATGGTGTTATGAGCGACAAGATGTCTAAGACTTTGAAAACAAATGATGCCGAATGGCGCCGAGTTATGGCAATTAATTTAGACTCTGTTTTCACGCTAGTTAATGGGTTAGCACCAGCAATGGTTGAAGCACGAAGTGGTCGCATCATTATTTATTCTGCATGTCTTGGCCGAATGTCAGGGCCCGGTAATGCTGGTGGCCTTGCCCCCTACAGAATCAGTAAAGCCGGAGTTAATGCACTCGTTCGAAACCTCGCTCATGAAACTGGACTTGGTGCCCGTGGGGTTTTAGTTGATGCTGTGTGTCCTAATCATTCACGCACTGATATGGGCGGAGCAGATGCACCACGTAGTGCCGAAGAAGGTGCAGCATGCGCGCTGTGGCTAGCAACACGAGAGTTTAATGCTGGTGACACCACTGGAGTTTTGTGGGAAGACAATCAGATTGTTGAGTGGTAGTTAGCTTTAGCGATTAGTTGGAATGGCGCGCAACGCTGCAATTAATGTAGTTCCAGCTAGCGCTGTTAAAGGAATTGCGACAAACCAAAGATGTGCTTCAACTTGATAAGAAACAACACCGAGTGCAATCAAATTAGCAAGTACTGCCGGTGATCGGCCAAAGTACTTTCCGCGGCGATAACCCATGGCTGAAGCCGCTAAGCCAGCAGCGCCAAGTATTGCAAAAAGCAGCACACCCAAAAAAGGAAGTAGTTCAAAAGAATCAGTTGTAAAGGTAAGCACAACAAGCCATAGGGCAAGTGATACGACCACTCCTGCCTCAATAAAGAGTAGGGATGCCACTAGTGCGCGTGCCTTTGCAGCTTTGGCAGGATCTTGATTCATACGGGAGAGATTAACTCATGAGAGGACGCAATGCTCTTTTCACATGATGGAATTCATGATTCTCAAACTCATTTGGCGTCACCAACATACTTTTATGACCAATTGCGCCGTGAAATTTCATTAGCAACCCGCACCGATAAACCGATTGCCTTGATAAAAATCCTCTTCGATAACCCTGACTCTGATCAGGTTCGCGCTCATGACATCTTGCATTTTTCCTATGAGCTTACGCAACTAACAAGGCAAGAAGATTGCATTGGCAGGCTTGGGGTAAATGAGGTTGTCATCATCGTTCGTGATGGGCGTGGAAACGCTGAACTGTTAATGAAACGGCTTCTTGACGCTACAACACTGACGGTTAAACACACCCTGCAGATAAGGATTGCAATTGTTCACGCGAACAGCAATGAGGACTCCCTCAAATTACTAGATCGATTAGATCGTGCGGAATTAGTCTCTAGTTAAAGAATTAGTTACTAACAACCACACGATTAATTGCAACTGTTTGGTTAGGTGTGCCATCAGCGCCGCCACCCTTGACTCCAGCCTTTGCAATTGCTTTCACGATATCTAAACCTTGTGTAATAGTGCCCCAGATTGTGTAGTTAGCACCAAGAGTTGTGTCTGCAAAGACCAAGAAGAACTGACTTCCGTTTGTGCCCGCACCAGAGTTCGCCATAGCCACTGTTCCGGCTGGGTAGTTATTAACTGTGGCTGTTGGCAAATTCTCATCACCATAAGTGAAGTTAGGTCCACCGGTGCCTGTTGCGGTTGGATCTCCACATTGCAAAACATAAAGACCCTGTGTCGTTAAACGGTGACACAAAGAGTTATCAAAATATCCACCCTTGGCCAAAGTTGATAGCTGTGTGATCGTAATTGGCGCTTTTGCACCAACGGTAGTGACAACTATGTTTCCGCAATTGGTTTGAAAAGTGAA
>DAIMGQ010000108.1:0-2286 GCA_036723815.1 Candidatus Planktophila sp.
TCTGTTGCAGCAGTATTTGCTTCATCCTTGCTCTTGCCGTGAACCTTGATAGGAGAAAGAGTGATGTTTTCTAGAACAGTTTTATGTGGAAAGAGGTTAAATGACTGGAAAACCATGCCTAAACGACGGCGCACATCGTCGACATTAATGAGCGGATCAGAGATTTCATCGCCATCCAAGAAAATCTGCCCATCATCGATTGATTCCAGCAAATTAATGCAACGCAGCAAAGTGGATTTACCAGACCCTGATGCGCCAATCAACACTGTCGCAGTGTGTTCAGGAACGGCTAATGAAAGATCAATTAAAACAAGTTCGGTCCCAAAGGACTTACGAATATTGACTAACTCTAAGACATTGCTCATTAGATCGCACCCTCTGAATTCTGAGCACTGGTGCGCTGTCTGATAGCGCGATCTGTGTAGCGGGTCATAGGAATCGTTATGAGCAAGAACAAGATTGCTGCAACAACATATGGTGTGTAATTAAAGGTTCTGCTTGCATTGATCTGGGCCGCACGAACCGCATCTGTTACTCCAAGGATTGAAACCAAACCGGTGTCTTTAAGCAAAGAAACAAAGTCATTTAAAAGTGGCGGCACAACGCGACGTATTGCCTGAGGCAAAACCACAAAGCGCATTGTTTGACCTGAGGTTAATCCCAATGATCTAGCTGCTGCGCGCTGACTTGGGTGGATAGATAAAATTCCACTTCGAATAACTTCAGCAACATATGCTGAATAGGTGAGCACCACTGCAACTGTTCCTAAAAAGATCACATTGCTGGAAACACCCTTGAGACCAAGTGCCGGCACACCAAAACCAACTAACAAAATAATCAAAATCAGCGGTGCGCCACGGAAAATATCAACGTACGCAGTTGCTAGAAATCTAAATGGTGTGAGTGCTGGTGACTTTGTAGTTCGAAGCAACGCTAAGCCGAGTGCGATAACTCCAATGGCTGCCCCACCAATAAATGTGAGCTGCAGGTTGATCCAAAGACCTTTTACAACGGTTGGAAATACTTCTTTGCCGTACTCGATATCAAAGAAGGTAGATTTAACGGTTTCCCATCCAGGTGATGTAACAAGAATTAGGGCCAATGTGCCGAGAACAAAAATAGAGGAAGCCGCAGCAATACCTGCTTGCTTGCGGCTTATCGCACGCCTGGATTGGCGGCGTTGAATCTCACGTGAGCTTGGCGACCACGCAGAGCGTTGCTTCTCTGACATGGTCGCCAAACTACCGTGTTTACTTCTTAGTTTCTATTACGGCTTCAATACAGGAGCGCCAGCATCAGTTGCCAGCCACTTATCTGTAATTGCTGCCAATGTGCCATCAGCTGTGATTGCATCAACCGCACCTGACACACATGAAGTTAGCTTGCTGCCCTTTGAAAGCAAGAGACCGAACTGATCTCCGGCACCAGTTGATGGAAGCTGTCCAACGATTAGACCGTTTGGAACTTCAACACCTGAAAGGTAGAAAGCTGTTGGTAGATCAACAACTAGACCGTCGATCTGCTTGTTCTTCAGAGCAGAAACACCAGCAGCGTTGTCGTTAAACACCTGAGGTGTTGAGCCAATCTGGTTTGAGATTGCATCTAGTGATGTTGTTCCAACTGCTGCGCCAAGCTTTGCACCCTTAAGTTCTGCAAGAGTTGTCTTTCCTGCAATCTTGCTTCCCTTGAATGAAACGATTGCTTGTGGTGCTGTGTAGTAAGGAGATGAGAAATCAACAGCTGTCTTGCGCTCTTCTGTAATTGAGAATTGCTGCAAGTTGAAGTCAAAGTTCTTTTCTCCTGGTGTCACAGCAGAATCAAATGTTGTGCGGACCCAAACGACATCTGCTGCATCAAAACCGAGTTGCTTTGCAACTGCGTATGCAACTGCGCCTTCAAAACCATTTCCGGTTTCTGGTGCATCGTCAATGATCCATGGGTAGTAAGCAGGCTCGCCAGTTGCGATTGTTAGCTTGCCTTCAGTAACTGTTGCAAGATCTGCCTTGGCACATGATGCGCTCTCAGATGTTGCTGAATCAGATGAAGAACAGCCTGTAAGTGTTAGTGCAGCTGCAATAACAACTGCTGAAAAAATTCCAAAACGCTTTTTCAACTCAATCTCCTAAAGTGTCAGGGGATCTTCACTAACCAAACTAACGTGTGAAGTGCAGTTAGTTAGACCCACGCTTGCCGACATAAGTGCTGTCGGCCTGGTCTTCACCCGGAGCACCCCGCCGCGGTGGAGGGTTGCCGTCCAGTTAGCCGGGGCTTGATGCTGGAACTCAT
>DAIMGQ010000109.1:0-2250 GCA_036723815.1 Candidatus Planktophila sp.
AGCTAAAGAAGCGTCATCCAGGACTTGAAATTGAATCCTGTGCTTCAGGTGGCGCGCGCCTTGATTTAGGTGTGATTGATTATGTGGATCGTTTCTGGACCAGCGATAACAATGATGCGCTGGAGCGCCAAACGATTCAGCGGTGGACCGCACAAGTTATTGCACCTGAACTTCTTGGTACTCACATTGGGCCAACTCATGGTCACCAAACAGGTCGCACACTAGATCTTTCTATGCGTGCAATAACGGCTCTTTTTGGCCATGCTGGTATCGAATGGAACATCACGGAAACCACCATGGAAGAACGAAAGCATTTAGCAACATGGGCCCAGTACTACAAGAACAACCGTGGTCTGCTTCATTCTGGAAAAATGGTTCGCGTTGATTATCCAGAACCACATGCATATCTCCACGGCGTAACAGCACATGATGCATCTCGTGCAATTTTTGCATACGTTCAATTAATACCAACAGTTTCAATTCATCCATCACCACTTAAGTTTCCTGGTTTAGATGAGAACGCAAACTATGTAATCAAGGCTGTGTTTCCAGCAGGTAAGCCACGCTTTATGTTAATTACTCCACCTGAGTGGATGGCAGGAATAACAATGTCTGGTTCGGCGCTATCTTCAATTGGTGTGACTGCGCCAATTCTGGCTCCTGCAAATGCATTCTTGATCGAAATCAGTAAGGCTTAATCAACCCAATTCAAGGTTCGTTCGACAGCCTTCTTCCAACCTGCATAACCAACTGCACGTTGCTCTGACGTACTTGTTGAATTCCAACGACGAGATTGTTGCCATTGCTTTCGAAGATCATCTGTTGATGACCAAAAACCAACTGCTAAGCCAGCAGCATATGCAGCACCAAGAGCAGTTGTTTCACCAATTAGTGGGCGAGTGATATCGATTCCCATGACATCTGCCTGCATCTGCATGCACAAAGAGTTAGCGGTGATTCCTCCATCAACGCGCATTTCCTTCATCGGAACGCCACTATCGGCGACCATTGCATCCATGACATCGCGTGTTTGGTAGCAGATGGCTTCAAGTGCTGCGCGTGCAAGGTGTGCCTTGGTAGCAGCGCGAGTTAATCCAACAATCACTCCCCGTGCATCAGTGCGCCAGTACGGAGCAAATAATCCTGAAAATGCTGGGACGAAGTAAACACCTGCAGTATCTGCAACAGAAGACGCCAAACTTTCAGTCTCTGCCGCATTTGAAATAATTCCTAATTGATCGCGCAGCCATTGAATTGCAGAGCCAGTAACTGCAACAGAGCCTTCAAGTGCGTAATGTGCTGGGGCATGTCCAAGTTTGAAGCAGACAGTTGTCAGAAGGCCATTCTTAGAGCGCACAATTTCGGTGCCTGTGTTTAACAGGGCGAAGTTTCCAGTGCCATATGTTGTCTTTGATTCGCCGCGATCAAAACACACCTGACCAACCATTGCAGCTTGTTGATCTCCCAAGATTCCTGCAATGGGAATTGCTGTCCCAAATGGACCGTGGGGATCTGTTAGCGCATAGGTCTCAGAGGAAGACTTAATGACAGGAAGGGCAGAGCGTGAAACACCAAAGATGGTGAGGAGCTCCTCATCCCAATCCAAGGTTTCAAGGTCCATTAACAATGTGCGGCTGGCATTTGTTACATCAGTTGCATGGACGCCTCCGCGGACACCACCAGATAAGTTCCACAGCAACCATGAATCAATAGTTCCAAATCGCGCGTTGGCGCTCTTGGAAGCTGGAACATTCTTCAAAAACCAATTCATCTTGCTGCCAGCAAAGTAGGGGGCAATTGTTAACCCGGTTGTGTGGCGAATCTTTTCTTGTTGCTCATCTGATAACGAAGCCAAAAACTCAGTGGTACGAGTGTCTTGCCAGACAATTGCATTCGATAAGGGTTGTCCCGTTGTTACATCCCACACCACCGTCGTTTCACGTTGGTTAGTCAGTCCGATAGCTGCCAAATCTGAGCCCAAAATGTTGGCTTGTTTCAGAGCGCCAGCGATTACTTCTTGAGTTCGCTCCCATATTTCAGCCGCGTCGTGTTCGACCCACCCTGCCTGCGGCAGAATTTGGCGATGTTCTAGTTGATGCTGTCCAACAACCTGGCCAGCATGGTCAAAGATCATGAATCGAGTACTACTCGTGCCCTGATCCAAACTGCCGATATATGCCACGATGCACAACCTCTCGCCGTAAGTTAGGCTTAGCGTACTCACTCGTTACGGAGATGCAACGCATATGT
>DAIMGQ010000110.1:0-2246 GCA_036723815.1 Candidatus Planktophila sp.
CAGGTCAGCGCGAAGCAATCAAGAAGGAAAGCAAAGTCGCTAATCCTGGCTGCTACGCAACATCAATTTCTGTCGGTATCGCACCTGCACTCAATCTGATTGATGTTTCAGACATAGTTGTTGTGGCTGCATCTGGCACTACAGGGGCCGGGCGTAATGCGAAGATTAATCTGATTGCAAGCGAGGTAATGGGCTCTTTGACCTCATACAAGTTTGGTGGCGTTCATCAACATACCCCTGAGATCGAGCAAGCGCTTTCGTCGGTGGCGCAGGAGCCAGCAAAGATCTCTTTCACTCCAATTTTGGCGCCAATGCCACGTGGAATTCTTTCTACCATCACGGCAAAGCTCAGTTCTCCAGTAACAACTCCGAAGGCTCATGATCTCTTTGAAAAGCACTACGCATCCGAATTCTTTGTCGATGTCTTGCCTCTCGGTCAAATGCCTAAGACAAGTGCCGTGACTGGCAGCAACAAGGTTCAAATACAGGTTGCAGTTGATGAGCACACACAGCGTTTAGTTGTATCTGTAGCGATTGATAATCTTGGTAAAGGCGCTGCAGGACAAGCAGTCCAGAATGCGAATTTGATTTGTGGGTTGGCAGAAATTAGCGGTCTAGCCCTAGATGGTATTGGCGCTTAAGGGCATCCTGTGATCGTCGTTAAATTTGGTGGCCATGCCATGAAAGATGAAAATGGAAACTTTGCCAAAGCCATTTCTGCGGCACAAAAAGCGGGGGAGCAGGTAGTAGTTGTCCATGGCGGTGGTCCACAAATTGATGCGGCACTGGATGCCAAAGGAATTGTCAGCACTTGGATTGGCGGCTTTCGAGTCACGACTAAGGAGATCTTCGATGTTGTTGAAGATGTCTTGGTCAATCAGGTGGGAAACCAAGTTGCTGCGACATTGGGCAAAGCTGGAATCAAAGCTCAAGCGATGTCGTCGCGCACATTGCCAACTGTGATTGCCGATAAACGAACACAACTAATCGATGGCACACCAGTAGATCTTGGATTCGTCGGTAATGTTAAGAAAGTAAATCCAGCTGCGTTGCTTGCACTTATAGATCAAGGAATTGTTCCTGTTGTCGCTCCCGTGTCTTCAGATGAAGACCTAGAAACTGGCTTGAATGTGAACGCAGATTTTGCAGCAGCGGCTATAGCTGCAGCCCTGGGCGCATCTTCTTTGATCGTCATGACTGATGTCGCAGGAATTTATCGCACCTGGCCAGAAAAAGATTCGTTGATCGCAGAGATCTCTGCAGCAGAACTTGAGTTGATTAAATCTGGCTTTGCCGAAGGTATGGCACCTAAGGTTCAGGCTGCGTTGGATGCACTTTCTTTTGGTGCAAAAGCGGTACGCATAATTGATGGAACAGATCCCGACAGCTTTGCATCAGCGCTAGCTGGTCAGGGCGGAACGCTGGTGGTTGCATGACAAACAAGGCGTATTTAAACCGTTGGGACCGTTCTTTGCAGAACAACTATGGCAAACCCTCGATCACTCTGGTTAAAGGAAAAGGGATACTAGTAACTGATGCCGATGGAAAGACTTATATGGATTTTCTTGGTGGGATTGCAACAAACATCTTGGGACATGCCCACCCTGCAATTGTTAAAGCAGTAACTAGGCAGATCTCGGCTTTAAGCCATGTCAGTAATTTTTATGCACACCCCAATGCAATAGCTTTGGCTGAAAAGTTAACAGCTATGACTGGTGACAAGAGTGCAAAAGTTTTCTTCTGCCAATCAGGAGCAGAGGCAAATGAAGCGGCGTTCAAGCTTTCACGTCGCACAGGAAAAGTGCGAGTTGTTGCAGCCCAGGGTGCTTTTCATGGACGCACAATGGGCGCTCTATCTCTAACAGGGCAACCTTCTAAGCGAGAGCCATTCTTGCCACTGGTTAAGGGCGTTAAGCATGTTCCCTTTGGTGATATCGATGCAATGCGTAAAGCGATAAGCAAGAAAACTGCGATGGTAATTATTGAACCCATCATGGGAGAGGCTGGCGTAATTGTCCCACCAGCAGATTACTTGCAAGATCTTCGAAATCTCTGTGACAAGAACGGCGTACTGCTAGTTATTGATGCTATACAGACTGGTATGGGTCGAACTGGAGATTGGTTTGGCTATGAGTACTCAGGCATTACACCTGATGTGATCACCTTGGCTAAGGGTCTAGGTGGCGGGTTGCCGCTAGGTGCCATGATTGCATTAGGAAATGCTGCAGAGCTTTTTCAACCGGGAG
>DAIMGQ010000111.1:0-2152 GCA_036723815.1 Candidatus Planktophila sp.
CGCGATATGTGTGCGCCGTTTTTTCTGCGAGATCTAGAACTTTCTATTGCAACGACAAGAGCGATTATTGGTCTTGGATCATTTGCTTGGGATGCAATTTTTAAGACACTGAAGGAAATGGGTCATCCAATAAAGAAAGTTAAGTTTGCTCATGGTGCTTCTCTTAAATACAGCCATGAAGGCCGTGATTACTTGTTATTGGCCAGTTACCACCCAAGCCAGCAGAACACATTTACCGGCAAGCTAACCCGTCCGATGCTGGAATCCGTACTCAAAAAGGGCGGTAGATTTGCCTCCGTTGTTAAGTAGGTAGCAAGGCCCCGATAGCCCAATGGCAGAGGCAGAGGACTTAAAATCCTCCCAGTGTGGGTTCGACCCCCACTCGGGGCACCAGTTCTAAGGTGCTTTTAAGCATGTGAGCGCGCCTATCTTTCGCACCGGAGAATTCTTTTGCGTACGATTATGGTGCTTCACAACCGCGGAAATTCTCCGCGGTACTACAAAAGGAGAGAAAGATATGCGCAGTTCAAACCCTGTTCTTGGACGGGCGTTTAATCAGCGTGGATACGCTGCATTTGATCCGAGCACAATTAACTCAGACCCAGCAGCGCTAGAGAATTTGTATAACTCACCTGCAGCTTCATCATTGCGTACAGGTCGTATGACTATTGATGATGTTGTTACACGCACCGGAATTTTGTTTGCGGTTCTTGTATCTGTCGGTGCAGTTGCTTGGACACTCAACCTCGGTGGCGGAGCGCTAATGCTCGGCTTCATCGGTGGACTTATCCTTGGAATGGTAAATGCATTTAGTAAGACCGTTAAGCCAGCACTTGCAATTGCATATGCAGCTTTCCAAGGTCTTGCACTTGGCACACTCAGCAACCTTTACAACACTGTCTATGACGGAATTGTTAGCCAGGCAATCCTTGTAACAATCAGTGCATTTGCGGGAATGTTGTTTGCTTACAAGAGCGGACGTATTCGCGTCACACCTAAGTTCACAAAGGTCCTGACTACAGCACTTATTGGTTACCTAGTTCTAGGACTAGTTTCATTTGTTGCATTCTTGTTTACAGGTTCAAGTGTTTATAACGTTGGTGGACTTGGATTAATCATTGCAACTGGTGGAATGGTTCTTGCAGCTTTCTTCTTGATTCTTGATTTTGATTCAATTCAAAACGGAATTGCAGCAGGTGCTCCAGAGTCAGAGTCTTGGAGAGCAGCATTTGGCCTCATGGTGACAATCATTTGGCTATATATGGAAGTTCTACGCGTGCTTTCAATCTTGCGTGGCAACGACTAATTAATTACAGATCTTCATCGAGGGGCCTCAGGTTTTTAACCTGGGGCCCTTCGACATTTCTGGTCTCAGGGATTTTATAGACAAGGGCAAGTGCGATTGCAAAGATAGCTGCAGAGAAACCAAAGGCGGTTCTATAGGAGTAAACATCTGAGATCCAACCAATAATGATTGGCCCAAAGATCATTCCAGCATCTCCGGCCATTTGGAAAATGGCGATTACTTTGCCGCCCTTACCCTTCATGACATCCCCAACCATGCTGGCAGGAGTTGTTGAAAGAAAGGCTCCACCAAGGCCTAAAACAATCATGGAGAGCAAGAACATCCACGAATTGACTGCAAATGTAAGAATCAAGACTCCGACAAAGACGATATTTGCCCCAACTATTGAGGCAGCACGACGCCCCTTTTCATCCGAGTAGCGCCCAGCCTTTAGGAGAATAGCACCTTGAATAATTGCAGATATCGCAAAGCCATAACCCACTACTGCAGTTGTTGATTTCAATTCTTCAGTAACAAAAACTGGCAGGATTGAAGCTCGCATTCCAAAGAAGACCCAGGTTCCGATGAATGCCAAAACAAGTGCGATTCGGTAGGCGGGCATAGCAAGTGCTTCACGAATCGTCGTAGAGGCTTCTGCACTGTTATTGCTTTTCTTTGATCCTAGAGAATCTCCCTTAAGGAAAAAGAGAGCCACCACTCCAGAACAAAACAGCAAAATTGAATACACAAAAAATGGTGCACGTAATGAAATGACAGAGAGCAGCCCACCAATTGCAGGACCTGCCATTCCACCAACAATAAATGAACCTTGATAGACAGATTGTGCTTGTCCACGTTGATCATCAC
>DAIMGQ010000112.1:0-2096 GCA_036723815.1 Candidatus Planktophila sp.
GTTGGTCCAACGATTGCGCGGCCTGGTTCTATTGAAACCAGTGGGATCTGCAGATTATGTGCTGCGCAGTTCTTTGTAACTGCGGTAGCAAGTGCCTTCATGGCTTTAGCCGGATTAACTGTTTCATCTCCTGGCATGTAAGCAATTCCGTATCCCCCGCCAAGATCTAATTCAGGTAATTCCTTTTTAAACTCATCGCGATACTTTGCAAGGAATGTGACAAAACGCTCTGCCAGCATTTCAAATGACTCAAATCCGAATATCTGCGAACCAATGTGTGCATGAATCCCACGAAGCTCGAGCGATGCTTGGGCATGGACTTTGGTAATTGCTTCCCAGGCCGCACCACTTGCAATTGAAAAACCAAACTTCACATCTTCATGTGCAGTTGAAATTGATTCATGGGTGTGGGCTTGAATTCCAGGGGTCAGGCGAAGATGAACACGCTGAACTCTTCCTAACTTAGAAGCAGCTGCAGCTACTCGATCAATTTCATACATTGAGTCAATAACAATGGTCTCAACACCAACACTGATCGCCTTTTCGATTTCGGCGATTGATTTGTTGTTTCCGTGTACCTCAATCTTTGATGGATCGATTCCTCCGGCGAGGGCGACTGCCATTTCTCCGCCCGTGCTCACATCAATACCAATTCCAATTTCCTTGATCCAGCGAGCAACTTCAGTGCAGATAAAAGCTTTTGAGGCGTAATAAACAGTCCCAGCATTTGGTCCAAATGCATCCTTGAGCGCTTTATCCCAAGCAAGTGCGCGCTCACGAAAATCTGCTTCGTCAATGAAAAATGTTGGAGTTCCAAACTCTTGACCAAGTGACTTTGCCGTTAATCCTGCAATGGAAAGTTCGGCACCAGTTGTGACAGAAGATGACCACATGAGTTACATCCTCTCCGGTGCGCTGACGCCAAGTAGATCTAGGCCGTTATGAATAACCTGCTTTGTTGCAGTACATAGTAATAAACGCGCGGTGTGTAGCGCAGTCAATTTTTCTTCTCCCATAGGCAACACACGGCAATCGTTATAGAAACCGTGATAGGTGCCAGCAAGTTCTTCGAGGTATCGGGCAATACGGTGGGGTTCGCGGAATTCAGCCGCACTTGCCACAACACGTGGGAACTCTGCCAAAGCGCCTAACAATTCATTCTCACGATCATGCACCAATTGCTCAGGGTCAAAATCATTTAGATCTAAAGAAGCACCAAGCTCTTGGGCATTGCGAAGTACAGCAGCAATACGTGCATGTGCGTACTGAACGTAATAGACAGGATTTTCATTTGTGTTTCTCTTTAAAACATCGATGTCCATGACCATCGGTGTATCAACTGGGTAGCGAATCAAGGTGTAACGAGCAGCATCCACGCCAACTTTTTCAACTAACTCTTCAAGAGTAATGATTGTTCCGGCACGCTTAGATAGCTTGACCTCTTCGCCGCCTTCCATGATCTTTACCAACTGACCGATTAAGACATGGATGTTGTACTCAGGATTATCACCAGCACATGCGGCAGTTGCCTTTAAGCGACCGATATATCCGTGGTGATCTGCGCCCAACATATAAATACAGATATCAAAGCCTCTTTCGCGCTTATTGATGTAATAGGCAGTATCTGAAGCAAAGTAGGTGAGCGACCCATCGCTCTTTGTCATCACTCGATCTTTGTCATCACCAAAATCTGTAGTGCGAAGCCACACAGCACCATCTACTTCAAAGACATGACCTTGGGCGCGAAGCTTTTCCATACCGTGTTCAACTGCGCCTTGCTCATGCAGCGAGCGCTCGGAGAACCACACATCAAAATGTGTATTGAAAGTGTCTAATACTCGCTGCTGATCCTTTAGCTGCAATGTGTATGCGGCTTCGCGGAATGCAACAAAACGCTCATCGCCCGACAAATCTTTGATACCAGAATTTTGCGCAACAACCTCTGTCGCTAAATCTTTTATGTATTCCCCTTGGTAGCCATTTTCTGGAACAGCGTTACCAAGTGCAACAGCTTCAACTGATTGTCCAAATAGATCCATCTGATTGCCGCGATCGTTAATATAAAACTCACGTGTTACCTGTGCACCAGCTGCAGT
>DAIMGQ010000113.1:0-2095 GCA_036723815.1 Candidatus Planktophila sp.
ATAAGGAAATGGCTGCCATGATCAACGCAGATGTTCTAGATATTGTTGAAGCAACAGTGTTACTTGGCGCAGATCCTACAAAGTCTCGCACCTGGTGGCTTGGAGAAATTTCACGTATTGCAAATGATAAGGATGTCGCACTAACAGATCTTGCAATCACTCCTGCTGATGTAGCAGAGATCGTTGCACTTGTTAATGCCGGAAAACTAACTGACAAGCTTGCCAGACAAGTTGTTGAAGGCGTTATAGCCGGTGAAGGTAAACCATCTGAAGTGGTTGCAAAGCGGGGAATCAAAGTTGTTAATGATGATGGCGCTTTAATGGCAGCAATTGAAAAGGTTTGCGCCGAACAAGCAGAGACTGCGGACAAGGTTCGCAACGGACATTTACCTGCAGCTGGTGCATTAATTGGCGCTGTCATGAAAGAGACAAAGGGCCAAGCAGATGCTGCTCGCGTACGAGAGCTTCTACTTGGCCACTTAGGTCAAGTCGCTAATTGATTAGTGGGCGATGACGCCTTCTGTCTCTACCAGTGAATCTTTTCCAACATTGATAAAGAAGAATAGAACGATTGCTCCGACAAAGAGCAAAGCTGCACTGAACTTAAATGCCACTGTGAAGCCATGTGTCATTGCAAATGGCATCACTTTCTCGCCTAGCTGAGTATTTGCTGCGGCAAAGGTTGTGGTTGCAGTCGCGGCTACAGTATTAAGAAGTGCTGTTCCTAATGATCCACCAATCTGCTGGCTGGTATTAACCATTGCACTTGCAACACCAGTGTCATGATTTGAAACAGCATGCAATGAAGTTGATGTAAGTGGAATAAATACCAAAGCCATTCCACTGGACATGATCAATAGTGATGGCAAAACATGTGTCGTATATGAGGTTTCAGGGGTAATGCGGGTCATCATGAGCAAGCCAAGGCTTGCTGCTAACAATCCTGGAACCATCAATCGCTTAGGTCCGACCTTTGGAAGCAAAGTTGATGCAATTCCTGCAAAGACGATTATGCCTGCAGTAAATGGAAGGAATGCAAAACCAGACTTCAAAGGACTGTAACCCAAAATAACCTGCAGGTATAAACCAAGGAACAAGAACATTGAGAACAATCCAGCTCCAACAACGAGTGAACCAAGGTATGAACCTCCACGGTTTCGCTCTGTTACAACACGAAGTGGCATCAAAGGATTCTTAACGCGCATTTCGATCATCACAAAAATTACGAGCAATATGATTGCCGCAACTAAGAAGGAGATTGTTGTAGAACTCGACCAGCCCTTGGTCGCTGCTTCATTGAATCCATAAGTCAACGAGAACAAACCTGCTGTTGCTGTAACCACGCCTGGAATGTCATAGGTGTTATCACCTTGTGCTTTTGACTCTTTAACAAACTTAACAGCAAGAATTGCAGCAAAGATTGCGATCGGAGTATTCACTCCGAGGCACCAGCGCCATGAGAAGAATTCGGTCAGTGTTCCACCAAGGATTAAGCCGATAGCTGCACCGCCACCTGAGATTGCACCAATTACACCAAAGGCCTTTGCTCGCTCCTTTGGAACAGTAAAGGTCACAGAGATAATTGCTAGTGCCGCAGGTGCGAGCAGTGCACCAAAAACACCCTGTAGTGCGCGTGAGGCAAAGAGCAATCCTTGAGTTGTTGCGATACCACCGAGTGCAGATGCTGCAGCAAAGCCAATCAATCCGATTAAGAAAATCTTCTTGCGTCCCATGTAGTCACCAATTCGGCCACCCAAAAGAAGTAGTGAGCCAAATGCCAAGGTGTAGGCAGTGATAACCCATTGCTGATTAGCATCTGAGATTCCGAGATCTACCTTTGCGCTTGGAATCGCAATGTTCATAATGGAGCTGTCCAACACGATCATTAACTGTGAAATTGCTACAACGAACAAAGTTCGCCATCTTGTTGGATCCAGGGCCTGAGCAGGTGAGGACTGTGACATGTTAAGACTCCAATTATTCGACTGATAAATGAGTTATCAAGAGGGTAGAATTATCTCATGCCTAACATGAAACCGCGCTCAGGAGTAGTAACTGATGGACTTGAAAGAGCTCCTGCACGTGGAATGTTGCG
>DAIMGQ010000114.1:0-1997 GCA_036723815.1 Candidatus Planktophila sp.
CAAACAAGCCCGGAACCCCTACTGCTGCTGCAGTATCTGGCTCTACTTCAACGCCACCCATTACGTAGTGACATGTTGGGCCAACTTCCATTGGCTCCTTTGTGATGTCCACGCCAGCTAGTTCATAGAACTGGTGCCACATCGATGGAAGACGCTTCTTGATTAGCTCTGCAGGCAAACGTTTTGAAACATCAAGGAATACTCCACCGTGCTCTGTTCCGCGTCCTGCCTTAACCTCTGAGTTAATTGCGCGTGCAACTTCATCACGAGGTAAAAGCTCTGGAGGACGACGGTTGTTGTCCTGATCTTCATACCAACGATCTGCTTCGGCTTCGTTGTCTGCGTACTTATCTTTAAACACATCTGGAATGTACTTGAACATAAATCGCTCGCCGTTGGTGTTTGTTAGAACTCCACCTTCACCACGAACAGATTCAGTTACCAAAATTCCTCGAACAGATGGTGGCCACACCATTCCTGTTGGGTGGAACTGTAAGAACTCCATATCAACTAGGTTTGCACCAGCTTTTAATGCAAGTGCATGTCCGTCGCCAGTGCCTTCCCATGAGTTAGAAGTAATCTTGAAAGTTTTTCCAACGCCGCCTGTTGCAATCACAACTGCAGGTGCTTCAAACAAAACTTCTTCGCCAGATTCGCGCCAGTAACCGTATGCACCTGAAATCTTTCCATTCTCTTTCAGAATGTCGGTGATTGTTAGTTCTGCAAAAACCTTAATTCCGCTTTCCATATCACCGGTTTCGCGGCCATCTTTTTGCTGCAGCGCAACAATCTTTTGCTGCATGGTGCGAATAAGTTCTAGGCCTGTGCGGTCACCAACGTGTGCAAGGCGTGGGTATTCGTGTCCACCAAAGTTACGTTGTGAAATCTTTCCTGCTTTGGTGCGATCAAAGAGCGCGCCCCATGTTTCAAGTTCCCAGATGCGATCTGGTGCTTCCTTTGCATGCAGCTCTGCCATGCGGAAATGATTGAGGAACTTGCCGCCGCGCATAGTGTCGCGGAAGTGGACCATCCAGTTGTCGTTGTCATTGACGTTTCCCATAGATGCTGCGGCTCCACCTTCAGCCATAACAGTGTGGGCCTTACCAAATAGGGACTTACAAATGATTGCTACGCGCAGTCCTGATTCACGTGCTTCTACAGCAGCGCGTAATCCAGCACCTCCGGCACCGATTACAAGGACATCGTAAGTATGGCGTTCTAGTGTCATAGTCGATTTTCCTTTTAGAAGAAGTAGAAGTTAGTCCATGCGCCAGTTGCAACTTGGCGAACATAGATATCGGCAAATGCAACAGCGGCTAGCGAGAACCAAGCAAACTGTTGGTGTTTGTGATTGAGAACTGAAACCCAACTCCATAACTTGTAACGAACAGGGTGCTTAGAGAAGTTCTTTAAACGACCACCAATTGTGTGGCGGCATGAGTGACATGACATTGAGTACAACCAAAGCATTGTCGAGCTCACAAGAAGAACAAGTGAACCAACGCTCATATGTCCCCATTCACCTTCAGGGTTCTTAAATGAAATAACTGCGTCGTAGGTAAGAATTACATTTAGTACTAAACCTGCATAGAAGAAGTAACGGTGTGAGTTCTGAATGATGAGAGGGAAGCGAGTCTCTCCTGTGTACTTCTTGTGAGGTTCTGCAACAGCGCATGCTGGTGGTGACATCCAGAATGAACGGTAGTAGGACTTACGGTAGTAGTAACAGGTCATGCGGAAACCAAGAGGGAAGATAAGAATGATCAGTGCTGGCGATAATGCAAAGTTAAGAATTTCTGCACTCACTGGTGTGAAGCCAAGAATTGTTGCTTCAGGAAGACATGCTTCTGACAAACATGGTGAATAGAAAGGTGAGATCAAGTGATCTTTGTAGTAATTAGCACCTTCGAATGCGCGGAAGGTTGCATAAATAACAAAAGAGATTAGAACTCCGAAAGTTACAAGTGGTTGCAACCACCACTTATCTGTGCGAAGCG
>DAIMGQ010000115.1:0-1987 GCA_036723815.1 Candidatus Planktophila sp.
GCTAGATACTTTAATTTTCCGGGGGCGCGACGAACACTTGTAATCTGCCAGTGAAGACGCATCACATCTCGGCCAACTCGCACAGGTGCTTGATGCCAGGCTGCGATATATGCCATTTCAATTCCAAAGACGCCATCTAATCTGCGCGTTACTTCAAGTGCGATCTCCGGGAAAGCATCACGATCAGCATCAGTTAATCCAGTCAGATCAGCAACTGGATTAAGGGGCGTGATGTGAATTTCAAAAGGGTAACGGGCAGCATATGGAACATATGCGATCCAGCGATCATTTTTTGCAATGATGCGCTCTTTATCTCTAATTTCACGGGCAACAACTTCATCAAATAAAACTTTGCCTGTCTGCTCCTTATATTTATTCGCAGCATTCAACATCTTCTCAACTCTTGGTGGAATATATGAATAGGCATAAATCTGACCGTGTGGGTGAGACAAAGTCACACCAATTTCTTCTCCGCGGTTTTCAAATGGCGCAATGTGCTCAATGAAGCTTTCTTGTGACAATTCTGAAGTGCGATCAATCCATGCCTCTAGCAAGGTGCGAACACGTTGTGGAGTCAGATCCTTAAATGCATTTCCGTGTTCTGAAGTAAAACAAATAACTTCGCATTTGCCGGCAGCAGTTCCCAAATCAGTATCAGGGCCAACCATGTCAGGAAGTGCCCAATCACCAACAGGTGGGCGCAGTGACGGTGAACGATTATCAAAAACAACTATTTCAAAATCAGATTCAGGAATCTCAGTAAGTAGATCACCTGTGGTGGGACATAAAGGACACAATTCCTTTGGTGGCAAGAAAATTCGACCTTGTCGATGAGCTGCCATGGCAACCCATTCATTCACCAATGGATCAAGGCGAAGTTCACCTATTCCTGGTTGCTCTTCCTTTGGCCTGGCATCATCAACATTTCGCGCTTGTCCGGCGGTGTCGTAGTAACGAATTGTTCGACCATCGGCCATGTGGCGATCATTTCTGATGACGCCTGCTTTTAGTTTTTTACTCTCGCCCATAGTGTCGTTACTCTACCTTTGTGAGTAAGCAATCGGCACTATTGAGCGCGCCATCGTCATCACTACTGCTTGAGGTAGTCGAAGGCGCCCTGGTGATCCAACACTGGGGCGCACCCATTCATGGAGATCTCGCATCTGTGCAAACAGCTATTCGTCCATCGATTGCAAATAGTTCTTGGGATGAGCCACAGTTTCCCGGAATCATGCGTGAGAGTTCTCGTGGATTTTTGGGGCGTCCAACATTATCTGGACACCGCAATGGAAAAGCATGGTCAACAAAGTTTGAGGTAACAGATTTTCATCATCAAGGTAACCACGTTGCAATTACTTTTAGAGATCTTCACGCAGAACTTGAAGTTGTAATTACATTTGACCTTGATAAGTATGGTGTTTTGTTTCAAAGAGCGACAGTTAAGAATTTAGGAAGTACTGAGTATTGCCTCAATGAGTTTATTCATTGGTTGCCCCTTCCAGAGGAAGCCACACAAACTTTAGATTTTGCGGGCCGTTGGTCAAATGAGCGCAACCCTCAGCGCAAAGAAATCGCAACTGGTACCTGGGTTCGCGAGTCTCGAGAAGGTCGCAGTGGACACAACTTTTCTATCGCAGATATCGCGCTAACAGCACAAACTTCTTTCCAATCAGGAAAGGCATGGGCGACAAGCATTGCCTGGAGCGGTAACTCACATTATCTAGTTGAAAAATTATTTGATGGTTCACAATCAATGGGCGCTGGCGAGCTCTTGCTACCTGGTGAATTGATATTGGTATCAGGTCAAACATATGAAGCACCTGCTTTAGTGTCAGTATTTTCAGCAGAAGGATTAGATGGCGTAAGCGCTGCTTATCACTCATATCTTCGAGCACGCGATGTGCATCCAAAGAAAGAGCGTCCGCTTACATTAAATATGTGGGAAGCGTTGTACTTTGAACACAATGAGGAAAAGATCAAGGCTTTA
>DAIMGQ010000116.1:0-1966 GCA_036723815.1 Candidatus Planktophila sp.
TCGTGAACGCAAGGAGATCAACACTGTTATCTCTGAGACTAAGCAGCTAGATGATGACACCATCGCAAAGATGGAAGAGGCAGTTTCTGCATTCAAGAAGCAGTTCAAATCATCTGCAACACATGCTCTTAATGAAGCTCCAGCTGAAGCCCTAGATGGCGAAAGCGCAGAGCAAATTACTAAGTTTGTGCCACCGGCGGTGAAGAAGTAACTCATGGGTGCCCAACTCCGCATTTATCGCAGACGCATGCGATCTGTTAAAGCGACCAAAAAGATCACGAAAGCTATGGAGTTAATCTCTGCTTCTCGTATCGTTAAGGCGCAACAACGGGTTGCAGCCTCTACTCCTTATGCAAACGAGTTGACCCGTGCAGTTTCTGCAGTTGCTTCATACTCTTCAACGGTTCACCCACTCACCACGGCTGATGAGAATCCAAAGCGCGCTGCGATTTTGATTATCTCTGCTGACCGCGGAATGGCTGGTGCTTACTCAAATAATGCAATCAAGGAAGGTGAGCAGTTAGCTGCACTCCTTCGTGAGCGCGGACTTGAGGTTAAGCCTTACCTAGTGGGTCGCAAAGCTGTTGGTTACTACAAGTTCCGTGAGCGCTTCATCGCAGGCCAGTGGACAGGTTTTTCAGATAATCCAACATATGAAAATGCAAAAGAAGTTGCAGATTCATTAATCAAAGCTTTTGTTGCTGATTCTTCAGTTGATACAGAAGGTGTGGATGAGATCCACATTGTGTTTACTGAGTTTAAGTCAATGCTTATCCAAAATGCTATGGCAAAGCGTCTGCTTCCTCTAGAAGTTGTAGAAAGCGATGCACCAGTTCCAACTGGATTGCTACCTATGTATGAATTCGAACCTAATGCAGGTGTAGTGCTTGATGCATTACTACCTCGTTACATTGAGGCTCGAATCTTTAACGCGATGTTGCAATCTGCAGCTTCAGAGCATGCAGCTCGTCGTCGCGCAATGAAGTCAGCAACTGACAATGCTGATGATCTAATCAAGTCGTTAACACGACTTGCGAACGCGGCTCGTCAGGCCGAAATTACTCAAGAGATCAGTGAAATTGTTGGCGGCGCAGACGCGTTGGCCTCAGCTAGTGCAGGGAGTGAATGATGTCGAACTCAAAAAATGGCCGCGTAGCTCGCGTTATCGGACCGGTGGTGGATATTGAATTCCCAGCCGATTCAATGCCCGCGATCTTTAATGCGCTACATGTAGAGACAACCATGTCGGGTACTACTCGTACCTTGACGCTAGAGGTTGCTCAACACATTGGCGATAACCTCGTGCGCGCGATCTCAATGCAGCCAACTGACGGAATGGTCCGTGGCGCAGAAGTTTCCGATACAGGATCGGCTATCTCGGTTCCTGTTGGTGATGTAACAAAGGGTCATGTGTTCAACACACTTGGCGAATCACTAGATGTTCCAACCTCTTCACTCGACATCAAAGAGCGTTGGCCTATCCACCGTGATGCACCAGCATTTGATCAGTTGGAATCTAAGACTGAGATGTTTGAAACCGGTATCAAGGTTATCGATCTACTCACACCGTATGTAAAGGGTGGAAAGATCGGTCTATTCGGTGGTGCAGGTGTAGGAAAGACAGTTTTGATTCAGGAAATGATTTACCGTGTAGCTGAAAACTTCGGTGGTGTATCTGTATTCGCCGGTGTTGGTGAGCGTACTCGTGAAGGTAACGACTTGTTCCTTGAAATGACAGAAACCGGCGTTATCAATAAGACAGCCTTAGTGTTTGGTCAGATGGATGAACCACCTGGAACGCGTCTACGTGTTGCTCTTTCAGCACTAACAATGGCTGAGTACTTCCGCGATGTTCAAAAGCAGGACGTACTTCTGTTCATCGACAACATTTTCCGTTTCACACAAGCAGGTTCTGAGGTTTCAACACTTCTAGGCCGTATGCCATCTGCTGTGGGATACCAGCCAA
>DAIMGQ010000117.1:0-1932 GCA_036723815.1 Candidatus Planktophila sp.
AAACAAATCGAGAGCTGATCTAACAAAAGACCTGCATCCACATTGAATGTTCCTACGCTGATCCACTCAAAAAGCTTTTGAGAAACAGGGCGGGCCTCTTCTGATCGTCCAAGCATCCGCGAAAGTTCGTAGAGTCCAACTCCAAATGATGAAGCTGATAGCGCAGTAGCAAGTAGGTGGCCCCACTTATTAGTGCGACGTCCACCAAGTAGAAGTAGCGCAGCACCGGCTAACGGCAGTGCAATCAGATAAACAAGGCTAGTAGATGTAGTCATACCTAGCGCTTCAACAAACTAGCATCATCGACAGATGCTGATCGGCGGGAACGATAGATAGTCACGATAATTGCTAAGCCAACAACAACTTCACAAGCTGCAACAACCATCGTAAAGAAAGCCATAACCTGACCGTCGAGATCGCCATTGATGCGAGAAAAAGTTACGAATGAAAGATTTGCCGCATTCAGCATCAGCTCAATACACATGAAGACAACGATTGCGTTACGGCGAACCACAACACCAACTGCTCCGATAGTAAAGAGGAGTGCTGATATGTATAGGTAATTGGAGGCGTCCATTACTTCTCCTCCTCAACCTTGGTATTGACTTCACTGAGATCAAATTTCTTGTAATCCAACATGTCTCCACGCGCAGAAAGAGTTGCGTTGACTGAAGTTGGCGCTGGTGTGCCATCTGGAAGAAGGGCTGGAACATCAACTGCATTGTGTCGAGCATAAACACCTGGGCCAGGCAAACCTGCTGCTGTGCCAAGTGATTCACCACGGAAGCGATTAATTGAAAGCTGGCGCTGCGTTGGGCGAACTGTTGTGCGTTGATGATGAGCTAGAACCATCGCACCCATAGCTGCTGTGATCAATAGTGCTGAAACAGCTTCAAATGCAAATACATACGTTGAGAACAAAAGTACTGCGATTCCTTGAACATTTCCGTCAGCATTTGCCGCAGACAATCCAATGTATTCGCGTCCAATGCTTGCTCGGCCTAACAATGAAACCATCAAGCCACCAAAACCGATTGCCGCTGTTATTGCAATTGGACGAAGTCCACGAATAGTTTCAGTTAATGAGTCAGATGAATCAACACCTACAAGCATCAAAATAAACAAGAAGAGCATCATTACTGCTCCGGTATAGACAACAACCTGAACAATTCCTAAGAACGCTGCATCTTGTGCGATGTAGAAAATAGCCAAAATGACCATGACAAACGCCATCAAGATCGCAGAGTGAACAGCTTTTTTAACTAACAACATTGCAAGTGATGAAACGACTGCAAGAGGACCAAGGATCCAGAACATGACTGCTTCTGGTTTAGCGGTCTGTCCGACCTCAAGAGCTAATTGCAACACTTACTTGCCCTCCTGTGAAGGATGAGCTTGTTTAACATCTCCGTTGTAGTAATTCGTATCTGTCATGTCTGGATACATTGGATGCGGTGGCATCAACATTCCTTGACGTAGTGGTGCTAACAAATCTTGCTTTTCAAAGATCAACTTGGCACGTGTGTCATCTGCTAATTCGTACTCATTTGTCATTGTTAGCGCACGTGTAGGGCAAGCTTCAATACATAGTCCGCAGAAAACGCAGCGAAGGTAATTGATTTGATAGACCTTGCCGTATCGCTCTCCTGGTGACATGCGATTTTCTTCAGTGTTTGTTTCACCTTCAACATAAATCGCATCTGCTGGGCATGCCCAAGCACACAGTTCGCAGCCAATGCACTTTTCCAAACCATCTGGGTGACGATTGAGTTGATGACGTCCGTGGAAACGCTCTTCTGTTGGGGCTTTAACTTCAGGGTATTCAACGGTCAATGGCTTCTTGAAGATTGTTGAAAAGGTGACCCAGAACCCCTTCATGCTGCCAAAGAAGCCAACAGCAGGTGTCTGCTCTACTTCATAAAATTCAACATC
>DAIMGQ010000118.1:0-1886 GCA_036723815.1 Candidatus Planktophila sp.
CCGTATTTATCAAGATCTGAAATCAACGCAAAACCGACTGGATCATTACCGGTTCTGGCAACTAGGTGAGAGCGCGAATTTGTGCGGGTAATCCAGGTTGCAACATTTGCTGCTTGTCCTCCAGGGTGGCTAGAGATCTTGCTGGCTGTGTCATTGCCGTAGTTAATTGGCTCTTTGAGTTGTGAAATAACATCGAGTGCTAAGTCACCAATACATAGGATCTTTTTCATCGAAGTGCCACCGCAATCTGGGCGGCAAGAAGGCAGTTAGATTTAATAATTTCCGTGTTGATGGCAAGTGATTCGCCTTTAGAGGCGGTGTGGAAATGTTCGAGCAAGAAAGGAGTAACTAGCTTTCCATCAATCCCTTCACTTTTTGCACGTGCTAATCCACTTGCCAAAATTTCATCATGACGAGCCTTAGGCATTTCTTTTAGTACAGGGTTTGCAACAACAAGTGCTTTGAAATGTGTTGAAATCGCTGTGCGAGCTTGGATGATTGCTGCAATTTCTTCCGGTGAGTCAACACGGTGTTCTAAGGTGTAACCAGAATCTGTTAGGTAGAAGCCAGGAAATGCATTGGTCTTATAGCCAACTAGGCCGATAGCAAGAGTTTCTAGGCGCTCTAGCGTTGCATGAACATCTAAAATTGATTTAACTCCCGCGCAGACAATTGTCATATCTAGTTGAGACAGCGCCGTTAGATCAGCTGATTCATCAAATGACTCATTGGCACCTCTGTGCACGCCACCAAGGCCACCTGTTGCAAAGATGTTAATTCCAGAGATCGCTGCAATATGAGCAGTTGCCGCCACAGTTGTTGCTGCAGATTTTCCTTGGGCAACGATGATTGCTAAGTCGCGAATAGATGCCTTTGCGATGTCATCACGGTTTGCGATCGCTTCTAATTCTGGGCGCTCAAGGCCAACTAAAACCTTGCCATCTAGCAGTGCAATCGTTGCTGGGACCGCTCCTGCTTCGCGGACAATTCGTTCACATTCAAGAGCAACTTCTAGGTTTGAAGGACGTGG
Source organism: Candidatus Planktophila sp. (assembly GCA_036723815.1). Classification (GTDB taxonomy): domain Bacteria; phylum Actinomycetota; class Actinomycetes; order Nanopelagicales; family Nanopelagicaceae; genus Planktophila. Next base: position 1,031 of record DAIMGQ010000118.1, read on the forward strand.
CAAACCATGGCTGATAATTGTTGATTCGAGTGCAACAACAGGCTTTCTAGCCTTGAGTGCATCAGCAACTTCAGCTGAGAACTTGATCGCCTTTTCCATAGCCAAACTCTAGTGCACAGTCGTGGGAAGATAAGCACGTGCATTTGTCCCAGATAACGCCATCGATCTTTTCTTCCCTTGGCCTTGAAAGTGCAGTCGATCACTTAGCGGTGGGGCAATCGCCAATGGGCCGCGAACTACTTTTTCTCATCGATGGTTTTGGCTTTGACACACTTGCAACCTATGCCGATGCAATGCCAACGATGTCACGCATGCTTAACCACGGACGCATACAAACTGCGTTTCCTTCAACAACTGCGACCTCACTTGCAACGTTAACAACTGGACAACTACCCGGTGCGCACGGAATGTTGGGATACACCGTGCAAGTCCCACGAAGTGGCGGACGATTGCTCAATGCACTCAAGTGGGATGAGCGGGTTGATCCAGAAAACTGGCAACCAATTGAAACTTTGTTTCAACGAGCAACTGCTGCCGGGATTAACGTGACACATGTTGCGGCAAAGCGATATGAGAACTCTGGCTTTACCAGAGCAGTTTTTCGTGGCGCCAACTACAAAGGTGCAAACCTGGTTGCAGATTTAATCAGCGAAACAAAGTTAGCTTTGCAAAAGTCACCTTCATTTGTTTATTTGTATGTCAATGATTTAGATACGGCAGGCCACTCTGATGGCGTGGGCAGTGAAAAGTGGATAGCTGCACTAACCATGATCGATCAGATGGTTTCCCAACTCATGAAGGAAGTTCCCAAGGGCACTCGTATTTGGGTCACATCAGATCACGGAATGATTAACGT
>DAIMGQ010000119.1:0-1865 GCA_036723815.1 Candidatus Planktophila sp.
CCTTAACTTTTCCTAATAATTCAACAGCTGGTGATGCATCTGAAAAAGAGGCCATGAACAAAATGTGGAGATCGGCATCTGGAAGTTTTGCCGCTGCAACATCATCAACTGTCATTACTAATTCAGTTGGTCCAACTACTGTGGCCCCGAGCTCAGTTAATAGCGCTCGAGCGCTGTCGAAGTTTGCTTGAGCGCATTCGAGGTCAAAGGTAGGGCGCGCGAGCGCAACAAGAGCAACGGTGCTCATTAATACCTCCAGTGGTAAGACCTCTTGGCAGAGATTGCCACTGGAACAGGTGCGAGTCAATGGCAAATGGGCGATTTTGCGCTTCGTTATGGGACCGTGATGAACCTTATCGCTGCAGGAGGAACGGTCTGGTCCGACCATTGACCTCAAAAGCCGGCCATCCTGGGTCGTTTGTGAGCATCTTTACGCCTGCAGATGTCGCCAGGATGGTGTCCTCTGCCTTCCACCCTTTGCCCGTTGGATTCCAGGCAATTGGTTGGTTCTCCGCAATCAGACGCGTTGAGCCTTGATTAGCTGGCCAATCACGAGGCAGGAAGCCTGTTGGCCCTCCCTGGTGATGCTTGGTCCACTCATCGGCATCAAAACCATTGGCGGGATAGGCAGCGATGGCTGCGTTAATTGGATCTGAAAAGGCTTTGCCGACAACGGTCGCATCTAGCAGCGCAGCTTCAACTTTATATATGGATGTGTACTCATTGATCATTGAATCAGTAACTCCTCCAAAGGTAACGATGCGGGTAACTGATGCAATCAAACCTTTTCGCTTTGCACAGATGGAGGCAGAAACACGATTTCCAACAACCGCATCTGTTGGCAATGGATGTCTAAATTTGTGCACACGATCAGCACCAGCAACTCCTAGAAAGGCAACCTCTAAATCTGCTTGCCACAAGGAGTGAGTGATCAATCCTGCAACGTCGATTTCACGGTCTGAACTTTCCACCTGCTTCATTGCATTACCTAAAGCAACAGCTGCATCAACGCAAATCTCTTTAAATCGCGCAACATCAGATTCAATCAGTGATGCTCGAATCATCTCAACTTCAGTTCCCAAATCAATTCGATCCCCACCTGGTTGATCGCTACCGGCTTTTGAACCTGTAGGCAGTTGTGGGTCGCGCCCCTCAGACCACTTAATGGTTTTAACAGTCACTTCACTTGGAAGTTCTTCTGCAATAAGACGAGGTGCTTCAACAACATTTGTTATTGCAGTTGCTGAATCCTGGGTAATAATCAAATCAAAACATGCTGCATCAATTGTTGTTGGCACATGTGCACGTCCTGCAATTGCCCAGGCTAAATTTGGATTGCGACGCAGGACAAAAGCATCTAATCCCTTAGCCTTCATGAGATCACGAAGTGGCTGAATACGTTGATTAAATGCGCTCATGGTGGTGATGTTACAACCGGCCCGCTTCATGCACGCGCTTTAAGAACTCTTGAGTCTTTGGGTTCTGAGGGTTATGCAGCACCTGATCTGCAGTTCCACGCTCAACGATGTTTCCTGATTCTAAGAAACAGACTTCATCTGCCACCTGTGTTGCAAAACCCATCTCATGTGTTGCAAGCACCATGGTCATTCCATCACTCTTTAAATCTCGAACAGCCGATAGAACTTCATTGACCAACACAGGGTCGAGCGCAGATGTGACTTCATCTAATAGCAACAAACGTGGGTTAACAGCTAAAGATCGAATGATCGCAACACGTTGCTGTTGTCCCCCGCTAAGGCGATCCGGGTATTGATCAGCTTTATCTGAAAGATCAAAGCGCTTGAGCAAATCTGTTGCAGCAGTATTTGCTTCATCCTTGCTCTTGCCGTGAACCTTGATAGGAG
>DAIMGQ010000120.1:0-1852 GCA_036723815.1 Candidatus Planktophila sp.
GCAGATGCGTAATTAGCAACCTCGCCCTTTGCAACAATACGGCCAGGAATCTTTAATGAAGTCTTTATGCCTTGATCATTACGGAAGCGGCGAACCTCAGTAATGATCTCTTGTAGCTGGCCAACAAGGTTTTCAGCCTTCTTATCAACGTGGGCAGCATTTGCTACTGGCCACTCGGCAATAACTAATGACTCTCCCCCAGTTAACGTGGTCCACATTTGTTCAGTAATAAAGGGCATTACCGGGTGCATCAACCGGAAGAGTTGATCTAGAACATGACCTAAAACGCGCTTACTTGCTTCGGCGTTACCTGATGCAAATGCTTCCTTTGAAAGCTCTAGGTACCAGTCACATAGGTCATCCCACGCAAAGTGATACATCAACTCACAAGCACGAGCGAACTCATACTTTTCCAGAAGCTCTGTTGTCTCAGAAACAGTTTCTGACAAGCGACTAAGAATCCATTTATCAATGGCATTGAGTGAATCAAGTGCAGGTAAATCTCCCGTAATAGTTGCACCGTTCATCATTGCAAAGCGGGTTGCATTCCAGAGCTTGGTTGCAAAGTTACGGGATCCACCGATCCAGTCCTCGGCAAGTGCCTGATCTGTGCCTGGGTTAGCACCGCGTGCCAAGGTAAAGCGCAGCGCATCTGCTCCGTACTTATCCATAAATTCAATGGGATCCACAACATTTCCGCGGCTCTTTGACATTTTCTTGCCAAATTGATCGCGCACTAAACCGTGCAACATGATTGTCTTAAATGGTGCAACACCATCCATTGCAAAAGTAGACATCATCATCATGCGCACAACCCAGAAGAACAAGATGTCATAGCCGGTAACAAGGACCGATGTTGGATAGAACTTTGCAAGGTCTGCAGATTTTTCTGGCCACCCAAATGTTGAAAATGCCCATTGGCCAGATGAGAACCAGGTATCTAGAACATCAGGATCTTGTGTCCAACCAGCAGGTGCGGTCTCATCAGGACCAACAACTTGAACTTCACCATTTGGTCCATACCAAACTGGAATTCTGTGACCCCACCACAACTGACGAGAAATACACCAGTCGTGCATGTTGTCGACCCAATCAAAATAACGTGGTGCAAGTGCTTCTGGTTCAATCTTTACTTCACCGCTGCGCACCGCGTCTGCTGAAGCCTTTGCCATTGGTGCAACCTTTACAAACCACTGCTTTGATAAACGTGGTTCAACGGTTGTATCGCAACGAGAACAATGCCCAACAGCGTGCATGTATGGACGCTTTTCGGCAACTACGCGCCCCATTTCCTTTAGCTTTGCAACAACAGCTATACGCGCATCGAAACGATCCATGCCATCAAACTCGGTGCCTGTCCCAGCCATTACTGCGTGCTCGTTCATGATCACAACAAAGGGCACATTGTGGCGCATCGCCATCTCAAAGTCATTTGGATCATGGGCTGCAGTAACTTTAACTGCGCCAGTTCCAAAGTCAGGATCGACTAACTCATCAGCAATAATTGGAATCATTCGGTTAACTAGAGGCAATAAAACTTCAGTACCAATCATGTGCTTGTATCGAGGATCATCTGGGTGTACCGCAACAGCACCATCACCAAGCATGGTTTCGGCTCGGGTAGTTGCAATCACGATGCTTTGTTCGCCATCACCATAACGAATCTGAACAAATTCACCGGCATCATCTTGGTGTTCAACTTCAATATCTGACAACGCTGTTAAGCAACGTGGACACCAGTTAATGATTCTTTCTGCGCGATAGATCAGACCTGCGTCATACATTCGCTTGAAAATTGCAACAACAGCCTTGGACATTCCTTCATCCATAGTAAAACGCTCGCGGGACCAAT
>DAIMGQ010000121.1:0-1838 GCA_036723815.1 Candidatus Planktophila sp.
CTCAAGGTATGCGTTCAGTGTTTTTGCCTGATTCTTTTGCAAGCCAAGAGGTTGCGAAGAGTTGGGAAACAGGCAGAACTGTCGTAGTCCTTCTGGTGTGGTTGGCAATAGGAATCTTCTTTAGCGTGAGAAAGTTTAAGTGGGGTCGTGATTAAGAAGGTTATTGCAGTATTTCTGGCCCTCTTGGTATGTGCGCCAGTTGCAGGTGCTGCACCTACTACCTCCCTGGCTAAAGCCAAGGCAAAAATTACGCCTTCGCCATCTCCGGTGTGGCCACCAAAGGGTTTTATCAAGAGCAAAGATGGCAATACTTTTGCAAAGATTCCAACTGCAAAAGAGTTAGTGGGCTTAGCTTCTAACGACAAGGTGCTAACAAAGTCATTGGCACAAACTGTTGATGGTATTCCAGTGTGTGAGAAATACTCGTGCGGGGCGGTTCAGGTTGCTTCCGAAACTGGCTGTACCTGGTGGGTTGTAACGGCCAGTGTAAAAGGTGTGACTTCTCCTGAGGAAAAGACAATCAAACTCTTTGGCACGGTTCGAACAACTTTTGGTAGAACTTGGTCAAAGAAATACACAACTATCTTGATAGTAAGTGGTGAACCAATCGAACTAGGTCATACCGTTTCAAACATTAAAGCCGTGTGCCGTAAAGATGTTCCTGAAGAAACGGTGCCATCTACGACTTACACAGTTGCTCCTTAGCGATTGGCTCCTGGAACCCACAACTGATCGCCAATTTCTTTGTTGGCATAGCGTGCAAGAACGAAGAGAAGATCTGAACAACGATTCAAGTACTTGGCAGTCAAAGGATTTACTCCGCCGCCAAAGGCGTGAATAGCAGCCCATGTGCATCGCTCAGCGCGGCGAACTACTGTGCGGGCTACATGCAGGTGTGCAGCAGCTGGTGTTCCAGATGGCAAAACAAAAGAACGCAATGATTCAAGATCAGCGTTGTAAAGATCGATTTGTTCCTCAAGATATGTTATCTGGGACTCCAGAACACGAAGTGGTTCAAATGCTGGTGCATCAACAACTGGCGTGCAAAGGTCTGCTCCAACATCAAACATGTCATTTTGGATGCGCACCAATAATGCACGAACCGCATCGGTTAATTGATCTGTTGAAAGCACAACACCAATAGCTGAATTAGCTTCATCAACTGTGGCATAGGCTTCAAGGCGAGGGTCATTCTTTGAGGTGCGACTCATGTCCCCAAGAGATGTAGTTCCGTCATCGCCGGTCTTTGTGTAAATACGCGTTAAATTAACCATGTGCCTAGCCTATAAGTAGACTGCGGCTATGGCATCCCACGATCGCTTCCGCATAGTTGGCGGAACCTCCCTGCGCGGAGAAGTCGCTGTAACAGGTGCCAAGAACTCTGTTTTAAAGCTGATGGCGGCCTCTTTGCTGGCTGCTGGCACAACAACAATCCGCAATGTCCCAGATATTGCTGACGTTGACATCATGGCCGATCTTTTAACCCGACTTGGTTGCACAGTCATTCGTGGCACAGACACCGTCACAATTACAGTCCCGCGAGAACCTGCCCACCGTGCAGATTATGACTTGGTGCGAAAAATGCGAGCATCAATCAATGTTCTGGGGCCACTAGTTGCCCGCGTTGGTCAAGCAGATGTTGCCTTGCCGGGCGGAGATGCAATTGGTTCTCGCGGTTTAGATTTTCATATCAAAGGTCTTGAAGCACTTGGTGCAAAAGCCCACATCGAACATGGTTATGTCATTGCCCAAGCCCCCAACGGATTAACAGGAGCACCGGTTGAATTAGATTTCCCAAGTGTTGGTGCAACTGAAAACATCATGACAGCTGCGGTGTT
>DAIMGQ010000122.1:0-1827 GCA_036723815.1 Candidatus Planktophila sp.
TTCTTGCCCACATAATCACGAAGCCCCATCACAAGGCCCTGCCACATCTCGGCCTCATCTGAAAGCGCAGTGGCAATTGATGATTCAAGCGCACCGGCATGTGTTGCTGGTTCCTCTGAAATCACAACATCTGGCTGTGAGCTTTTTTCACTACATTCAATATCAATAACAATCAACTGATCATCAAACTGGGCAGTCCTTGCAAGCAGACTGCCATCTTTGCCAACAACAATGCTGTCGCCATCAAAGACCAAATCATCCTGGCCACCTGTCATGTTGACATAGGCAACGGGTGCGCCAATTTCCTTGGCCCGCTTTTGGACCAGCCCTAATCGCACATCATCCTTGTTGCGCTCAAATGGAGAACCGTTAGGAACTACTAAGAGACCTGGTGTGCGAACTTTGATTGAATCAAGTGAGTGCCAAATGTCTTCACAAATTGCCACCGCAACATCAACGCCATGGATGCGAACAACAAGGGTTTGGTCCCCTGCTACAAAGTTTCTAAATTCATCAAAGACGCCGTAATTAGGCAGATGGCGCTTCACATATCTGGCCTTGATTTTTCCATCATGAATTACCGCAACGGCGTTTTTTGGTCCTTTATCTAAATAGCCAACTACCGCCACTACATCGCCTGTAATTCCGGCAGCTATTTGTTCAACAGCTTTAATACTGGCTGTTTGGAAGGATGGACGAAGTGCTAAATCTTCAACCGGATATCCAGTCACGATCATCTCCGGGAAAACAATCAGATTGGCACCTTGTGCTTGTGCGCTCTTAACAGCCTCGGCAATTAGCCCAGCATTGCCCGCAAGGTCACCAACTGTTGGGTTGATTTGGGCTAGCGCCACGCGCAACTTCATTTTTCAAGTGTAACGGGGGTACCCTTTGCCTTGTACCCGGGGACTGCTTCAGGCGGCTTCGAGGAGAGGAAACTATGGAGTCTTTATATGGGGGCGCGCTGCACCGACGCGTAACTATTCTGGATTTAGCTGCGGCCAAAGAGCGCGGTGAAAAGTGGGCCATGCTGACCGCCTATGAATCCATGACCGCTGAAATATTTGATGAGGCAGGTATTCCAGTTCTACTTGTTGGCGATAGCGCTGGCAATAATTTTCTGGGTGAAGAGAACACAATCCCCGTAACCGTTGATGAGTTAATTCCTCTAGCCAGAGCTGTTGTCCGCGGATCACAGCGAGCAATGGTTGTTGCAGATCTGCCCTTTGGCTCATATGAAGCATCCCCCGAATTAGCCCTTGCCACATCGGTTCGCTTTTTCAAAGAGTCTGGGGTTATGGCGGTAAAGCTAGAAGGTGCTCATCTAGAGACGGTTAAAAAGCTTGTCGCAAGCGGAATTCCAGTCATGGGCCACTTGGGATTAACTCCTCAATCAATGCATCAATTAGGTGGCTACAGAGTTCAAGGTCGCACAGATGGCGATGTAATTCTGGAAGCTGCTAAAGCACTTCAAGCAGCAGGTGCTTTTTCAATTGTGTTGGAACTAGTCCCTGCAGAATTAGCTGCCCGAATCACCAAAGCATTGAGTATTCCTGTCATAGGTATTGGTGCCGGCGCTCATTGCGATGCACAGGTCCTCGTCTGGACAGATTTAATGGGCATCACCAAAAAGGCTCCGAAGTTAGCTAAGGCATATCGCAACTTGCGCGCCGAGATGTTGGCTGCAACGAGTGAATTTGCTGATGATGTTCGCTCAGGCAACTTCCCCACTGAGGCCCAAACCTTCAACTAGGGTGGGTGCGTGGCCAATTTTGCGATCGATCTAGCACCACTTAGAAAGTCCAAGGACTTTTCCTTGCTCTGGGC
>DAIMGQ010000123.1:0-1798 GCA_036723815.1 Candidatus Planktophila sp.
GCTCAATTTATTGATTTAACTGGACCTGGCGGTCGAATCCATGGCGCAGATGTAAGTCGCTGGCAGCATCCCAACGATAAGCCAATTGATTTTGTAAAGATGTATGAAGCAGGAATGCGATTTGTTTTCATCAAGGCCTCTGACACTCGAGAAACGGCTGATTTGCTCTCTGTTAAATATGCTGCAATGGATCATTTTGCTGCGCAAGCTGCTGGTATCTACACAGGTTTCTATCACTACGCAGTCTTACCTGATGTAACAGATCCGGAAGGAATAAAGAAAGATGCTCTGGCACAAGCCCAGAAGGTTGTGTGGCGTTTGGCGTCAATGGGTGGTTATAGTGACAAAGATTTGCCGTACGCACTTGACCTTGAAAATAAGTGTGTTCGTTACTCATCTTCTGGTGCATGCCAAAAGTATGCAACACGAAGTGCTGTGACGTTGTGGGCTACAACTTTTCTTGCATCTGTAAAGGAAAAAACTGGTAAAACTCCAATTCTCTATTCATATGCAAAATTCTTAGAAAGTTCTATGACCCGTACACCAGAACTTGCTCAATATCCGTTGTGGTTAGCTCAATATGCAATTGACCCAGCTAACCCAATCAATCAACCTGGAATGAAAACTGGGGGTTGTTATGTTCACTCATGGACTGGGGCAAACTGTGATTCGCAATGGACTGTTTGGCAATACTCCTCATGTGGAATTGCTCCTAAGTACGGAGTTCCTGGAAATAAGCTAGATCTCAATGTCTTCCGCGGCACTCCGTCATCTTTCTTAGACTTAGCTAAGGGAAGTTGGGCACCAACACTTGTTGACCTAATGCCCCAACAAGAGCCAACAGTCTTAACTGTTGTGGGTCAATCGGCGAGTACTACCAACAAACTTGTTACCTTTAAAGTAAATGTTGTCCGGCCAAGTGGCTCACCTGTTGTGACAGGAAGCGTGAAGCTGGTCTTTGATAAAGCGACAACACCAGCAACTAAACCCACACAGACAATCTTGCGTGAAACAAGTGGTGTGTGGACTCTTGCTCTCAAAGGCGTTTTAGCTGGCACATACAGTGGAAAAATTTTGTTCCAAGATGTTTCTGGAACTCACGCAGAATCTGCTTTCCCGGTTGCTTTTGAAGTTACCCAAGGACCAACACCAACAGCTAAGCCAACACCTTCACCTACTGCTACAAAGAAGCCAACTACTGATGGTTGCCGAGGGCAGATTAAGAATTAACCTCAAGTAGCTCATCTAGGGCTGCTGTTTCACGATCAACTAACTCCGCATAATGCGCTATTGATTCCTTGCGTTCTTTTGCGCTCCATCCAAGAACAGGTGCGATTAGAGCTGCTACTTCATCTGCAAGATATACCCCATGATTGACCGCTTCAAAAGAAAGGCGCGTGCGACGAGAAATTACATCATCTACAGATCGTGCACCTTCATGTGAGGCTGCATAAACAATTTCTGCCTTAATGTATGGCAGATCTGGATCTAATTTGGCAGCTAGCTTTGGTTGGTCTTCAATTAATTCAAGGATTTCACTAATTAGAGATCCATGGCGATTGAGTAAATGTGTAACAGTTTCTACATCAAGCCCAGATTCTTGAGCAATACGCTCTTTCTGTTGCTCTAATGCAAAGTAGCCATCGGCACCTACTAGTGGAAGTTTTTCTGTTACAGAATTTTGAGTTAACTTGCGTAGCTCAATTACTGCGCGATCAACAACATCCTTGCCCATGACACGATAAGTCGTGTACTTACCGCCAGCAATAGAAACAAAGCCAGCAGCCGGTCGATCTAC
>DAIMGQ010000124.1:0-1570 GCA_036723815.1 Candidatus Planktophila sp.
ACTCCATCAAATTCTTGGGCCAGGGCAATGAGGTCTGCTTCAGTTCCATTTTTGACACGATCTAGAATTGGTTGAATCAATACCATCGCCTCTGCCACATTGAGCGTGGCACGAGGAAGCTCGAGGTTGTATTGGGCTTTAGATAGGGCTCGCCCGCGCAGGTCAACGGTACGAATCATTGGGCAATTGTAACGGCTGAGCCCCCAACCTTGTTCCTGAATTTAAACCAGGCAGTTGGGTCCCAGGATCGATTTGAGATCTGCGCTCAAACTTGGTGATGACGTGATTAATGCATCAACCTTCATCACGGTGCTGCTTCCGTTGTCATTTAATTGCAAATGCACTTCTCGCTTACCTGGATGAGAGCGCAAGATTTCCTTGATTCGCTCAACAACAGGTGGTGTGCACTGCTGGATGGGCAGTGAAATAACTAGAGGACCTGTCGGAGTTGCATTGATATCTGGCATCGACATTTCTAGGGCAGTAAAGCGCAACTTATCTTCTCTGCGATCTACTCGACCTCGAATGGTGACGATTCGGTCTTCGGTCAGTGACATCGAATACTGGTTGTATGTATTAGCAAAGAAGAGAACTTCAAGTGAGCCCTCAAGATCTTCAACTGTGACAACTGCCCAAGAAGCACCCTGGCGAGAAACTTTGCGCGTAACACTGGTGATCAATCCACCAATAGTGACAATGGATTCATGCTGAGCGCCATCATCAACAATTTCACTGATGGACATATCTGTATTAGCACGCAAAACATGTTCAACGCCAAGTAGTGGATGGTCTGAAACGTAGAGTCCTAACATTTCGCGCTCATAGGAAAGCAGCATCGATTTGTCCCACTCACCTGTTGGAACTTCAATATCTAATCCAGAAACTGCAGTAACTGCTTCTCCGCCAAATAAATCAAACTGCCCAATTGCCTCGGCGCGTTTTGATTCGATCACAGAATCAATTGCCTCTAAATGGATAGCAATCAATCCCTTACGTGAAGATCCCAGCGACCCAAATGCACCGGCTTTGATCAGTGATTCAATTGTTTTCTTGTTACACACTTGAGCATCAACTTTTGCCAGGAAATCTCCAAAGGATGTGAAGCGACCCTTATTAGTGCGCGCATTCTTGATTGAAGCAACGACGCCTTCTCCAACATTTCTAATCGCTGCTAATCCAAAACGAATGTCAACACCACGTGGTGTGTATTCAGCATCAGATTCATTGACATCAGGTGATAAAACTTTAATTCCCATGCGACGACACTCAGATAGGTAGAGGGCGGACTTGTCCTTGTCATCACGTACAGAAGTAAGAAGTGCTGCCATGTATTCAGTTGGATAGTTAGCCTTTAAGTAGGCGGTCCAGTATGAAACAACTCCATATCCAGCAGAGTGTGCGCGGTTAAATGCGTAATCAGAAAAGGGAATCAAAACTTCCCATAAGCGCTTAATAGCAGCTGTGGAGAATCCGTTCTCCTTCATGCCTGCTTCAAAGGGAATGTACTCTTTATCCAAAATATCTTTGTTCTTCTTACCCATAGCCTTACGCAAAAGATCTGCGCGCCCCA
>DAIMGQ010000125.1:0-1520 GCA_036723815.1 Candidatus Planktophila sp.
CCAAAGGTGGCAACACCTGATACTCCTGAAGATCTTGCTGAAGCACCAACTGCTTAAATTATTCAGCTAGTTTTTTAAGTGCTTCTCCGCTAACGCGATACACAGTCCACTCATCCATGGGCACTGCCCCTAAGGATTTGTAGAAGTCGATGCTTGGTTGATTCCAATCCAGAACCCACCACTGCAATCTTTCGTAATCGCGTTCAACGCAGATCTTTCCTAATTCTTTGAGGAAAGCTAAGCCATAACCCTTGCCGCGATATGCGGGATCAACGTAGAGATCTTCAAGATAGATACCAGGCTTTCCAACCCATGTTGAGTAGTTAAGAAACCAAATAGAAATGCCGACTACAACACCGTTATCTTCCGCAACGTGGCAGTAAGTAACTGGATTTTCTCCAAAGATTGTTTCTTCGATTTGTTCGATTGTCGCTTTCGCCTCAAGTGGCGCCTTTTCATACTCAGCAAGATCTTTGATTAGCTGATGTATGCGGGGTGCATCTGCTTTGGTTGCGTAACGAATCATTGCGGCAGTCTATAGCGGCGTCTGGGAAGTGCCTGAATTAGTTGGTCTTCGAGCAGTGTTTGAAGGGCTTTTTCGACCTGTGATTCTTCAGGCCACAACTTCTTTATTGCAGACTCGGTTAATGACTCGTTTTCACGAAGTGCTTGCACAATAGTTCCGCGGCATTTGCGATCAGTGCCATGCCAATCTTGCGATTTACGAACTAGATCTGTTTTTGGATAACCATTTTTGCGCCAGTTACACTGACCAATTATTGGACAGAGTTCACATGCAGGATTTTTTGATGTGCAAACAAGTGCGCCAAGTTCCATGGTTGCAGCAGCCCAAAGGTGAGCGTTTTTGACAGGAAGGATTTCAAGTCTGCGAGCTTTTTCTCGAGCAGTTGGTGCTGGCTTTGGGTGCTCTTCACCATCAATAGCACGTACTAACAACCTGCGGATATTTACATCCATTACAAGGGATCTTTGTTCAAATGCAAAGGCGGCAATAGCAGCGGCGGTGTATTCGCCGATGCCAGGTAGCAGCTGAAGTGTTTCTTGATCTTCTGGCACTTTGTTATTGAAATCTTCAGCGATGATTTGTGCAGCAGCATGTAGTCGTAGTGCACGGCGTGGATAGCCAAGCCGCCCCCAAGCGGTAATGACTTGAGCAGGTGTTGCTTTAGCTAAATCTTTAGGTGTTGGCCAGCGCTCCATCCACTCATGCCATTTAGGAAGAACTCGGTTAACTGGGGTTTGTTGCAACATGTATTCGCTGACCATTACACCCCACGGGGATGTATCACGCCACGGTAATTCTCTTTTGTTCTTTTTAAACCAGGTAAGAATTGGTTTTTCTAACGAACTCATTCGCCGGTGATTTTTACCCGTTTTAGCGCGGCATCAAGGCGTGAAACTTCAACGATCTCCATGCCATCAATCTTGGTATCTGATCCAGTTGGAACTAAAGCGCGCTTAAAACCAAGACGGTAGGCCTCTTGCAGTCTGCGATTAAC
>DAIMGQ010000126.1:0-1513 GCA_036723815.1 Candidatus Planktophila sp.
TCTTCCGGGTTATCTAAATCAGTTGGGAAAGTTTCTGCTGCGCTAATGCTTTTTTCGGCATCTTGCGGGGCAACATCTCGGTAATCCCGGCCCCAGGCAAGTTCATGCAAGTTAGCACCAGCTGCCTCCCCAACTGCTCGAATCAAAGTTGTGCGAGGCAGTTTTGCAATATCTTCAATTGTGCGAAGTCCTAAGCGTTCCAGCACCTCTGCAGTCTTTGGACCCACTCCCCACATCGCAGAAATTGGTAGTGGATGCAAAAACTCAAGAATTCGATCGCTAGTAATTTCTAGCATTCCATTTGGTTTGCAATGAGTGGAGGCAAGCTTTGCAATGAACTTAGAAGGTGCGATACCAACAGAGCAGGTAATACCTTCTTGTGCCTCTACCCTTGCACGAATTGCCGTTGCAATCTCACGTCCTGTGCCCAGCAATTTCTTGGCACCTGTCACATCTAGAAATGCTTCATCAACAGAGACTGGTTCAACATTGGGTGTGAAGCTTTCAAAGATCTCCATGATGTGGCCAGAGACCTCTTGATAGCGGGCCATATCAACAGGTAGAAAGATCGCATGTGGTGCTAACCGGCGTGCTTGTCCCACCGGCATTGCAGAGTGAATTCCAAATTTACGTGCTTCATAGTTGGCAGCAGAGACAACTCCGCGGGTGCCCATGCCGATAACGACAGCCTTGCCTTTTAACTCTGGGTTATCTTTTTCAGCAACTGAGGCAAAGAATGCATCCATATCGACATGCAGAATCGTTGCCTGTGTTGGCTTGTCATCTGTTGTCATATTGCGAGCGTACTTTGTTTGGTGCTCCAACTTTCGTAGGCAGCACGTAAATCCCATGCCCCAGTGGCTCTGATCGATATTCCCCTGGCCCCAGTTCTGCGGGTTATGCCCCGTACAAGTAGCAGCGATGTGGAGTACAAAACATTGGCGTATTCACCCTGAACATCGGTGAAAAATGTGGAATCACTCAGCCCATATCCATCATCTAACGTTACGAAGATGACACGCTTACCAGAGCGCACCGGTGGTGTTTGCATCGCAACCTTGATACCAGCAACTAATACCGATGATTGAGATCGTTGCTTTAACAAATCACTAGATCTAACCGCTCCAATTGCATTAAGGAAGTCGCCATAAAACTCAATCATGTGACGGGACATATCAATGCCTAGTCGATCAACTTCATACTTCACACTCTCTGCCGCACTCATTGCCGGCAATCCACTACTAACCAACGCTGGCGGATCAAAGCCTAAGTTCATCTGCGCGCCAGATACGGCCGCACTTGGTGATTTTTGTAGATCAGAAAAATGCAGCAGCAGATCCCTGCGATTAACATCGATATGCAATGAATCAAACGCGCCGGTCAAGATCATGCTTTCTGTAACTGGGATACTAGATCCTGATCTGCGCACAAAATCGTTCAGGTCGATATAGGGACGGCCAGCAATAATTGATTGCACCTCCCCATCGCTAATTCCAGCAACAGTTGATAAGGC